>JBDTOJ010000099.1:0-12923 GCA_039933295.1 Chloroflexota bacterium
CTCGGGTTCGTCGCCCTCCTGGCCCTCCTCGTCTGGCCGCCTGCGGCCGGGTCCGTCGGCGCCGATCGGGCGGTGGTGGTGTACGGGGTCCTCCTGCTCGCAACCCTGGCGACGCCGCTCCTGCTGCCGCCGCTGGCTCGGATCATCGGCCTGCCGATCTCGGGCGTTCTTCGTCTCGAGGAGCGGCTGGCGCGGGGTTCGATGTCACGGGATCGAAGCCGAACCGCCCTCACGCTCGGTGCCCTCGTGATCGGGCTCGCCATGGTTGTGGCCCTGGGCTGGACCGCCGACGCCGCTCGCCATCGCGCCACGGCCTGGCTCGCGGACGTCGTGCCCGGTGACGAGGTCCTGACCAGCATTCGCCCGGTCGGGCTGGACGAACCCGTGCAGCCGGATCTCGCTGCGCTGCCCGGCGTGCGCTCCGTCTCGCCGATCGCGACCTTCGACCTCGCCTATCGCGGCGTTCGGGTAGATGCCGCCGCGGTTGTCGGTGCGGACTTCCTGGCCGATGGTCGATTGACATTCCTGAGCGGCGATCGTACGGCGGCGCTGGGTGCCCTTGATGCCGGCGGCGCTGCGATCCTGCCGGCAGCCGCTGCCGAACGCCTCGAACTGAAGGTCGGCGATCCCATCAGCCTGGCACTTGGAAACGGCGCGACGCTGTCGCTCCGCGTTGCCGGGATCGTGGAGCGATCGCTTCCGAGCGGCGGCGGCGAGGCCATTCTGGTCGGCTGGAAGGATGCATCGGGACCGATCGGGGTGACCGGCGCCGATGTATTCGCCGTTCGATTCGCGCCGGGAGCGACGGCTGGCGAGCGATCGGCCGTCGAAGCGCTCGCGGCCCAGTACGCCCTCGAGGCGAATTCGCTGACCCGGATTGAAGGGGCCGTTATCGAAGCATTGGGGCGCGTCTTCGGACTGTTCGATGCGTTCTCGCTGGTTGCCCTGCTCGTCGCTGGGCTGGGAATCGTGAACACACTGGGCATGGGCGTCATGGAGCGGATCCGGGAGCTTGGCGTCCTGCGCGCGATCGGGATGACTCGTCGTCAGGCCTCACGCATGGTCGTCACCGAGGCGATCATCCTCGGTTTCGTCGGCAGCCTGCTCGGAATCCTGGTCGGCCTCGGGATCGGCGTGATCCTGCTCCTGTTCTCCGGCGACTTCGACGCTTCGATGGCGCTGCCGTGGGGCTCCATCGGGGCGGCCGCCGTCCTCGGCATCGCGAGTTCGATCGTGGCCTCGTACTACCCGGCGGCCGTCGCCTCCCGTGTCTCGATCATTCGGTCGCTCCAGTTCAGCTAGACGCGCGGCCGCCGGGGGTGGCGCAGGGCCGGATCGTCCGGCCGGGAACCAGACGTTGCCCTTCAGATGGCGCCACTTCGTCTGATAGACTCGCCCCCCGCGGCCGGGTTCCGCGTGTGGAGGACTGGATGACCATCTCGGTACCGCGCCTGGACCGCTCCGCGGCCGGCGAGCGCGGAATCACGATTGCCGACTTTCTTGTACCGATCCGTGTGTCGGACGGGCTCGGCGTTCGGCTGCGCCACCTCGCGCTGATCCTGCTCGGCGCGTTGCTGATTGCCGTGGCCGCGCAGGTGCGCTTCTACCTGCCGGGTAATCCCGTTCCATTTTCCGGGCAGACCTTTGCGGTGCTCCTGGCGAGCGGGGCGCTCGGCTTCAAACGCGGCGTGGCTGCGACGACGCTCTACCTGTTGCTCGGGATCGTTGGCCTGCCGGTCTATGCGGACGCCAAGCACGGCTGGGAGATCGTGTCCGGGGCGACCGGTGGCTATCTGATCGGGTTCATCCTCGCCGGGGCGCTGGTCGGCCGGCTCGCCGAGCTCGGCTGGGATCGAAATCTTCGCGGCGCAGTCGGCGCGATGCTGATCGGCGACATCGCGATCTTCGCGATCGGCGTCCCATGGCTGGCCATCGCGGCGAGTCAGCCGCTGGATTGGGCGATTGCCAACGGCCTGACGCCGTTCGTCGGCGTCGAAATCCTCAAGCTGGCCCTCGCTGCCGTGGCGTTCCCCGCTGCGTGGTGGCTCGTGGGGCGTCGACCCGGCGACCGCTAGCAGGTGCGGGCAACTCGCGGTCAGTAGATCGCCGGGAACCGTGCCTGCAGGATCGGACCGAGGTCGACCGGACTCGCCTTGACCAGAGCATCCAGAAGCGTTTGCGTGCCGGCCAGCCCGAAGCGATGGTCCGTCAGGTAGCCACCCACCGCGCTCCAGAACGCGGCCGTGCCCATGTTTCGACGCAGCTCGTCGAGCACGTTGCCGCCCTGGATGTATACAACCTCGTAGTAGCACGCCTGTGAGTAGCGAGTGATGTCACGGTCGAGCGGCGCCACCGCGCATCGGCTCGCCCGCTTGATCCCGAGCACGGTCCGCGCGACGTAGTCCGCGGCCGCCTCATCGGCGAACGGCTCACCCTGCTGGTCGTTGCCGACGAGACCGTAGAACCACTGGTGGGCGGTCTCGTGATGGATCAGGTAGGGGAGGTTCGCGCTCGTGGTTGGGCGCGGGATCCAGATCATTGCCGGTGATTCCATGCCGTAGCCACCGGCGATCTCCGCGACCGTGAACGAGGGCCAGGGATAGGCAACGCCGACCTGGTTGCCGATCCCCTTGATCGCGTGCTTCACCTGGGCCATGACGCGAGTTCGGTCGAGCCCCCCGGGCCGCGTATAAGCGCGAACGGCCACGCCGCCGGCATCGGCAATGGTCTCGATGAAGTCGGGCGCCAGGACGATCGCGACATCACGCACGTCGCTGACCACGAAGGTGGCCGTCAGGCCGTCGAGCGTCGGACGGGGCCCGGGTGAGGCAAGGACCATCGGGACGTCGGTCGTCACGCGGACATGGACCTCCGAGCTCGTTGGCGTCACGAACGGATCCCCGTGATTGGGTCGATCGAAGGGCACGGCCTTGCTCACCCACGGGATCCAGCGGTACATCGCGATCATGCCGCCCGAACGGCTGAACAGCCAGTCCGAGCCCGCCAGGTCGCGGGTCAGCGTTGCGCGGTAGCCGATCCGGACCGTAGCTGGCGCGCCGTCCGGCAACACGCCACCAAGCGGGACGAAGATCGTCTGGTCGTCCACGGTCACGGCCGCGGGTTGGTCATCGACCGACACACCTCGAAGCGTCATGTTCCCGAGCCGGGCGGCGATCGTGTTCAGCTCGATCCGATCGATCGGCCCGCCCGAGGTATTGCGCACGCTCATCGTCACGGCCACGGTCACGACGCCGGTGGCGACCGCGATATTGACGTCGGCGTCGTACGTAGCTTCGAGATTGAGGGATGAGCGATCGACGCTGCCCGCGACGATCGCGGTTCCCGGACTCGTTGGCGCGGGCCAGGGTTTGGCGGTCGGGGTGGCCGTCGGCGTTGCGGTCGGCCCCGGGGTCGCAGTGGCCGGGACCATCGGCCCGGATCCCTGGCTCGCCCGAGGTGTGGCCCTCGGCGACGCACTCCGCGGCCCGCACGCTCCTGCAAGGATCGCGAGCGCGACGAACACGGCAACGAGGGCGGGGCGCTCTGTCGCGTGTCGGTGGTTCATCGGACGGATCGTAGGACGCCGCACCGTTCCCCGACGTGACCCGCGCGCCGAAGCGCGGCTACCATCGGCTCATGATCACCCACACCGACCCCGCGGCCCTCGCGAGCCTTCTGGCCGACGTCGCCACGGAGCTGCCCGAGGTGCGGGTCCTGACCGACCCGACGGATCGCGAGTCGTATCGGCTCGATGAAACGGCCTATCTCGAAGCGGGCCTCCCCGGTGCGGTGGCGTTTCCGGCATCGACCGCCGACGTATCGGGGTTGCTCAGGTTGGCCACTCGGCATCGGGTGGCAGTGGTTCCGCGCGGAGCCGGCACGGGACTCTCCGGGGGCGCGGCCGGGATCGAAGGTGCGTTGACGATCGTGCTGACCCGTCTCGACCAGGTTCTCGAGATCGACGCCACAAATCTCTGCGTGGTCACCCAGCCGGGCGTCATCAACGCTGCCCTGAAGGCCGCCGTCGCGGCCGAAGGCCTGTTCTACGCCCCGGACCCGGCGAGCTACGAGAGCTGTTCGATCGGTGGCAACCTCGGCACCAACGCGGGCGGCTTGTGCTGTGTGAAGTACGGCCAGACCCGCGACTCGGTCCTCGGGCTCGAGGTCGTGATGGCCGACGGGACGGTCATCCGGACCGGCGGCCGCAACGTCAAGGACGTGGCCGGCTATAGCCTCACCCATTTGTTCGTCGGCAGCCAGGGGACGCTCGGGATCATCACCGAGGCGACGCTCCGACTTCGGCCCGCGCCCGGTCCACGTTCGACGCTGCTCGTCTTCTTCGATTCCCTCGATTCCGCCGGCGATGCCGTGGCGCGGATGACTGCCGACGGGCTCGTGCCCGTGACCCTGGAGCTGATGGATCGCGAAACCATCCGGGCCGTGGAGGACTGGCATCACCTGGGCCTCGATGTCGACGCCGAGGCCATGCTGATGGTCGAATCGGACGCACCCGGAGCCAACGCGGGTGCCGAACTCGACGTGGCCGAGGCGGCCTGTCTCGCCGCGGGTGGTCGCTCGGCCGTGCGGGCGGCAGATGCGCAGGAAGCCGACTGGCTGCGTCAGGCACGACGGCTCGCACTCCGAGCCCTCGAGCGGCAGGGGACCGTTCGGATGGAGGATGTCGGCGTGCCGCGCGCACGGGTCCCGGAATTGCTGCGCGCGATCGAGCGGATCACGCTGGCGCACGGTGTGCGGTGCGCCACGTTCGGGCATGCGGGCGACGGCAATCTGCATCCGAACCTGATCTTCGATCGTGACGATCCGGAGGCGGCGGCCCTGACGCATCGGGTCCGGGACGAGATCTTCCGGGCGGCCCTCGATCTCGGCGGCACGGTGACCGCCGAGCACGGGATCGGCGCGGCGCGTCGCGAGTGGCTGCCCATCCAGCTGGGCGTCGGTGCCGTCGCCGCGATGCGGGCGATCAAGGACGCGCTGGATCCATTGGGAATCCTGAACCCCGGGCGCGTCCTCTAGCGTCGCGCCGAGGCTGCCCGCTCGCGCCCTTACCCGGGGCTTCCGCAGGCGCGCCCGCGTTTCCTCCGCAGGCGCGCCCGCGTTTCCCGCCCCGAGGGGCCGCCGCCGTCGGCCCTGGAACGCGCCCGCGCGCGCCGCCGACCTGCCTAACGCGACGACGATTGATCCAATTCGCACCAGGTCCCGCATCAACCCATGCATCCGGTCAGTGGGGGAGTCGCGACACCGCCGATCGGTATTCAGCCCAGGCCATTTCAGACGAAAGGGAAGTGGATCCCCGATATGCGCACTATGAAGAAACTCGCCACCCTGGGGGCCGCCATCACGGTCCTCTCGATCGGCGCGGTTCCGCTGCTCACCAATGCGGCCGACCACCTCGACGCCCCCGCCCTCGGCGGTACGGTCGTTGCCGGTGACATCGCCCCGCATTCCGAGCACGGCGATCGCGACCTCAACGATCTCTACGTGTTCGAAGCTCCGAACGATCCCGGCCGAACCGCGATTGCGATCACGGTCAATCCGGCGATCAACCTGTTCGGTGGCGACTTCGGGACGAACGTCCGCTACGTGATCAACGTCGACACCAACGGCGACAACGTCCAGGACCTGGCCTACGTGGTCAGGTTCAACACCGAGGACGAACTTGACGGGGATGCCGATGCGTCGAGCGCTCCCACCGGACTCGACTACAAGATCACCCGTTACTCCGGCCGTCGCGCCGTATCCCTGACGGGTGGTCGCACGATCGCTCACGGGGACACCAATGCCGCTGCAAAGAGCACCGGCAAGAACGGCATCTGGGCCTGGGCGGGCGTCCGCTCCGACCCGTTCTTCTTCGACCTGACCGGCTTCATCGGCACCACCACGCTGCTCACGACGGGCACCGCGGTTGGCGGCGATGGCCTCGGCAACAACCCGACCGACTTCTTCGCGAACCTCAATACGAACGCGATCGTCCTGTCGATCCCGAACTCCCAGCTTCCGGACCGGATCGGTGTCTGGGCGACCACGAGCTACAAGACCAAGTCCGGCTGGCACAAGGCCGACCAGATCGGCAAGCCCGCCATCAACACCGTGTTCATGCCCACCGCGGACAAGAACGCGTTCAACCGAACCGCTCCCTCGAAGCAGCTCACCGCCTCCGGCGGCAAGTTCTTCAACAACGTCGTCGGCGGCCTGCTCTTCCTGTCCTCGCTGGACACGGAAGGCGCATACACCCAGGCCCAGGCCGAGGCACTCGCCTCGTTCCTGATCCCTGACGTGCTCGTCTACGACCGCAATTCCGCCCTTCCGGCTCCGCTCAACGGCCGCGCCCTCGCTGACGACGTCATCGACGTCGAGCTGCGGGTCTCGACCGGCGGCGATCCGCTGGGCCTGTTCCCCGGCCGCGACGCGGACGGGGCCGTCAATGGCGACGGCGTCGGGCCACACAGCGACTACCTCGCTGCGTTCCCGTACCTCGGCGTCCCGCATTGACCCCCGGAGTGGAGCGCGGCCGTGGGGGATCGCGCTCCACTCCTTCTTCCTCCTGATCTACCACCTCCGAGCCTCGATACCCAGGAGCAGCTCACCACCATGGCCACCCTCCGGACCCTCGAGCCCCGCCTGATCCGACTTCGATCGGTAGCGATCCTGACTGTGGCGCTGGCGATGATTGTCGCCGGGACCGCAAGTTCCTGGAACCTGCCGGCCCTCGGCTCCACGGCAGTCCGCCCGCTTGCGAGTCCTGCTGCCGCGGCCGCAGCGGGGCCAGTGGATGCCACCGTGACGATCCCTGGGGCGGGAGTCGTCCTCCCGGCTCCGGGGTCTGTTGCCCAGCTCGACCACAACATCGCGGCCTGGAGCCGAAACCTGGCGGCCAATCCGCAGGACTTCATCTCGGCCACGAACCTGGCGATCCTCTATCACGCCAGAGCCCGCCTGACGGCCGATCTCGCCGATCACGAACGAGCCCTCGAAGCGACCCGCGTCGCGATCAAGATCGCCCCGGACCAGGGAGCGGCACGGGCCCTCGAAGCGGCCATCCTGTACTCGCTCCACGACTTCCACGGCGCCTTTGCCGCCGCGGATGCCCTCGTCTCAAAGGATCCGACCCAGTTCGGTGCCCTCGCCACCCGAGCGGATGCGTCCCTGGAACTCGGAAATCTCGATGCCGCGCGGGCAGACCTTGCGACGCTCGTCGCGAAGGCGCCGAACCCGGCTGTGGATGTCCGGCGCGCTCGACTTGCCGAAGTGACTGGTGACCTCGATGGCGCCGTTGCGCTGGCCACGGCCGCCAGGGACGCGGTCGCTGCCGACGGCGACGACACCGGGTTCTATGAATATGCCCTTGCCGAGTACCAGCGCAACGCCGGCCTGCCCGCGGCAGCTGGCACGAGCTATGCAGCGGCGGTCCAGCTGCGAGCTTCAGATCTCGGGGCGCTCCTCGGGCTGGCCCGAATCCAGGCGTTCAACGGCGACCTTGATGGGGCCATCGCGACCCTCGGATCCGCGACCGCGATCGCCCCGACGCCCGAAGCCGAGGCGCTGCTCGGTGATCTCCTGGCGAGCCGAAATGGACCCGGTGACGCTGCCGCCGCTCGCGCGGCCTTCGGGACCGTCCGCCTGACCCGAACCCTCTCCGCCCTCGCCGGATCCGTGTATGACCGAACCCTCATCCGCTTCGAGCTGGATCACGGTGGCGCAACCGCGGCCATCGTCGACCAGGCGCGATCCGCGCTCCTCGATCGAACTGATTTCGGCGCCCACGATCTCCTTGCCTGGGCGCTCTATCGAACCGGCGCATCGGACGAAGCGTGGGCCGAGATCACCGCCGCGATGTCGTCCGGTGCGGCTGATGCACGAACGCTGTTCCATGCCGGGGCCATCGCCGCCGCGCGGGGCGATGCGTCTGCGGCAAGCGGCTGGCTCCAGCGCGCCGTGGACCTCGGACCGGCACTGGATCCGATCGAACGGGTCGAGGCGATGACGATCCTCGCCAACCTCACGTCCGGCGGGTCCTCAGCGACTCGATAGGGCTGCCCGCCCGTTGCCGGTGAGGAGTCGATGATCGGCAGCAAAGTCGAATTTGAGGCAGAATAGAGACCTCCGCCACTGTGCGGCCACCTCCGTGCCCAGGAGTTCCCAGTGAACGGACGCCCACTGTCCCTGACCCGTCCCTCGCTTCGAAACGGCGAGCCCGAGCCGCTTCGACATGTGATCGAAACCTATGTCCACAAGGACCAGGTCATCACGTGCGTCTGTGGCTGGCATGGCAGTTGCGCAGCGAACGCGACCGGCGGCTCCGACTGGACCGTTCACCTCAACCAGTTCCGCACCAAGCGCAAGTAGGCGCGGCGGACTGAGCGTCGACGGTCGTCGACGCGAGTCCTGCGGGTCGACGGTCCCTCTCCTCGCGCCGATGGCGCAGGCCATCAGAGCGTGACGTTCATCCCCGGTCCATCGAGGGTGCGTCCACGCACCCAGGTCGCGCGGACCATGTCCGGATGCGGACGGAAGATGAGCCTGCTCGCGATATCTGCAGGATCCACATCGATGGGTTCGTGCGCCGGCGCCCCGAGGTCCACATGACGGACCGGGGCGGTGAGCCCCGCGTCGACCGCGATGATGTCGGCTTCCTTGCCCACTTCGATTGACCCGATTCGGTCGTCCAACCCGAGTGCCTTCGCGCCGGCGAGCGTCCCCATCCGGACCCAGTCGAGTGGCCCGAGCGATGGGAGTGTCTCCCCGAGCAACGTCCGCCGCGCGTTCTGGGCGTAGGCACCGACGCGCATCACCGAGAACATCGAAGGGTCCGGTCCACCCGCCACATCGGAGCCCAGTCCAATCCCGAGTCCCGCCTCGAGGAACCGCGCGAGGGGCATGATCCCCGACGCGAGGAACAGGTTCGAGGCCGGGCAATGCGCAACCCGCGTGTCACTTTCCACGAGGCGGACAAGTTCCCGGTCCGTCAAATGGACCGCGTGGGCGAGAACGGTGCGAGACCCCAGGCCACCTGCCCGGTCGTACACGTCGACGTAGTCCTGTGCCTCGGGAAACAGGCGCGCGACTTCCGCGATCTCGCCGGGATCCTCCGACACGTGGGTCTGCCACCAGGCCCCGGTCCGGTTTGCCAGATCGGCCGAAGCTTGGAGCATCTCTGCCGTGCAGGACACCGCAAACCGCGGCGTGACCGCGTACCCGAGCCGCCCGTCTGCGGCCCCGTGCCAGCGGGAGCAGAGATCCTCCGATTCACGCACGGACTGATCGAGGATCAAGGCCGGATCGATCTTCTCGTCGTACGTGATTCGATCCATCATCACCTTGCCGAGGATGGCGCGGATCCCGTGGGCTTCCGCGGCCCGGAACGCCTCGTGCATCGATGCCGCGTAGACAGCGCCATAGGCGAGAACGGTCGTCGTCCCAACCGACGCAAACGCCCGGAAGGCCGCCGGAGCCAGCGCCGCCGCATCACCTGCATTCGCGAATCGTTGTTCCAGCGGGAAGATGTAGCGCCGGAGCCACGCGAGCAAATCGAGGCCCGCGCCCAGCCCGGCGTTCGGTAGCTGGGGGAGATGGGCGTGGAGATCGATCATCCCCGGCATGACGACGAGGGGCCGGATGTCCGTGATCGGTGGTTGCTCTGTGACAACCGACGGCGGAATGGCCGCGCGGCCCGCCCGATCCGCGTCGCGTGCCTCGTACTCGGCCCGGGAGCCGACCCAGGCGATGCGTCCGGCCGCGTCGACGACCACGATCCCATCCTGGTGGAAGGCCATCCCGCCCACGTCCATCGGGGTCAGGACCCGGGCACGCAACGTGAACGGCGGCTCGGCCGGTAGCACCGGATACGGCACGGGGGCGGGGGACGCGCTCACGGTTGCCGATGCTAGCACGCGGTTCAGCCCGAGCCGGAGTCCCTCGACCTGCGAAGATGGGTCCGATGGAACCCTTCGATCTGCTCATCACGGGCGGGACGATCGTGGACGGGACCGGTGACCCGGGCTTCCGCGGCGCTATCGGGATCCGTGACGGCCGACTCGAAGTCCTGCGAGACAGCACCTCGACCGACGATGCATCCGCCCCGCGTGCTGGACGAACCATCGACGCAACCGGGCGGATCGTCGCTCCTGGATTCATCGACCTTCACAGCCACTCCGGTCTCACCATCCTGTCCCAGCCGCTCCACGAACCGAAGGTTCGGCAGGGCGTCACGACCGAGGTCATCGGCGTCGACGGCAACGCCTACGCGCCGTTCGCCGATCCGAGCGACCTCGCGGCGTTCATCGAGCTGAATGCCGGCCTGGACGGCCACCCACCGCCCGGCGGCGCGGACTGGGACACGGTCACGAGCTACCTCGCCCGGTTCGATGGCCAGGTCAGCGTCAACATCGCGTTCCTCGTCGGCAATGCGCCGCTCCGGATCGCTGCCCTCGGCTGGGAGGAGGTGCTCGCGGACGATGCGGCGCTGGCCCGGATGGGTTCGATGCTCCGCGAGGGCATGGAGGAAGGGGCCTACGGCATCTCGTCCGGCCTCGACTATCCGCCCGGCTCATACGCCTCGACGGCTGAGTTGACGGGACTCGCCGCGGAGGCCGGGCGACTCGGCGGCATCTACCACACGCATGTCCGCTATCCACTGGGGGACGGGTTCCTGGACCCGTTCCACGAGGCGATCGAGATCGGCCGGCGCGGCGAGGCGCCATCGCATATCACGCACTTCTATCACCGGGCCACGTTCCCTGGGACTCCGGATCAGATGCTGGCCCTCGTCGATGACGCACGGGCCGAGGGGCTCGACGTCACCTTCGATGCGTATCCGGACGAATGGGCTTCGACCCGGCTGCTGATCACGATCCCGCCGTGGGTTCAGGCCGGTGGTCCCGGTCCGACGAAGGAGCGCCTCGCGGACCCTGCCATGCGTACCCGGATCCGCGGTGAGCTCACGGCGCGCGGCGTGCTCTACGCCGGCGCCGGCGGTATCGCCGATATCCGGCTCGGATACTTCGGGCAGCCCGACCATGCGCGCTGGGAAGGGCGGACTCTCGGCGAGGTCGGGCGCGAGACCGGCGAGGACCTGATCGAGCTGCTCTGCGATCTGCTCCTGTCCGAAGACCTGCGTCTGAACCAGGTCACGCCCGGACCCAACACCGCAGGGATCCGGCGCTTCTACCAACATCCGGTCGCGATGATCGGCACGGACTCGACGTTCGTCGGTGCGAAGCCGAGCCCCCGGACCTATGGCTCGTTCCCCCGGATCCTCGGGCAGTTCGTGCGTGACGAGGGCATCCTCGGCCTCGAAGAGGCGATCGCGAAGATGACGTCGATGCCGGCGGCGCGCCTGGGCTTGCGGGATCGCGGCCGGCTGGCCGATGGATTCGTCGCCGACGTCGTGGTCTTCGATCCGGCCAGCGTCCGATCCCTCGCCACGTACGACGAGCCGCGCCAGTTCCCGGTCGGGATCGACGATGTGCTCGTAGCCGGCGTGCCGGTCGTCGCCAACGGCTCGCACACCGGGGCAACACCCGGTCGTGCCCTCCGGCGCGGTCGAGACTGAGCGGCCGCGATGATCGGCATGGGATCGCTCCGCGTCCGGATCGCCGTCGTCATCGTTGCGGCTGTCCTGCTCAATGTTGTCGGCATGCTTCGATACCCAGGCGGTCCGCTCCGGCCCAGCGTGAGCGACGACCCGCTGTGGCTCGACCTGACGCCTGCCGGCAATCGCGTCACCGTCGGGACGCAGGCGTCGGAACAGTCGGCCGTCGGCAGGACCATCTACGTGGGAGGCGACCCGCTGACCAACCCATGGCCCTGGCCCGCAACCGTCGAGGCGATCACCCCGCTCGACGTGACCGGCGGGCTGGTGATCGATCAGATCCTCATCGGGAACCCGGGCTCGGTCTCCGCGGGCGTCCTCGGCCTCTGGTACGAGGTAGTCCTGCCGGATGGCGGCTTGATCACTGATCTTTACCACGCCATGCCGGCCACGATCGACAATGAGACCAAGCCCGATGACGCCCTCCCGATCCTGCTCGTGGTCCACGGCGATCAAGCCGGGGAGGCCGGATTCGCGAACATCGCAATCGACTATCGCGTCGGGCCGTTCACCTTCCGGGTCGTGCAGCACATGGGCGTAGCGCTATGCCTTGGGCCACTGCCTGCCGGCCTGGAGTGCCCGCTGCCCTGAGGCATCGAAGGCGTCCCCTCCCGGGTCGAGGACGCTGCCCTTGGTGATACGCTCTCGCCTCGGAGGGAGCAGTTCAGTTGCCGGAGGAACCCATCGTTCGATGACGACCCGTACGATGCCGCGCCCAGCCGTATCGCCGGTTCGGACCGCCCCCGATGCGCTCGTGATCGAGCGCGGCACCACGACCGCGGGTCGTGCGGTCGGCTTCCCGCGTCGCCGCGAGGGTCCGGGCAAGCTCACCGGCGCCGCCAAGTACGCCGACGATCTCGTCTTTCCGGGCGCCTGGTATGGGGCGACGATCCGCTCAACCGAGCCGCGCGCGCGCCTCGTCGCCATCGAACTCGACCCGGACATGGATTGGTCCAAGGTCGTGGTCGTGACCGCCGCCGACATCCCCGGCGAGAACCTCGTCAGCGCGATCAAGGAGGATCAGCCCGTCCTCGTGCCGGTCGGCGGCGAGATCCGGCATCACGCGGAGCCCGTTGCCCTGATCGCGGCCGCCGATCGCGAGACGATCCGCCAGCTCAAGTCCCACGTCAGGCTCGTGACCGAGCCGCTCCCTCCGGTCTTCGATCCGGAGGTCTCGGACCATCTCTTCGCAAGCTATGAGATCGCCAACGGGGACCTCGAGGCCGGGTTTGCCGCCGCGGACGTGATCCTCGAAGGCGAGTACCGCGTCGGCCACCAGGAGCAGCTGTACATCGAGAACAACGCGATGATCGCG
>JBDTOJ010000100.1:0-8523 GCA_039933295.1 Chloroflexota bacterium
TGGAACCACTTGGTGTGGTGGGGGAGGATCGCCGAGTGGAGCATGTCCGGGTTCGTGACAACGACCTGGCCCGCGGTCCGGATCGCGGACCGGATCGGCGCGGGCGTGTCTCCGTCGTAGGTCGCGGCCGAGATCGACAAGTCGCTCGCCGCAGCGAGGCCCGCCAATTCAGCCACCTGATCCTGGCCGAGCGCCTTGGTGGGGAACAGGAACAGAGCTCGTGCCGACGGGTCCTCTGCCAGTGCCTGGAGCACTGGCAGCATGTAGCACAGTGTCTTGCCCGAAGCCGTGGGCGTGACGACCACGATGTCCTCGCCGGCGTGGACCGCCTGAATCGCCTCCGCCTGGTGGCTGTACAGCGCGTCGATCCCGCGTGAGCGCAGGCCGCCCTCGATCCTCGGATCGAGCCAGTCTGGGAACGGCGCCGTGATTGCCTCGGCTGGCGGCACGATCTCGTGGTGAACCACGGCCGAGGCAAGGGACGGTTCCTCAAGCAGGCGGCGGAGCACCTCGTCAGTCGAGGCGGGGGCGTAAGTTCGCATTGAGCGTGTCTCCAAACCGAACGCGCGTTCGATAGCAGCGTACACCCAGTCTCCGGAGCCTGTGTGCCACCTTGCGTGGCACGCCATTCCACTCAGGTCACGAGGCGCGTGTTGACGCGCAGCTGCGGGTTAGCTACCCTCGGACGGTGATCGACCCATTCGACGAGGAGCCGCCCGTTTCCGGAGTCGGCCTCCAGCGCCTTGATTCGGATGGCGCGGACGACCTGTCGGCGATCCCGTCCTTCCTTCGAGGCGAGTCCGGCGGATCCGAGCTGTTGTCGGCAAGCTCTGATCCGGGCGACCGGTCAGCAACCCGTCGCGACCGTGTCATCTCCAGTCCTCCGCGGCCGGTCGTCGTCCTCGGACCCGATCCCGGCGCGATCCCGATGGCGACGATCTCGCCGCGTCGGCTCCTCCACATCGTCGCCGCCATCGCCATTTCGTGGGGCGTGATTTCGTTCGGTCGACAGGTCGCCACGGCGTCCGCCGCCTCTGGCCACGCTGACGAGCTGCGCGCGGCGAATGTCGCGGTCACGGATCAGGTCGCCGCGATGCAGCGAGAGTTGACATTGATCCAGGAGCAGCGTTTCGTGGACCTCCAGGCGCGCGCCTATCGATTGGGCACGCGTGACGAGATTGCGTTCGCTCTCAAGGGTGGCGCACCGTCGCTGCCGGCAGATGCTCCAGGATCAGCCTCGGTTCGTCTTGGCGCCGATGCTCAGGCAGGAAGCCCGATCGATCGCTGGTTTGATCTCCTATTCGGTCCGGGAGGCTGATCCTGACCGCGTGATTTTGGTGCGGCCACGCACCGGACTTTGGTCCCGTGCGACCGCAAATGGTCACCCTCGGGGTACTCTTGCGCAGCATTCATCTTCGCTACATCCTCGGGGGTTCTGTGTTCGACGCCTCAACGAACCATGTCCGTCGCTTGAGTAATTCGGGTCGCACCCACCGGAAATCCGCGGTCGCGCCGCAGACCTTGGCCCTGGTCCGTCCATCCGGTGTTCGAGCTGTTGGCATGCCCGCGACGACTGCCTGGTTCGTGGCGCTGCTCGTGGCCCTCGTGTCGGTCATGGCGCTTTCAATGGGCGCCGGATCGCCTTCCGACCCTTCGGCACTCTCGGGCGCGGGCGCACGTCCGGCCAGGACACCGAAGCCGACGCCATCGCCGACGCCGACGCCATCGCCGACGCCCACCCCGACGCCCACCCCAGTGCCTGCGCCCTGCGTGACGAGCGGCCCGTCCTCTGCCTACTCGGTCACGGTCTGCATCACGCTGCCAGCGAGTGGCGCCGTCCTCGCCGGTTCGAAGACGGTGACCGGCACCGTGACGAGCACCGACACGACCATCGGCGTCCAGCGTGCGATCTTCACGATCGATGGCGCGCCGCTGCTGACGGACTATGTATCGCCCTACACGTTCACCCTTGACACCCGTCGCTGGGTGGACGGCTCGCATCAGATCGGATTGGCCGCCCTCATGCGCGACGGTTTCACGACACAGACCGCAAGCCTTCCCGTCACCTTCTCGAACGGGATAACCCAGCCTCCGATCAACGGCGGCAGTTTCACGCCGGCAACCGGCACGACACCGTCGCCCGGGACGCCGCTCGTTCTCGCGGCGGCGGGCGATGGTGCGGGCGGGGAGTCAGGTGAGACCTCGACGGTCGGCCTGATCGGGTCGTGGAACCCCAACATGTTCCTGTACCTCGGCGATGTCTACGAGTCGGGCCAACCGATGGAATTCGACAACTGGTACGGACCCCAGGGCGCGACTGGCACGTATGGCCAGTTCCGGAGTATCACGAACCCGACGATCGGGAACCACGAGTACACCGGAAGCCTCGCGCCAGGCTATTTCTGGTACTGGAACAACATTCCGAATTACTACAGCTTCAATGCGGGCGGGTGGCACTTCATCTCGCTCAACTCGACGAGCCAGTTTGGTGGGACCGCAACGAATTCCGCGCAGTACCAGTGGCTGCAGGGTGATCTCGCAGCCAACGCCAACACGCCATGCACGATCGTCTACTTCCACCACCCGCTGTACAACACAGGACCCGAGGGATCCACGACCACGCTCCAGCCCATCTGGCAGCTCCTCGCCCAGAACAAGGTCACGATGGTCCTCAACGGCCATGACCACTCCTACCAGCGCTTCTCACCGATCGATGGATCGGGAGCCGTATCCGCGACCGGCGTGACGGAATTCATCGTTGGATCCGGCGGCCACGGGCACCAGGGCCTCACGACGCCTGATCCGAAGCTCGCCGCTGCGGACTATACGAACTTCGGAGCACTCAAGCTCAGCCTGTACGGAACGAGTGCGGCCTTCCAGTTCGTGACGACCACCGGGGCTGTCACGGACAGTGGCCTGGTCCCGTGCAGGAACACCGTCGATTCCCAGGCGCCGACCGCGCCGCCGACCTTCGGTTCCACCTCGCCCAGCCCGTCGCAGATCGACCTCAGCTGGGGTGGCTCAACCGACAACGTCGGCGTCGCCGGCTACGAGATCTTCCGGGACGGCAATTGGACGACGCCCATCGTGACCCTGCCGCCGGACGCGCGGAACTACAGCGATGCGCCGCTCGCTCCGTCGAGCACGCACACCTACACGATCAAGGCTTTCGATGCCGCCGGCAATCGCTCGGACCCCTCCGGCCCGATCACCGAGTCCACATCGAACGGTGCGGTGACGCAGACCTTCAACCCGATCGCGGATGCCTATGTCTCGAGTACCGCGGCAACAACGAACTACGGCACGTCGACCGTGCTCCGCGTCCAGAGCGGATCAGCCACGCTCAAAAGCTACCTTCGATTCGACCTCACCGGTGTCGTCGGCCAGATCCAGGACGCCAGGCTGCTGATCTATTCGAATTCGACCGGGCCCACAGGTTTCGATGTGTTCGGCGTCGCCAACACGACCTGGGGCGAAACGACGATCAACTACAACAACGCGCCGGCCCTCGGAAGTCCAACGGGCATCTCGTCGGGCGCCATTACGACTGGGAGTTGGTCCTCCGTCAATGTCACGAGTCTGGCGAGCGCCGCACATGGCGGTCTGTTCAGCCTGGCGCTCGGACCGTCAGGGACGACACAGCGCAGCTTCGCCTCTCGCGAAACCGCCTTCGCTCCACAGTTGATCCTTACCGTTGGAGCCGGCAACAGCGGGCCTCCAACCGCGAACTTCACCGCATCGACCGCCACCGTGACCGCCGGGCTGCCCGTGTCGTTCACGGACACGAGCACCGATGGTGCGACCGGCTGGAGTTGGAGCTTCGGCGACACCGGCACGAGCAATCTCCAGAACCCCAGTCATGCGTGGGCTACCCCGGGGACCTACACGGTCACCCTGATTGCCACGAATGCCTACGGATCAAGTGCACCGGCCACGACCCAGATCGATGTCGTGGCTGACGGTGAGGCTCCGTCGACGCCGGGTGGCCTGACGGCAACCGCCGTCAACAGCACGCGGATCGATCTGGCCTGGACCGGATCCACCGACAACGTCGGCGTGACCGGCTATCGCGTCTACCGGGACGGCAACACGACACCGATCGCCCTGCTCAGCAGCGCAACGCTGGGGTATCAGGATGTGGCTGTCACTCCTGGAAGCACCCATGGGTACACCGTGGATGCCATCGATGCCGCCGGTAACGCGAGCGTCGCCGCTGGTCCCAAATCTGCGACGACCCCGTCGGGCTCGGTGACCATCTCGCGGAACCCGGTCGCGGATGCCTATGTCGATAGCGTCAACTCCACCACGAACTACGGGACGAACGGCTCGATCCGGGTCTCGGGTCCGAGCCAGATCCGGAATGCGTATATCAAGTTCGACCTAACCGGGATCAGTTCCTCGTTCTCGAGTGCGACGCTGCGGGTCTACTGCATCAGCGGGTGCTCGGCGACAGGGTTCGTGGTCCGCGCGGTCACCGACTCGAGCTGGGTCGAGAGTTCGATCACCTATGCCAATGCGCCCGCGTTCAGTTCCTCGATCGCGGGTTCAAGCGGCGCGTTGGTGGTCGGGTGGAACACTGTTGACGTGTCGTCGATCGTGTCGGCGGGCGCGGGAGGCATGGCCAGCCTGGTCCTTACCACGACCGGGAGCCAGATCAACCTGTCTTCGCGAGATAGTTCCTTCGTGCCGGAATTGGTGGTCGTTCTCGGCGGACCGTAAGGCCGCTCCGGGCGGGCCAGCGGCGCGGGATCGCCTCGACCAGCGCTTCGGGAACCTCACGATCGGCGAGATGCTGGACCGTTACACGGGTTCGGGCGGCCCGTCCGCCGGAGCCTGACCACATCACGCCGAGGCGCAACGGCAGGGCGAGTGGAGTCCCGGATGGACGTGCGCTAAACTGTCGCCCGAAGGCTGACGAGCTCAGTTGTTGAGCAGGGGACTCGAGGTCTCCTCAATAAGTCACCACCGTGGCAGCGTAGCTCAGTGGTTAGAGCAATCGGCTCATAATCGATAGGTCCCAAGTTCGAATCTTGGCGCTGCTACCAACTCCAGGCCCGGATCCCCTTCGATTCGTGTGGCCGAACCGGCCGGCGGATGGTACTGGGGACAGTCCGGGACCCGGCGCTATACTCCGCGCAGGACGGGCCGACCAACTGGCTCGCCCCTCCGGAGGCAATTTCTTGAATCCCAGGTTCATGCGCAACGGCGCACTGATGATCCTGCTCGCGCTTGGCGTGGCAGCTCTCTTGTACACATGGTTCAACCAGACAACCGGCACCGCGGCCACGGGCTACGGCACGTTTCTGAACCAGGTCGGTTCCGGCGACGTCAAGACCGTCGTCCAGCAGTCCGACAGCCTGACCGTGACCAAGACCGATGGAACCACCTACACGGTCACCATTCCGAGCATCCTGACCTCGGTTCTTGGCGACATGCAGCAGGCGTCGACGGACGCCGGACGCACCTTCGACAAGTCGATCTTCTCCGCTGACAAGCAGTCCGACAACGGCTGGATCCTTACCGCTGTCAGCGTCGTGCTGCCGCTGGTGATCATCGGCGCGTTCATCTACTTCATGATGCGGCAGGCTCAGGGGACGAACAATCAGGCGATGTCGTTCGGCAAGAGCCGTGCGCGGATGTTCCTCGGCAACAAGTCGGTTGTGACCTTTGCCGACGTCGCCGGCGTGGATGAGGCCAAGACCGAGCTCCAGGAGATCGTCGAATTCCTCAAGTTCCCGGAGAAGTTCAACACGCTTGGCGCGCGCATCCCGCGGGGCGTGCTCCTCGTGGGACCTCCCGGTACCGGCAAGACCCTCATGGCTCGGGCCGTCGCGGGTGAGGCCGGCGTGCCGTTCTTCAGCATCTCGGGCTCCGAATTCGTGGAGATGTTCGTGGGCGTCGGTGCCAGCCGTGTCCGGGACCTGTTCGATCAGGCCAAGCGCAACAGCCCGTGCATCGTGTTCGTGGACGAGATCGACGCGGTCGGCCGGCAGCGCGGTGCCGGCCTCGGCGGCAGCCACGACGAGCGCGAGCAGACGCTCAATCAGATCCTCGTCGAGATGGATGGCTTCGATACCAATACCGGCGTCATCGTCGTCGCCGCGACGAACCGACCCGATGTTCTCGATCCGGCGCTCCTCCGGCCCGGTCGGTTCGACCGCCAGGTGATCCTCGACCGACCCGACATGAAGGGTCGCGTCGCCATCCTCAAGGTCCACATCAAGGGCAAGCCCCTCGACAAGGCCGTGTCCATCGAAGGCCTCGCCCGACTCTCGCCCGGTTTCTCGGGAGCGGACCTCGCGAACCTCATCAACGAAGGCGCGATCCTCGCGGCCCGACGGAACAAGAAGGTCATTTCGATGCCCGACTTCGAGGAGGCCCTCGAGCGGATCGTCGCCGGCCCGGAGCGCAAGTCGCGGATCATTTCGGATTCCGAGAAGCTGATCATCGCGTACCACGAAGGTGGTCATGCGGTCGTCCAGCGGGTCCTCCCGAAGTGCGACCCGGTCAGCAAGGTGACCATCGTCAGCCGCGGGATGGCTCTCGGCTACACCATGGCCCTGCCGACGGAAGACAAGTACCTCCAGTCGAAAACCGAATTCGAGGACAAGCTTGCCGGCCTCCTCGGCGGCAACGTCGCCGAGCGTCTCGTGTTCGGCGACACCACGACTGGTTCCAGCAATGACATCGAGAAGGCCACGGGCCTGGCACGTCGCATGGTCACCGAGTTCGGGATGAGCGATCGTCTAGGGCCCCTGTCCTTCGGCCAGCGGGACGAACTCGTATTCCTCGGCCGCCAGATCGGTGAGCAGCGCAACTACTCCGATGAGATCGCTCGTCAGATCGATGAAGAGGTCCGGGCGCTCGTTGATCGAGCCTACGAGCGCGCCACGGAGGTCCTCACCACCCATCGGGATCGCCTCGAGGCCCTGGCCCAGAAGCTGATCGCGGAGGAGACTGTCGACGCCGAAGGGTTCGAGACGCTCTTTGCGGACCTGCCCGCCAAGGAGACGCTCCACGGGCTGCCTCCGCGCTCCCATGACGCGAAGGACGCTGACGGGGCCGGACCGGCGGATGACCGTCCGTCGGAGCGGGATGTGCCTCCGGCATCGGCGCCCGCACCAAATCCCGCCTGATAGGGCCAATCCAACCCGGATGAACCACGGCCGGCGCCTCCTGCGGAGCGCCGGCCGAACCATGTGGAGACGCTGATGACCACGATCGATCCCGCGCTTGAAGCCCAGCTGGCGGCGACGACCGACGCCCGCCACGCTTCGCTTCTGGAATTCCTTCGGATCCCGAGCATCTCCGCCCTGAGCGAGCATGCCCCGGACATCAGGCGCGCGGCCGAGTGGATCGAGGCAGAAGTGACGCGAATTGGTTTCGAGCACGCGGAAGTCAGCGAGACCCCGTGGCATCCGATCGTCTACGCGGACTGGCTCCACGCCGACGGAGCGCCGACGGTCGTCGTCTACTGCCACTACGACGTCCAGCCGGTCGATCCGATCGATCTGTGGGAGACGGCCCCGTTCGATCCGTTCATCCGGAATGGTCGAATCGTCGGCCGCGGCTCGGCCGACGACAAGGGCCAGCTGCACATGCACCTCCGCGCGGCGGAAGCCTTGTTCGCGATCCGCGGAACCCTTCCGGTCAATATCCGACTCGTGTTCGAGGGCGAGGAGGAATCGACATCCGCGAGCCTGCCCGGTTGGCTCGAATCGAATCGGGCCCGCCTCGGTGCCGATGCGGTCGTGATCTCGGATACCGGATTTTTCGAAGGCAACATCCCTGCCATCACCGAGACGCTGCGGGGGATGCTGTACACACAGATCGATGTCACCGGGACGCCGACCGATCTCCACTCGGGCAGCTTCGGTGGTGCCGTCGAGAACCCGGCGAATGCGCTTGCCCAGATCATTGCCGGCCTCAAGGATCGAGACGGACGGGTCCAGGTGCCAGGCTTCTACGACGAGGTCATCATGCTCGACGAGGCCGCCAAGGGTCGCCTCGCCGACCTGCCGTTCGACCCGGAGGTATTCCGAGCGCAGACCGAATCCGGACCGCTCCAGGGCGAGAAGGGCTACTCGGTCCTCGAGCGCAAGTGGACGCGACCCACGCTCGACGTGAACGGGATCTGGGGAGGGTTCCAGGGCGAGGGTTCCAAGACCATCATTCCAGCCCATGCCCACGCCAAGGTCAGCATGCGGCTCGTCGCGGATCAGGATCCGGAGGTCCTCTTTCCGAAGTTTGTCGGTTTCGTTGAGGCATTGTGTCCGCCCGGCGTGACGGTCGCGGTCCAGATGCTCGGCGGCGGCAAGCCGGTCAGGACGCCGATCGACCACCCGATTGCGCAGGCCGCCGCGCTGGCACTCGAGGCGACGTTCGGGCGCGAGCCAGTGTTCATCGGAGCGGGCGGGTCCATTCCTGTCGCCGAGATGTTCGAGCATCAACTGGGCTTGCCCGTGATCCTGATGGGTTTCTCGAACCCGGATGACCATGCCCATGCGCCAAATGAGTCGATGG
>JBDTOJ010000101.1:0-7551 GCA_039933295.1 Chloroflexota bacterium
ACGCCCATCATCGTGTGGCCGCGGGTGTCGAAGGTCATCGTGGCGATGATCGGGATCGTCGGCGCGACCTGGCGCACCCCGGCGATCGCCGCGCGGATCTCCTCGAGATCGGACATCGTCTCGATCCAGACGATGTCGACGCCTCCGGCCACGAGCGCGGAGGCCTGCTCGGCGAAGACATCGACAGCCTCGTCGAAATCGAGCGTCCCGATCGGCATCATGATCGAGCCGGACGGGCCGATATCGCCCGCCACGAGCGCCGTGGAGTCCGCGGATTCCACTTCGGCCCGAAGCAGGACCGCGGCCATCTGGTTGAACTCGGCGACCCGATGGTCGTTGCCGTGGAGGCTCATCCGCAGCCGATTGCCGCCGAACGTGTTGGTGAGGACGATCCGCGAGCCTGCATCGAGGTAGCCCCGATGGATTCGCCGGATGACGTCGGGCTGGGTGAGGTTCCAATACTCGGGCGGATCCCCGAACGTAAGTCCGGATGCAAACAGCATCGTGCCCATGGCGCCATCGGCTAGCGTCGTCGGCGCGGCCTTGATCGTTGATTCCCACCGGGCACGCTGCACCGCGGGCGGAATCGGGCCCGGTTTACCGCCGGTCAGGTTCGCTTCGTTCGTCACGACAGATGCTGCTCCGTGAGTGGGTCTGCACAGTGTCCCATCACGTCGCCCGACGTGCCAAGAAACCGATCCGGTAGCCGCAGACTCGAAATCGTGTCATGCCGTAGCCTTCGGGAGTGCAACCGCGGTCAGGAACAGCATCTCGTCTGTCACCCAGATTCATCGCCCTCGCAGCCGTGATCTTGATCGCCGGCTGTTCGAGCCAACCCGTCGCATCGATCGGTCCCGATACCTCGCCCACGAGCACCCCCTCCGCGCCCGATGCCTCGCCCACGAGCACGCCGCTCGCGTCGTCGCCGACGCCGGGCCCGGCGACCCTCGTTGGCGCCGGTGATGTTGCCAATTGCGCCACGGCGGACGACTCGGCGACAGCGGCCCTGATCGCTGGAATTCCCGGGACCGTCTTCACCGCCGGAGACAACGCGTACGAAGACGGAACGGCGGCGAACTTCCGCGACTGCTACGCCCCGACCTGGGGCCAGTTCCTGGATCGGACGCTGCCGGCAGTCGGAAACCATGACTACCTGACGACCGATGCGGCCGGCTACTTCGGGTACTTCGGCAGCGCTGCCGGCGATCCGTCTCAGGGTTGGTACGCGCGCCAGGTCGGCACGTGGCGCGTCTACATCATCAACAGCAACTGCAATACGGTCGGTGGATGCCGGGTCGGAACACCCCAGGAACAGTGGCTCCGTGCCGACCTTGCAGCGAACCCGACAGCCTGCGCGCTTGCCATCTGGCATCACCCGCGCTTCAGTTCCGGCGAGCACGGAAACTTCTCCTCGATGACCCCAATCTGGCAGGCGCTATACGACGCGGGTGCCGAACTCGTGATCAACGGACACGACCATGACTACGAGCGGTTCGCCCCCCAGACGCCGGCGGGCAAGGCGGACCCGAACGGCATCGTCGAAATCGTGGTCGGGACGGGAGGCCGAGGCCTGCGCGCCGTCGGCAAGCCGATCGCGAACTCGGTCGTCCACGATGATAAGACGTTCGGGGTGCTGAAATTGACGTTGTCCGATGGCTCGTGGGAGTCCACCTTCATCCCCGTCGCCGGCGGGACCTTCACGGACACGAGTAGCGGCACCTGCCACTGATCGGGAGCGGACACGATGCCTGACATGCCGAAGTTCACGAAGACGTCGCCCGAGATCGTCGAGCGGTTCAACGCGGTATTGGACCGACACGCGGCGCCTGACATGCTGATCAAGCCGATGTTCGGATACCGGTGCGCCTGGATCAACGGCAACATGGCGACGGGCCTGTTCGCGGACGAGTGGTGGGTTCGCGTTTCAGAACCGGACCGTGACGCCCTGCTCGAACTCCCCGGCGCGCATCCGTTCGCGCCGATGCCCGGCCGCTCCATGGGCCGCTACGTGGTCATGCCGCCCGATGTCGCCGCCGATGATGCCGGCGTGGACGTGTGGCTTGATAAGGCCCTCGACTTCACCCGCTCGATGCCGCCCAAGAAGAAGAAGTAGCCTCAGGGCTCGGTCCCGGCTCCGTTCTCGTGGAGCGTCACCGACGGCACCGGCTCCTCCCAGGCATCTCCGACGATCTTGCGGGGAAAGGCCCACTGCCCGATGCCCTGGGAGTTTGCGTCGATGCCCATGAGCTGGAAATTGACGTAGTCATTGTTTGTATGGGCGAACGTCCTGAGGTCCGGCGCAGGGCGGAATCGGAACTCGAATCGACCGTCCAGGGACGTCAGCACCTGGAGGTCGAGGACTAGTGGGACCGGCTTGCCGATCTCGGCGTTGGCGTCGTCCCAGACCTGGAGATCCACAATGGCCCCGATGGCCGGGAGGCTCGCGGAGTTCAGGAACCGGCCGGTCACCACGGTCGGGGCCGCCGGATCGAAGGCAGGATTGCTCGATGCAGGGGGCGATGGACGATCCCCACAGCCAAGCAGGCTGATCGCCAACGTGGCTGCTGCGAGTGGCCTGAGCGGGCTCATTTTCTGCGATCGGCGAGCCGGCGCCGGGCGATGGCCAGGGGCAGCAGGATCGCGAGAGTGCCGATGATCAGCAGCGCCAGGGCCTGTGGCAGCGAGTACAGGAGCGTGGCGATATCGCGTTCCGGCTGGTCGCAGCAGGCACCGGTGATGGGCGCCATGTAGGTCAGGAGCCAGACGAACACGACCAGCAGCGCCGGGGGGATCGCCAGGATCCGGACTCGGCCGATCGGCTCGATGACGTTCAGCAACAGGCCGACAACGCCGATTACGGCCAGACCCACGACGAGCGATGTGAGCCCGACCCCGATCCAGGGCTGGCGAGCGAGCCACCAATCCCCGGCCACGATCGCCGAGCCGCCGGTCAGCACGACGCCCACGGCCAGCAGCAGCAGGCCGAGGCCCAGCGTGACGCGAGCGATGACGCGCAGCCCGTACACTTCGCCGCGACTCAGGCGGTGCCGGGCCGCGTCATCGCGGCCGGATCGATCGCTGCATCGAACGCCTCGGCACTGAGATAGCCGAGCGCGAGGGCTGCCTCGCGGAGTGTCGTCCCCTCGTGATGAGCCCTCTTGGCAATCTCGGCGGCCTTGTCGTAGCCGATCGACGGGGTGAGTGCCGTGACGAGCATCAGCGAACTGCTGACGTTCGCCCCGATGCGCACGATGTCGGCCTCGAGGCCCTCCACGCAGAACTCGCGGAACGATCGACAGCCGTCGGTCAGCAACTCGATCCCGTGGAGCAGGTCGTGCGCGATGACCGGCTTGAACACGTTCAGCTCGAAGTTGCCCTGTGAGCCGGCGATCGTGATCGCCGCGTCGTAGCCGAAGACCTGCACGCAGACCATCGTCAGCATCTCGGATTGAGTCGGGTTCACCTTGCCGGGCATGATCGACGACCCCGGCTCGTTCTCCGGAAGGATCAGCTCGCCGAGGCCGGCCCGCGGCCCGGAGCCAAGCCAGCGGATGTCGTTGGCGATCTTCATCAGGCTCGTAGCCAGGGTCTTGAGGGCCGCCGAGGCGAAGACCGTCGCCTCCTGGCCGGCGAGCGCCTGGAACTTGTTCGGTGCCGTCACGAACGGCAGGTCCGTCAGGTCGGCGATGCGCCGCGCGACGCGATCCGCGAACTCCGGATGGGCGTTCAGGCCGGTTCCGACAGCCGTGCCTCCGAGCGCGATCTCATACAGCCCAGGCAAAGCGGCCTCAAGGCGGGCGATCCCGCCATCCAGCTGGGCTACATAACCGCTGAACTCCTGGCCCAGCGTCAACGGCACCGCGTCCTGAAGGTGCGTCCGGCCAATCTTGACGATTGTCTCGAATGTGGCGGCCTTCGCATCGAGGGCATCACGCAGGGCGCGAACGCTCGGGATCAGGTCCCCGACGATCGCCATGGCGACGGCCATGTGGAGCGCCGTCGGGAAGGTGTCATTGCTCGACTGGCTGCGGTTGACGTCATCGTTCGGGTGGATCGGGCTCCTGCCCCCCCGCGTGCCGGTCGCCAGCTCGTTGGCACGGCTGGCGACGACCTCGTTGACGTTCATGTTCGACTGCGTGCCCGAGCCGGTCTGCCACACGCGGAGCGGGAATTCAGCCGCGAGGGCGCCGGAAGCGACTTCGTCAGCTGCCCGAACGATCAGGACCACGCTCTCAGCGTCGAGCAACTCGAGCTCGCCATTCACTTCGGCTGCTGCGCGCTTCAGGACGCCGAACGCGCGGATGATGCCCGGCGGCATCGTGTCGTGGCTGATCGCGAAATGGTGCAGGCTGCGCTGCGTCTGCGCGCCCCAGTGATGATCGGCGGGGACCTCGATGGGGCCCATGGAGTCGGATTCCGTGCGGGTCCGGCGCATGTTCCCGTCGGTCGCGTCGTTGGTCGCCTCGTTGCTCACGAGCGGAGTATGGCGCGCCGCTGCCTGCGCCGCGAGTCCGGCGATCGTCAGCGATCCACCTCGCCGGGTCGCGTCGATCAGACCACGTGTGATTCGCCGATGTGTTCGCCCCGGGCGAACCGCTCGAGGCGCAGCGACGAGACATCGACGATCGGTTCCCCGCCCGTGATCAGTGATGCACTCACGCTCCCGACCACCGGAGCGTGCTGGAATCCGTGCCCCGAGAAGCCGGTGGCGAGATACAGCCCGTCGAGACCCTGCACGGAGCCAAGGATCGCGTGGCGATCCGGCGTCATCTCGTACAGGCCGACCCACGAGCTCGCGAGTCCCGCATCGGCCAGCGCCGGTAACACCGACACGGCCGTGGGCACGAGCTCCTCCGCGATCCAGCGCTCATCGACCGTCGTTTCGAACGTCGAGACCGCGTCTGCGAGCCGCGGCATGCCCATCAGGACTCCCGCTCCCTCGCGGTGGAAATAGAACATCGTCGCGGTGTCGATCACGAGCGTCCGCCGTTCCGGGCGCCCGTCGAAGCCGGACGTGACGACGATATGGCGCGGCTGCGGTTCGATCGGCAGGACGATGCCACAGGTCGCGGCCAGCGACGTCGCCCAGACACCGGCGGCGTTGACGACAATCGGTGCATCGATCACGCCGCCCGAGGTCGCCACTCCGACGACCGCGCCGCCATCAGAGCTGGTCCGAATCGCCTCGACATTGGTCCCGAGCCGGATATCCACGCCGAGCCGCCGTGCCAGGCTCGCGTATCCATTGGTAAGCCCGGATGGATCCGCAATCCCGTCCTCGGGACCGAAGGTGGCGCCGACGACATCGTCGGTCTGGAGTCCGGGGATCAGTTCCGCGACCGCTGCCGCGTCCAACTCATCCACCTTGGCGCCCAGGGACCGTTGCATCGCGGCCGCGGCTCGGTAGCTCTCCCACGTCGCATGATCACGGACCAGGAACAGATAGCCCTCCGCGTGGAGATCGAGCGGCACACCATGCTCGGCGCTGAACGAGCGAATCATCCGGATCGAGGCGAGTGACAGCCGGACGTTGATCTCACTCGAGAACTGGTGTCGGAACCCGCCCGCGCAGCGGCCAGTCGAGCCTAGTCCGAACGCCGGTTGACGCTCGAGCAGGACGATCCTGCCGGCACCGGCAGCGGCCAGATGATAGGCAATGCTCGCGCCCATGACGCCACCGCCGACAACGACGACATCGGCCGTATCGGTCATCGCGGCGGATCCTCATCAATCGCCATATGCGCATGGTGCCAGCGGCCAAGCGGGCGCGCCGCGGTTCCTAGCGGCGGCTGCCCAGCATCCGGAAACCCATCGTGGTCATGAGCCAAGGCCCGCAGCGAGAAATGCCGAGTAGGACGGGTCGATCGGCCGGGCGAGGCCGATCGAACCGGCGGACGCATCCCGCTCTGAGCCCGGGGAATCGGCCTCCAGGCCGAACCACTTGGCGTCGGGCGTCTTGACGCCGTTGCCGGTGATCAGGGCCACGACCTCGTCGTGAGGACCGATGAGGCCGCGCCGGACCGCCTGCTCCATGCCGGCGACGGTCACGCCGCCGGCGGTCTCGGCAAACAGGCCCTCGGTCCGCCCAAGGCGGCGAATGGCCGCAGCGGTCGCCGTGTCCGGGACTGATTCAATCGACCCGCCGGTTCGCCGTGCGAGGGCAAGGGCATATCGGCCGTCGGCCGGCGATCCGATGGCCAGGGACCGGACGATCGTGTCGGGATTACGGACCGGGCGAATCTCATCGACCCCTTCCGCGAACGCAGTCGCAACCGGCGAGCAACCATCGGGCTGCGCCCCGATGAACCGCACCGGCTTGTCCTCCACGAGTCCGGCCGCGACCAGGTCCTCGAACCCGCGGGCGACCTTCGTGAACAGGCTACCCGAGGCAATCGGCGTCACGATGACGTCCGGAAGGCGCCATCCGAGCTGCTCGGCAACCTCGAATGCAAGCGTCTTGCTGCCCTCCGAGTAGTACGGCCGCAGGTTCACGTTGACGAAGGCCCAGCCCTCCTCATCGGCGATCTCCAGGCTGAGCCGGTTGATGTCGTCGTACGTGCCGTTGACCGGGACGACCGTCGCGCCGTAACTCAGCGCGTGGTCGATCTTGGCGGGCTCGAGGTTCGATGGGACGAAGACGACGGCGCGCATCCCGATCGCAGCGGCTGCGGCCGCGGTGGCGCCCGCGAGGTTCCCCGTCGAAGCGCAAGCCAGTGTCGTGAACCCGAAGTCGGACGCCCGAGCCGCCGCGATGGCCACGACGCGATCCTTGAAGGACAGGGTCGGGTTCCGGGTGTCGTCCTTGAGCCGGACCTGCCCAACGCGCAGACCGATTTCCGCCGCCAGACGATCCGCCCTGATGAGCGGCGTGGACCCAACCGCGAGCCCTCGGGTCGGTGCCCGCTCGACGGGCAAGAGCTCGAGATATCGCCAGATATCCGGGCCGCGGGCCTCGATCCCGGCGCGCGATACCTGGGCCCGGACGGCGTCTCGATCCAGGACGACCTCGAGTGGCCCGAAGCAGGATGGACAGACGAAGTGGGGACCCGTCGCCTCCGGACGTTCGCAATTGCGGCACCGAAGCCCGACGATCCTGGAGCGCGACCCGGGGTTCTGGTCGGCGGTGGTGGCGGACGCGGTCGTCGCTGCGGTGGCGTTCGCGCCGGCCACTTCGGTCGCCGCGCTCGTTCCGGGCTCACCACCCGATCCGTCGGCCGGCATGGACATCGTCGACCACGCACGATGGCGAGAGTCGGTGGTGCTCGTGTCGGTCGGCATGACGGAACTCCTGGTCGTGGGACGCGCCCGTGGGTCGCGTGGATGGCTGGCCTGCCCGACCGAGAAGCGGCCCGAGAAACAAGAAACCCTTCCCGCGGGAAGGGTCAATGGGTGATCCCTATCTCGCAGGTGGTTGTCCTGCCCGGAATTGGCACCTTGTCGGCGTCACCGCCGATAGGTTGTCGTGGCTTCAAAGGGCCGGTCCCTCCACCACTCTCGATAGAGCTCTTCAGTTGTGTCGCGGATCGTAGCGGCTGGGCCAATCCGACGTCA
>JBDTOJ010000102.1:0-11497 GCA_039933295.1 Chloroflexota bacterium
CGGCCCAGCGCTCGAAGTCGAGCGGGTTGCCGCGCTGGAAGATCATCCCGTTGATCGAGGACGAGCCGCCGAGGACCTTGCCCCGAGCGTGGTAGATCCGCCGCCCGCCCATGAACGGCTCCGGTTCCGACTCGTATTTCCAGTCGTAGAACGGACTGCCGATCGGAAAGGCCAGCGCCGCCGGCATGTGGACGAAGACGTCGAAACGCCAGTCGGGCCGGCCCGCCTCGAGGACGAGCACGCGCGTCCCGGGATCCGCACTCAGCCGATTGGCGAGGACGCTCCCGGCCGAGCCGCCACCCACGATGATGTAATCGAAGCGATCGATGGCCACGGCCCGATGCTACCCCGCCGCGTCAGTCTCGATGCGTCGCCTGGAGCATCGTCGGCTGGCTTGGCGGCGCGATCGACCACCGAGCTGTGGTCAGCCGGCGAGCGGCGCGGCCGCGAACTGCACGGCGAACTGCTTGCACCAGATCACGATGCTGGCCGCGCCATTGGGCACGACGCCCGCGGGCAGGTCCATATTGAAGCCGCCGTCCGTTGCTCGCAGCTTGCCGACTTCGACGGCTCCGTTTGCATAGCCAGCTGGATCGGTGGAGACGTAGACATACAGATCGGGGCCGTTGCGCACCGAGAAGTTGTCGAATCGGACGGTCCAGGCGCCCGGTGCCGTCTCGAGCAGCGTCGCCGTCCCGCTCCCGAAGTGGAAGTCGTCGGCTCCCTTGAACGTGCCCGTCCGCGGCGCGGCCAGCGGCGGCAGCGTCGCCGCGATGCTCGGGGCCGCTGTCTGCGGCGCGGCGCTGGCGGATGCTGCGGTTCCCGGATCCGTTGTCACCGAGGCGGACGGCTCAAGCGTCGGTTCTGCCGTGGGTGCGGGCTCGTTGAGGGCGGTCCGAATGAACAGCGGTGATCCGAGATACCAGGCGCTCGGCAATCCGATGGCGAGGGCCACGACCACGACCAGCGCGGTGCGGCCAGGATGGCGCCGCGCAGCGTCAAACCATCCGCGCCGGCGCGCCAGGAGCAAGAGGAGCGCGCCGGCGACCACGACCGCAATGGCAATCGGCACGCGATTTGGATACAGGCTCGTGGCAAAGAGGCGCTCGAGGTCACCGATGAGGTTCATGGATCACAGCCTGTCCCACGCAGATGACGCGCGCATGACGATGCCAATCCGGCCCCGGGCACGCCGCATACCGGCGCCAGCGCGGGCTTGTCCCTTCTCAGGCATCTCTCAGCAATTCCGAAGATGATAGGTCGCATGGAAGATGAGCCAACGTTTGACGATGACCTGCCGGAGCCTCCTCGACCCCGGCGGCGGCGCGAACGGGAACCCGATCGCGGACGAGGCGGCGCGCCCGAGCGGCCCGACGGCCCTTCATCGCCATTCACGCCCGATCGCACCACGCGTCGGCTTGCGATGGCCGCGGTGGTGCTTGCCCTCGTTGCATTCGGATTCACCGCCTGGCGCGCCCTCGTCCCAGCGGCATCGTCCTGCCAGTCGACCGTCTGGAGCGCGACGCCCGCTGCGGCCTCCCTCCCTCAGGGATGGACGACGACCGCGACGCTCTTCGATCCGGATCGGCTGTCCCTCACCTTCATCGGTCCCGCACCGGCCGACCAGACCTCCTCACAGGCCGTGATCTACGCAACGGTCTCCTGCTTCCACGGCGATGCGGCCGATGCCGTTACCCGCTCCGAAGCGGCAGCAAACCTCGCCGGTCAGACCGTGGCGTCTCGATCCGACCTGGGCGACCAGGGGTATTCGGCATCCTCGACCTCGGGTGCGAGCTTCATCCAGTTCCGCACCGGAGATGTCGTCGTTTCGATTGCGGGATCCGGCTCGACGACGGCGGCCGAGGTCGAGGCCGTTGCCTCGGCGTTCGACGTGGAGCTCGGTGGGACCGGTTCCACGGCGGTGCTTCCGACCGCGCAGCCGTCGGACGCTGGCGCCACGCCGCCGGTGGCCACGGCCGCGCCGGATCCATTCGGATCCGCGGCACCTTCAGCGGCCCCTTCTGCGCCGGAACTCGAAGCCCTGCTTCCCAAGACCGCGAGCGGCGTGCCCCTGACCGTCAACAGCGCGGTCGGGAGTGCCATTCTCGGCACAGACCCCGGAAGCCGGGCGATCATCGCCGCACTCACGGCGGCCGGCATCCCGATTGACGACTTCCACGCAGCCGAGGCCTATGAACCGGGCGGCACGCTCGACCTGTCGGTGGTCGCCTTCCGCGCAATCGGCATGGACGCCGCCGCCATGCGGAAGATCGTGCTCGACACCTGGCTCGCCGGAACGGGCGCGGGCGTGACGACGACGGACATCACGGTTGGCGGCCGGACGGTCACGCAGGTGAACTACGGCGACTCAGGCACGAAGCCCTATCTACTGACCAGCGGCGACGCCGTGATCGTGATCACGACGAGCGACTCAGCCATCGCCGCGGAGGTCGTCGCGGCGATCCCCTGAGCGAGGGCGACGGCTGGCGCTCAGGGCGGGTCGTCCGACTGCGCTGGAGGGGGCTCAGTTCGATGCCGGAAGGCGGAACCAGAACGTTGTCATGGCGTCGTCCGAGGCGGCACCAACGCGCCCGCCCGCGTTCTCGACCAGGCGCTTGACGATCGCGAGGCCGATCCCGGCCCCACCGAGCTCCCGGGTCCGTGACTTCTCCACGCGGTAGAACCGCTCCCACACGCGAGGCAGGTCATCGGCCGGGATGGGCGCACCGGAATTCGCCACCCGTACGAGGATTCCGTCAAGGGCCCGCAAGGCCTCGACGAGCACAGCGCCACCTGAGGGCGTGTAGCGAACAGCGTTCTGGAGCAGATTGGCCATGACCTGGGCGAGCTCGTCCTGACGTGCTGTGACGACGAGTCCATTGGCGACTTCGATCGTGAGGCGGACCGACCGACGGGCCAGGGTCGGCGCCGTGAGTTCCGCGGCGGACCGGACGAGCGATCCGATGTCCACGCTCATCGGCTGGGGGCGCTCACCTTCGGCCCCCGCGAGGACATCGAGGGATGCGGCAAGCCGCCCCAGACGATCGACCTCCTCACGCAGCGAATCGAAGATCGCCGGATCGGGCGCCATCACGCCGTCCCGAAGGGCCTCCAGATAGCCCTGAAGGTTGGTGAGCGGCGTCCGCAACTCATGTGACGCATTGACGACGAACTCGCGCCGGAGCATTTCCTGCTCCTCGAGTCGGTCGGCCATCGTGTTGAAGGCCGCAGCCAGGGCCTGCACCTCGCCTGGACCGGCCTCGGGGACTCGGACCGTCAGGTCCCCTGCCGCGACCTGGCCCGCCCCGCGAGCAACTCGCTGAATGGGACGGGCAATCATCCGCGCGAAGATCGCCGCCATGACCGCCGCGACGGCCGCGGCTATCCCCAGGGCGACGCCGAAGACGACGGTCACGCTGGTATCGAACATCGAATGTGCGTGCTCGGCGGTATCGCCGGCCGCGACCATCAACGCCGCGAAGGACTCGGCGCCGACCCGCAGCACCCCGATCGCCACGACCGCGACGCCGATACCAGCGACGGCGAGCGACGCGATCGCGATCCGGGCCGCAATCCCGCGTCCGAAGTTCATGCGCTGCCATCCAGTCGCTGGACCGGGCCGGCAGCGCGATAGCCGGCGCCGCGGACCGTCGCGACGAAGCGCGGCGCGATCGGATCGTCACCCAGCTTCTCGCGCAGGCGCTTGACGTAGACGTCGATGGCGCGGTCGGTGACCTCGGCCTCGCCGACCCCGTGGATGGCATCGAGCAGTTGATCGCGGGTCAGGATCCGCCCATCCGCCGCGAGGAGGGCCGTCACCAGGCGAAGTTCGAGAACGCTGAGGGCCACGACCTGTCCGGCGACCCGAACCGAGTGTCGTGCCACGTCCACTTCGAGATCGCCGCACACGTAGCGGACATCCGGGTGGATCGTGTCCGGGCTGTCGCGCTCGGTGCGCCGGAGAATCGTCCGTACCCGGGCGACCAATTCCGCCGGCGAGAACGGCTTTGGCAGGTAATCGTCGGCACCTTCCGTCAAGCCGAGGATCCGGTCACCGGTCGAGGTTCGCGCGGAGAGAATGAGGATCGGCACGTCGCCCAGCGCGCGGGCCTGCCGGATCACGCCCATTCCATCCATTTCGGGGAGCATCAGGTCCAGGACCACGAGTCTTGGCATCTCCTGCTCGATCAGTCGGAGCGCGGTACGGCCATCGCCCGCCGTCACGACGCGGAACCGCTCGCGCTCGAGGTATGCACGAACGAGCGCAACGATCTTTGGATCGTCGTCGACCACGAGGATGGGAGCGGGCTGGGGGCGTGGCATGAGGGCGATCATCGCTCCGCGGAGCCTGCGCGACAACCATGACGCTCAGGTGACGGCCGGTCATCCGGCTGTCGTGGGGCCGGTGCGAGTCTCTTGGCAGTCCCCGTCGTCGGGCGGGGTGGCGCCCCGGCCAGCCCCACCGGCCGGTAGGAGAACTCGCATGCACCGTCGCATTGGATCCGCCCTGGCCGCAAGTGCGTTGCTGCTGACCGTAGCCGCATCGACGGTCGCCGCCGGCGGGCCGCCCAGCCTCGCGTTCTACGTGGACGATGCTCGATACCGAACGGTCGGCACCCCGACCGACTTCTCCCATACCGGCGCGCCGGCGTCGAGCTTCGACAAGATCTACGTGCTCGGCGACGGCCTGATCAATGTCGCCGAGGCCAAGCCGGGCGATCGCGACTACAACGGTGGTCGATGGATGGTCCTTCCCGTCACCTGGACGCAGGGTGTCACTCCCGTCCAGCTCACCAGCGCGGAAGCCGTCGAAGCGTACGCGAATGCCGGCTGGCTGACGATCGCCACCTCACCAGTCAAGGAATTCCTCTGCCCGGTCATCCCGGTCCAGGGCGGCCGCTGACCTCCCTCCTCTGCCACCCCGGGCCGTGCGAACGTGCGGTCCGGGGTCGCTCGATTCCGGGTGCCGGTGCAGGCGCCTGACCTCGGCTCCCTGCTCCTGACCTCGGCTCGACAGTGACGCAGCGCTGACCCCGTCGAGCCGCCTATCATCTGCCGCACACCAGCGCCCCCGCCGCGCATGGCCGTGGCTGGTGTTCAGGCGAGGATTCCAGGTTGGCGGCAGCACCTCCCGATGACCGGCGCTCGCCCTCATGACAGCCACTGCTGATCGTGTGGCTTCGAGCGCAATTCTCGAGGTCTCGGGTCTCACCAAGCGCTACAGCGGCCTCGTCGCGCTGTCCGAGTACGCCCTGCAACTGGAGGCCCACTCGATCCATGGCGTGATCGGACCGAACGGGGCCGGGAAGACGACGCTGTTCAATCTCCTGTCGGGCATGGTCCGCCCGACAACCGGCGCGATCCGATTGTTCGGCGTCGACGTCACGGACCACGAGGCCCACGAGGTCACCCGGGCAGGCATCGCCCGGACCTTCCAGAACATCCGCCTGTTCGGTGAGATGTCGGTGCTCGACAACGTCAAGGTTGCGGTCCAGCTGCGCATGCCGATCGGGCTGATACCGACCCTCCTGTCGAGTCCGTCGTTCCGTCGACATGAGGCCGCGGTCACTGCGCGCGCCATGGAGATCCTGGATCGCATGGGACTCGGCGGCGTGGCCGACCGGGCGGCGACGAGCCTGCCGTACGGCGATCAGCGTCGGCTCGAGATCGCCCGTGCCGTCGCCACCGAACCACAGATCCTGCTCCTGGACGAGCCGAATGCCGGCATGAACCCGACCGAGACGGCGGACCTGCTGGGCCTGATTCGACGTCTCCGGGACGAACTGGACCTGACGATCATCCTCGTCGCCCACGACATCCCGCTGGTCATGAACCTGTGCGACCGCATCCAGGTGCTGAACTACGGCGAGTTGATCGCCGACGGTCCGCCGGCCACGGTCCGCAACGATCCGGCGGTGATCACGGCCTACCTCGGGCAGGCCAGCCATGCTTGAGTTGATCGACCTGCACGTCGCCTACGGCAATATCCGGGCTCTTCAGGGGATCTCCATTCGGGTCGAGGCCGGCGAGCTGGTCGCCCTGATCGGTTCAAACGGTGCCGGCAAGTCGACGACCCTCAAGACGATCTCCGGGCTCCTCCGGCCAACGAGTGGAAGCATGCTGTTCGAGGGCAGGGACATCTCCCGGTCCTCGACCGACGCGATCGTCGCGCTGGGGATCTCGCAATGCCCCGAGGGCCGCCGGGTCTTCGGGCGTCTGACGGTCCACGAGAACCTCCTTCTCGGTGGGATCACCCGGCCCATCTCCGAGGTCCGTGCGGACATCGGTCGAATCACGGCCCTGTTTCCGCGCCTCGGCGAACGGATGACCCAGCTCGGCGGAACCCTTTCCGGGGGTGAGCAGCAGATGCTCGCCATCGGTCGAGCGCTGATGAGCCGCCCGCGATTGCTGATCCTCGACGAACCGTCGCTCGGCCTCGCACCCCTCATGGTCGAGCGCATCTTCGAGGTCATCAACGACCTGAAGCGCGAAGGCCTGACGATCCTCCTGGTGGAGCAGAACGTGCACCACGCCCTGAATTCCGCGAATCGTGCCTACGTCCTCGAGAGTGGCCTGATCACGCTCGAGGGGCCTGCCGACGTCCTTCGACGCGACCCGCAGGTCGAACACTCGTACCTGGGCCGCTGACGATGGACGTCTACGTCATCCAGCAGATCGTCAACGCGCTGAGTGCCGGGAGCCTGTACGCGCTCATGGCCGTCGGCCTCGCGCTCATTTTCGGGATCCTGCGGCTCATCAACTTCGCCCATGGCGATGTGATGATGGTCGCCGCCTACCTCGCCGCATTCTCGCTGTTTGCCGGACTGCCGCTCCCGGTCGCACTTGTGACCATGATCGGCGGGACGGTCCTGATCGGGTTGGCGATGGAGCGCATCGCCTACCGGCCGATCCGCGGCGGTCCCGAGGTCGCCATGCTCCTGACCTCCTTCGCCGTCGGTCAGATCCTCCAGAACGGAACGCTCCTCGTAACCCGTCTGGCGAGTCAGCCGATCCAGATCGCCTTCCCGACGCCGGACGTGCTGTCGGGCGTCGTCGCGATCGGCGCCGTGACGATCCCGCGGGTCAACGTCATCAGCTTCGGCAGCGGCGTGATCATCCTGATCGGCGTCATGCTCTTCCTGACGCGAACGCGGACCGGACTCTCGATGCATGCCGCGGCGGACGACCTGCCGGCCGCCCAGCTCGTCGGGATCAAGGTCAACTGGGTCGTCGCCGCTGCCTTCGCCCTGTCAGCGGCGCTCGCCTCGATCGCTGGGCTGCTCTACGCCTCCCAGGCCGGCCAGATCAACCCATTTCTCGGCTTTACCCCGGTCCTCAAGGCGTTCATCGCTGCCGTGATCGGTGGGTTCGGGAGCATTCCCGGCGCCGTCGTCGGAGCCTTTGCCCTCGGCTTCCTCGAAGTCATCCCGACGGCCCTCGGCGGGATCGCGGACATCCTTCCCCCGGGCGCGGTGTCACCTGAGGTCCACAACCTCCTGGCCACGATCTTCCCGAGCGCGCTCGGAAGCTACCGGGATGCAATCGTGTTCGTGGTCCTGATCCTGATGCTCCTGTTCCGCCCCAACGGGATCCTCGGCGGTAGCGCTCGCGAGGAGACGCCATGAAGGCGTTGCAGATCCCGCGGCGAACGCTCGTCCTCATCCTCGTGGCCAGCGCGGCGCTGGCGCTCCTTCAGTTGTCCGGGCTCGGGTTCTGGCAGGGTCTCGCGATCAACTTCGCGATCTTCGTCATCCTGGTCCAGGCGCTGAATCTCGCGAGCGGGTTCACCGGCGTCTTCTCCCTTGGGCACATCGGATTCATGGCGATCGGGGCGTACACGGCATCGATTCTCACGCTCCCGCTCGCGACCAAGGCCGAATACCTCCCGAATCTCCCGGGCTGGCTGGCGGGCGTCCACCTGGACATGAGCGTCGGCCCGTTCCCGCTGGGTTTCCTGGCCGCGACGCTGATCGCGGGCGCGGTGGTCATGGTGGTTGCGGGCCTGGTCGGTGCCGTGCTCATGCGTCTGTCCGGACACTTTGTCGCCGTCGCGACGCTCGGTTTCCTCGTGATCGTTCGGGTGGTCATCTTCAACGCCGACGACATCACGCGCGGGTCGCGGACCTTTTCGAACGTCACGCCGTACACCAACCTGTGGTGGGCGTGGGGATGGGCGGCCATCGCGATCTATATCGCGTGGCGCCTCAAGTTCTCGGGCTATGGGCGCGCGATGTTCGCCCAGAAGGGTGATCGCTGGGCCGCCAGGTCAATCGGGATCTCCATCCTCAGGCCCCGCCTAGTCGCCTTCGTCGCGGGCGCATTCCTGTCTGCGGTCGCGGGCTCCCTGTATGCCCATTTCATCACCTCGTTCTCTCCGACAGTCTTCTACTTCGACCTGACCTTCCGGGTCATCACGATGCTGGTGGTTGGCGGCATGGGCTCGGTGAGCGGGGCGGTCATTGGAACCGCGCTCGTGCTTGCCCTGGCCGAAGCCCTGCGCCGGATCGAGGAGGCGACGCTCCTGTATGGGCTGGGCGGCATCCTCCTGGCCGTCTTCTTCATCGCGGTGATCATCTTCCGGCCGAACGGCATGCTCGGCCAACGGGAGGTTGACCTCGACCGGCTGCTCAGCTGGCGACCCGGGCGGTTCCGGAGACCGCCGGACACAGGGGCAGCCACTCCCGAATGACGACGGGTCGGGACCCGGGCGCGGCTCACGAGACCCCGGCGTGGCTCACGGGACCCCGGCGCGAGCCGATACGCGCCCGTGCCAGCCGGAATCACAACCGCCCCCGGCGGAGCCGGAGGCGGTTACGGGAGTCGATGAAGTCGAGCGCAACGGCGCCCCCCGACCTACGGGGCTGGGACCTTCTCGGGCACGACCTCCGCGCCGAGGGTGAATGTCTGGTTCTCCACGTCAATGACCGTCACGCCCTTCTGCGGGACATGCGAATCGGCGGTGAAGGTGATGGCGCCGGTGATGCCGGCGAAGCCCTTGGTCGCCTCAATGGCCGACTTCAGGGCCTTGGGATCCATCGACCCGGCCCGCTTGATCGCGTCGACCAACAGGTAGACCGTGTCGTAGCCAAGTGCGGCAAACGCATTCTCAGGCGCGTGCCCGTATTCAGTGTTGTAGGCAGTCATGAACTTCTTGATCGGGTCGGTCCCGCCGGTCGCGTCCATCAGGGCGTGGGTGGTGAAGAACACGTTGTTGGCGGCCGCTCCGGCGACGCTGACGAGGTCCGGCGTGTCGTAGCCGTCTCCGCCGACGATCGGCCCGGTCAGCCCGGCGTCACGCATCTGCTTCGCCAGCGGGCCAATGTTGTACGGCATCGCCGCGATGTAGTAGAAGTCCGGCTGTGATGGAAGGGCCTTGATCTTCGCGATCTGGGCCGCGAAGTCGGTTGCCTTGTCGTCGTACGAATCTTCGAGAACGATCGTGCCCCCGGCCTCGGCAAACCGAGCCTTGAAGTACGCACCAAGAAGAGTCGTGTATTCGACGCCCTTGTCCCACAGCAGGTAGGCGTTCTTGCCGAACTTGCCAAGCGCGTACTCAGCACCCGCCGCAGCCTGGACGTTGTCGCCGAAGCACGCGAGGAACATCATGTCCCCGACCTGCGAAGGGATCTTCGGCGAGGTGGCACCGACCGTGATGAACGGGATGCCGGCCGCCTGGATGGTCGGGCCGGCGGCGAGCACGGAGTCCGTGTCCGTGTAGCCGATCATCGCCTGGATCTTGTCTTCCTCGATGAACTGCTTCGCCGTCTGGGCCGTGACATCCATCTTGTACTGGCTGTCGTGAACGATGAAGTCGATCTGCTTGCCGAGCACGCCGCCGGCCGCATTGATCTCCTTGATCGCGAGCTTGGCGCCGTTGGCGGCCGGCAGGTCCAGCGCGGACTCGTCACCGGTCAGCGCAAAACCGCCGCCGATCTTGATCTTGTCTCCGCTGCTGCCGGTCCCGCCTCCGCAGGCCGCGAGGACGATGCTCGCTATGGCGACGACCGCCCCCAGTTTCCTCTTCATGGAATCCTCCTCCAGCCGATCGAATCCGCAATCGCGCTTACCTGTGCGCCCCGTGAGGGTACCGCAGGCGCAGGCCGGAATCGAGCGCCCGGCGCGCCCGGCACACCCGGCGTCAGGCCGTCGACGGCTTCTCGAGCCCGTACACGTGCCGGGCGTTGTCCGCGGCGACGAGCGAAACGACGCGCGTGGCATCCGACAATGTCCAGTCCCCATCCGACACCCACCCACCGATCACCCGAGCCATGGCGCGCCGGAAGAGCCAGCTACCGAGGAGGTGGAGTTCCGGAACGCCCCACGCGTCCGACGAGAAGAGGATCTTGGTGAATGGCGCCAGCTCCATGCTTTCGGCGATCACCTGGCGACTCTGGGTGCCCGCGTAATTCACGGCCAACCCGACGTCGAGATAGACATGCGCGAACATCTGGGCCAGGTAGCCGGCCCCCCGGTGGAACGGGTAGTTGTGGAGCAGGAGGATGGGGCAGACATCCTCGGTCGCCCGCAGGAAGTCGGTCATGAGGAGCGGATCGGCACGATGCAGGTCCAGGTCCGTATCCCCGAACCCGGAATGGATCTGGAGCGGCAACCCGGTTCGTGCCCCGGCCCACAGCACGTGACGGAGCAGCACGGGATCCGTCAGCCGTGCCGTGCCGGACGCAACGATGTCGGCGAGCCAGGCGCCGGCATGAGCCGTGACCTCGTCCAGTTGCGGCGGAACCGGATCGAAATCCAGCCCGTGCCGATAGGCAATGATCGACTTGAGGCCGACCGCGACCGGCGTGACCGCTGCGAGCGCGTCGCTGAACGCGGTGGCAAATCCCGCCGCCGACGGGCCCGACCGAGCGACCTGTTCGGCGAGGCCCTCGAGTCGCACGACCGTTTGCACCGGAGCGCCGGCAAGGTGCGCCAATGCATCGTTCCCGACCAGCCGATCCGAATGGAAGCCGGTATCGACGAGCAGCTGCTCGAGTCCCGCTGCCGGGAGCAGGCGGGCCGCCACGTCCTCATTGGTGAGGCTACGTCGATGGGCCAGGTACTCGTCTCCGGGGAGCCCGGCGGGCAGGCCCAGAAGCGGGCCACACCAGCGCCGAATCGCGATTCCAACCTGGGTGTCGAGGCCCGCGGCGTCGGCCGCCGATTGCCGATCCGATTCGGACACCATCGCTACGAACTCACCCGGCTCGATGTACCCGCGAACAACGCTGTGGACGTGGTGGTCCACGAGCTCGATCGCAGCCAGGAGGTCGTTGACCTCCGGCGAAGGACCGTCGACGACGGCGCTACGGAACGAGGGCAAGGACACGCGCCGGGCTCCCCGAACCATCCTGGAGATTGAGCACCCCGACGAACAGCCAGATGCCGGTCGGCGGCAGCGCAGCAAGGTTGGTGAGGCCCTCCAGATGCCATACGCCCCGCGGGTGGCTGATCTGTCGGTGGACCGGGAAATCGGTGGCACTGCCGAGGTCGATGCCCA
>JBDTOJ010000103.1:0-2787 GCA_039933295.1 Chloroflexota bacterium
CAGCGACTCGACAACTCCCCGAATCATTGGCACATTGATCTAACGACATGAAGCTGTTCGAGCTCTATCGCTATCCGAAACCGAGCCCTGGGCCGGACGTCGAGTTCATCGACGGATATCGCAACATCTTCAATGCAACTCGCTGGCCGTCCTGGCCAGGCCTCGTAGATGCCGGACGCGTTCAACTCGATCACGGTATCGACTCCGTTCAACGCATCAAGGCCGTTGACGGGTGGCGCCGGCCCGCGATCCTCATCGCATCCAAACCACATCGCGCCGGGTCTGACTGGACGCCGTGGCACGACGAACTCAACCCCGAGGTCGGTCACGTCCGCTACTACGGCGATAACAAGGCGACGCTTGGTCCGAACCCGCTCGACCCGCCGGGCAATCGTTCCGTTATGGAGCAGTTCCCACTCCACCGATCCGCTTCTCGAACAGAGCGACTCAGGGCGGCGCCGATGCTGTTCTTCGAGAGCATCGTCAATGACGGTCGAGCCAAAGGCTTCTGGCGCTTCATTGGCATGGGCATTGTTGAACGTGCGCAGCTGACCACCCAGGTCGATCGCCACGACCGATGGTTCGTCAACTACGTCTTCGACTGCGCGCTGCTCGAACTTGAGGCGGAAGGACTCAATCTTCCCTGGGAATGGATTTCCGCACGGCGCGATCCAACCAAGTCGCTCGAGGAGTGCCTCGCGCTTGCGCCAGTGGCATGGCAAACCTGGGTGGAACAGGGAGATCGAGCCGTTGAGCGCGTCCGTCAGCGCGTCAACAGGTTCGCGTATTTTGGGACGGGTAGTCAGCGCCCGGAGCCGGGGACGGCCGCCGCGTCGGCGCTCGAGTCTGTCATCGCGCACTACAAGAAGCTGGGCCCCTATCAGGGCGTCGGAGAGCATCGCTTCGAGGGGCTCGCCTCAGAGGTTGTCGGTAGCCATCTCCGCGAGAGTGGTCAATACCGACCAGGTTGGATCACAAAGCGAGCCGGCGACGGTGGCATCGACTTCGTCAGTAGGCTGGATCTCGGAATCGGCCCCGGATCCCTGAAGCTGGTCGTCCTTGGGCAGGCGAAATGCGTCGCTCCAAACTCTCCACCCACAAGTGGCCTCGACTTGGCCCGCACCGTATCGCGGCTTGATCGAGGCTGGGTGGGAGCGTTCGTAACCACCGGACTCTTCAGCGAGCAGGCGCAACGTGAAGTCCAGTCAGACCGGTTTCCGCTGCTGATGCTGAATGGACGCCAGGTCGGGGAGGCGGTGGTCAAGGAAGCAGCGACCGGGGGCTTGTCGGTGCCTGCCTACCTGCAGTCGATTGACGCTGAGTACGACCATCGTCTGTCGAGTCGCCAACCGATCGAGGTGCTGGGCGACTAGCGTCGCGATTGCTCTGCGTCACCGGCGCCCACCCAACTCACGGAGCACTCCCCCACAAACCACGGCTGTAGGCTCGCGCGGCACGCTCCGCAGCGACGAGCGCATCGACGTACTTCACGTCCGGCGGAAAGGTGGAGACCTGCGCGTAGCCCTGGTCTACCAGGGCCAGGTTGACGAGCGTCCACTGGCCATCTGCCTCGATCCAGATGTCGCGGAGCAGCCGGTCGTACCGGTCGGTCCGGGACACGTCCCGCTCGAGGACGAGCCGACCGCCGGCGAGCAGCCGGGCGTTGGCCTGCGTGGCCAACTCGGCGAATGGCTCCGGTGTCGCCGCCGATCCCTGGTTGAGCTCCGGCGTGTTCATCCCGATGAACCGGATGCGGTACTCCTTGCCTCCGACGACCGCGCGGATGGTGTCGCCGTCCACCACTCGAACCAGGGTCGCGTCCTCGGTCGGGCCGGTCGGCGCCGAGGGCGCCCCAGGAATCGAATCCGGATTCGAGGCCGAAAGAGACGCCGCAGCCGGCGTGCCACCAGCCGTCGGCCTGTTGCCGGGCCCGGCCGTCACCGTTGTTCCGCTGGCACACGCGGACAGCAGCACCACCGTCGCGGCCAGCGCAGCCGCGAGCCCCTTCACCCGCCGTCGACCGCTCAACTGGGGTCGCTCTTGCCCGCCCCACGCATCAGCCACAGCGCCGAGAGCTGCGCGAGGCCGTAGATCATGTGCGTCGCGTAGTGCGCGACCGTCTGTTCCGGCTCGAAGGGTAGGAACGGCAGCGGCAGCACCGACAGGAACGCGCCGCCGATGAAGTTGAGGACCAGCCAGGTGGCGAAGATGACCCGCAGCCGGCCCGCTGGCCGAGCGACCCAGGCAAAGCCAAGGACGAAGTAGATCAGGCTCGGGATTGTGAACTCGGGTCCGAGCGGAATGATCGCCGGGAGCTCGTAGACGTCGTGGATCGTCATGCCGGCCCACGCCACCACCACGAGCGCGGCTCGGACGGCGATCGATGGCGATTGCCAATTCATGGGTGAGTCACAGACAACAATTTACGCGCCGCGGGGTGAAGCGGCCGCCCCTGGCCGGCAATTGGTGATTCACAGGCAACGGATGCTCGCCGTGGTGTCCCAGAGACAACAATCGCCCCCGCAGCGACCCACATTGCGGCGCCTGGGCCCGGATTGGTGACTCTCAGCCAACAGATGGCACCCGAGAGGTCGAATCATGGTCCCTCGGACCCTATTTGGTGACTTAGAGGCACGCCCAGCCGTTCGTCGCCGTTCGTCGCCGTTCGTCGCCGTTCGTCGCCGTTCTTCGCCCCTCCCCGCCGGACGTCGTCGGTCTGGGCCGAGCTTCCCGATCGCGGGCCTCGGCCTCAGCCGACGACGGGCACGCCCTCATCGGCCGCGGCAC
>JBDTOJ010000104.1:0-1914 GCA_039933295.1 Chloroflexota bacterium
GGATCCATCGAGGAGGCACTCAAGCGATGACCGCCCGGATGTACTACGACAACGATGCCGATCCAGCGGCGCTCGAGGGCCAGACGGTCGCGATCATCGGCTACGGCAGCCAGGGGCACGCCCACGCACTGAACCTCCACGAGTCGGGCGTCACGGTGATCGTCGGGCTCGCCGAAGGCTCGAAGTCGAAGGCGCTGGCCGAGGGGGCCGGTCTCGAGGTACGAACGGTCGCCGAGGCGGTCAAGGCGGCCGACGTGATCATGATCCTCGTACCGGATACGTCCCAGAAGGCCGTCTACGACGCCGAGATCGAGCCGAACCTGCGGCCGGGGCAGCTCCTGATGTTCGCCCACGGGTTCAACATCCACTTCGGCCGGATCGTGCCGCCCGACTTCATCGACGTCGGGATGGTCGCGCCCAAGGGGCCCGGCCACCTCGTTCGGAGCGTCTTCCAGTCCGGTGGCGGTGTCCCCGCCCTGTTTGCGGTCCATCAGGACCCGACCGGGACAGGCAAGGCCCGCGTCTTCGCCTACGCCCGCGGCCTCGGCAACATGCGAGCCGGGATCCTCGAGACCACGTTCAAGGAAGAGACCGAGACGGACCTCTTCGGCGAGCAGGCACTCCTGTGCGGTGGCGTCTCGGCCCTGGTGAAGGCGGCGTTCGAGACGCTCGTCGAGGCTGGCTACCAGCCCGAGCTGGCCTACTTCGAGACGATGCACGAGCTCAAGCTGATCGTCGACCTGATGTATCGCGGCGGGCTCAACTTCATGCGCTTCAGCGTCTCGGATACGGCGGAGTACGGTGACTACGTGTCCGGCCCGCGGATCGTCGAGGGGGCCAAGGCGACCATGCGCGACGTCCTCGGGGAGATCCAGAACGGTTCGTTCGCGAGCCGCTGGATCCGTGAGAACGAAACCGGGCGCCACGAGTTCGAGCGGCTCCGGGCCCAGGATCAGGACCATCAGATCGAGCAGGTCGGCGCTGCGCTCCGGGCCCAGATGCCGTTCCTCAATCCGGTTGTTGTCCGGGCCGGCGAGGCGCAGGCCCAGGCACAGACCGAGGCCCCGAAGCCGGCCGGTTCCCACTGATGGCCACCGCCGTACCCCGCCCCTCGGGGCCGTTCGTCCCGGCGGGTTCTGTTCGGATCTTCGACACGACGCTCCGGGACGGGGAGCAGGCGCCCGGCGCCGGTCTGACCGCGGCCGAAAAACTCGAAGTCGCGCGTCAGCTCGCCCGGCTCAAGGTCGACGTCATCGAGGCAGGGTTCCCGGCGGCATCTCCCGGCGACTTCGAGGCGGTCCGGCGGATCGCCCAGGAGACGAAGGGCGGGATCGCCGTCGCCGCGCTGGCCCGCTGCCGCGACGGCGACCCGCAGCGCGCGATCGAGGCCATCGGTGTCGCCGAGCGGCCCCACCTCCACGTCTTCATCGCAACCAGTGACATCCACCTCAAGCACAAGCTCAGGATCTCGCGTGAGCAGGCGCTGGCGGATGCCGTCAGGTGGGTCCGGCACGGACGCAAGGCGCTCGGTCGGGACGCCGAGATCGAGTTCTCGGCCGAGGACGCCTCGCGCACCGACATCGACTACCTGATGCAGGTCTACGAGGCCGTCGTCGAGGCCGGCGCCTCGACGATCAACATCCCGGACACGGTCGGCTATGCGATCCCGAGCGAGTTTGGGCTGCTCGTCGAGCGCGCCGTCAGGCTCGTTGGCGACCAGGCCACCGTCAGCGTCCACTGCCACAACGACCTGGGCCTCGCGACCGCCAACACGCTCGCGGCCGTCCAGGCCGGGGCGCGCCAGGTCGAGGTCACGATCAACGGCCTCGGTGAGCGCGCCGGCAACGCGTCGCTCGAGGAGGTCGTGATGGCCCTCCGAACCCGGCCGACGCAGTTCCCGCACCTCGGCAGCAA
>JBDTOJ010000105.1:0-22429 GCA_039933295.1 Chloroflexota bacterium
GCGCCGCCCGCCCCGCCCGGGCCGCCCGGGCCGCGCCGCTCGCCCCCCGCCGAGGCCCGAGCCCCCGGCACCGCGTCTACCCGCGATCGGCGCGCGCCTGAGCTCCGCGGGGCTACAGCCCCGAGTAGGCGTGCAGGCCGCTGAACCAGAGCGATCCGGAGTAGGTGACCAGGACCATCAGGAATCCAACGACGAGCAGCGTCGCGGCGGGCCGGCCGGCCCAGGAGCGCTGGTTTCGAGCGTGGAGGTAGATCGCGTAGATCAGCCACGTGACGAGGGCCGCGGTTTCCTTCGGGTCCCAGCCCCAGTAGCGGGACCAGGCGATCGAAGCCCACCAGGAACCGAGGATGATCATCGTCGCGAAGATCGGGAATCCGATGATGACCGCGCGATACGCGACCTCATCGAGGACGCGGTGCGACGGCAACCATGAGAACCGGTCCTCGCGGCCCTGGATGAGGTAGCCGACGCCGGCCCCGAAGGACGTGGCAAAGATCCCGTAGCTGAGCATCGCCATGCCGACGTGGATGGTGAGCAGTGGCGGGTTCTGGAGGGCCGGGACGAGCTCGTTGATCGTGTGTGGCAGCGACGAGGCATACAGCGCCAGCCCGAGCGCGACGCCGATCGGCACGAACCCGATCGAGCGGATGGGGTAGCGTCGCGACAGGACGAGGTACCCGCCGATGGCCGACGTCGCGAACGCGAGGCTGAACTCGAACAGATTGCCCCATGGACCACGCCCGACGATGATCGCGCGGAGGAGCAGGGAGCCGGCCAGCGAGGTGAACGCGAGCATGGCAAGCGCGTACGCACCGCCGGACAGAGCACTCCCGGCGGCGAACGACGGAGGGCCTGAGGCAGCAGCTGCGGCCCGGGCCTGAACGAACGATCCGGAGGCGACACCCGCCCATGCCGGCTGGGCGGCACGGGCTGTCAGCGATGAGAGCGCAGCCGTCGCACGACGCCCATTCGCGAGCAGGACCGCATGCCCGATGTGGGCGGCGAATGCCACGGCGAGGATCACGGTACCGAGGGTGAACAGGAGCTGCGAGATTGATTCCATCAGTGTCTCCGCGACGCCAGGACGCTGGCCCAAGTTCCGTTTCGTTCGTTCGGTTGCTGTCTACCCGGCTCGCGCCGAGAGCCCGTACTGAACGGTGACCGCATCAGGCGGCGGCTGCGCCTCCGGGAGGCGGACCGGCCGGACGGAGCGTCCGACCACGATGTTCGATTTTCAGGACGAGCCCGCAGTTGCCGCAGGTATCGATGCGCGCCTGTCGGCCCGCCTCGCACTTCGGACATCGAACGAGGAGTTCCCGGCTGCAGACGTCGCAGCGGGTGGCACCCGACGGATACACGAGCGAATCGTTGGGGCAGTACGGCTCGCCGGACGGGTAGATCGCCTGGCCATCGACGATTCGCGCCTGGGACGGACCTTCGATGACGGCCAGCTTCGCGCGTGGTGCGCGGACGACGTAGATGACCCAGCCCAGCGCGAGCAATGAAACGAGTGGCCCGACGACGCCGATGAGCAGGAAGATCGGGAGCAGCCCAATCAGCGCGGCCCAGTCGGGCGTGATGATGTTGGTGAGCGCGGCGAGCAGCGCATGCCATGCCTGCTGGAGGGCTTCAATCACGTCGAAATCCTAGCAGTCGCGATCAATCCCGGTCCGGCATGTCCGGAGCTCGGGGCGGACGTCGATGACCGAGGGTGGTGCCCGCTTTCGGGCCGGGGATTGATGGACCTGTGCGTCGCGTCGCGCGACCCTGGCCGGGTCGGCCGCCAGAACCTGGGCCGCCACCGGACCCCGAGCCGCCACGTGACCCCGTGCCGGGATGTCCGCCGCCGGCCGCACCGCCGCTGCGCCGCCCGCCCGGGCCACCACGTGATGGCGCATCGTCAAACGACTGGCCGATCCGCCTCGCCAGCCACGCCGTACCGGCGACCCGGGCGCCCTTGGAAACCACCAGGTTGCGCAGACCTCGATCGTCGGTCACCACGAGGATGCCCCACGTGCCGGCAGGTCCGTCGGCATTGAGTTGCGCCAGAACACCTTCGTCGATGAGCCGGTCCGCCGTTTCGTGGCCGGAGTAGGACACCCGCAATCCCGTCGCGAGGCGACCGTTGACGCCACCCAGCGCGCGGCCATCGAAGACCAGCTCCACGATGACCGAGGGTGGGAACGCGGCTCGGAGCCGCCCAATGATCGCGCCCGGCGGCACCGGAGGGGCGCCGCCCATCGCCGGCCGGTTCTCCCGCGCAGGGCCACGCCCCAACGCGAACAGCAGATTCGATCCATCGATGAACACGCGCTCCACACCGGCCATCGGATCCGATGTTGCCGCGGCGCCGGCCGGCAGGGGTGCCGGAGCGACGGGCCGATTTGCGCGGCGGGTCACGCCCAGCCACCCAGCGGTTCGACGAACTCGGTGATCAGGTCCGCGAGCTGCTCGGGTGCTTCCATCGCGACCATGTGCGCAACGTCGGGGAGCACGACCCTGCGCGCCCCCCGGACCGCCGTTTCCAATCGCATGGCCGAATCCCTGACGTCGTGGACGTCGAGGGCACCGACAACCGCGAGGACGGGGAGTTCGATCTCGCCGAGTCGATCGTTGGCCGACGAACCAAGCGGGATCGGCGTCCCAGCGGTCCGAGCCGGATTGAGCAGCGGCCGGTTCATTTCGATGACGGCATCACGGATCCGGGCCGGCACCCTGGTCGTCGGCTGACCGACGCCGTCGACCCAGATTCGCGTCTCCAGATCCAGCTGGGTCGCGACGTCCCCCGCCAGCTCCGCGGCGTCGGCGGCCTCGAACATCGTCATTTCCTCTGCCGAGATCTCGCCGTCGAACCCGCCGATTCCTCCGCCAACCCAGACGAATGCGGCAACGCGCTCGGGCGACTCGAGGATTGTGTCGAGCGCGATCATCGCGCCGCGCGAATTGCCGACCAGGACAGCCCTCGCGACACCCGCCGCATCGAGGACCGCCAGGAGATCGGCGCGATTGGAGTATTCGACGTCGTCGGTCGGCGACGCCCCATAGCCCCGGCAGTCATACCGGATCACGCGGTGTCCGGCGTTCACGAGCAACGGAACCAGGTCATCCCACGCCCTGAGGTCCGCGATGCCGGCGTGGATCAGCACGATCGGCGGACCGTCGCCATCGATGACGACGTTGAGGTGGCCTCCGGGAACCGGGATCAATCGAGTCGCTGTCGGCACGGGGCCATCCTACCGGCTAGCATCCGCACCCATGTTGCTGCTCGTTGATCTCGACGGCGTCGTCTATCGCGGGACCGATCCGGTTCCAGGTGTTGCCGCGCTCCTCGCTGCGCGCGCCGCCGCCGGCGATGACGTCGTATATGTCACGAACAACTCGATGCACTATCGCGCGGATTACGTGACTCGCCTGGCCGCGCTTGGCGCGCCGGTCACCGCCGATCGCGTCATCAGTGCCCCGCGCGCGACTGCGCTCTACGTCACGGAACGGGAGCCTGCGATCCGTCGGGTCCTGACCGTGGGCGCCTCGGGGCTGGATCGCGAGTTGCGAGACGTGGGGCTCGATGTGGTCACATCCGCATACGCCGCGGAGCGGATGGCCAAGGAGGGCCTCGATGGATGGGCCGGTGCCGGCCATCCCGATGCCGTCATCGCCGGGCTGGATCCGCAGTTGACCTACCTGCGCATCGCCGTGGCGGTCGATTGCATCCGTGCCGGCGCGCGGTTCATTGCCACGAACCGGGATCCAACGTATCCGACGGAACGCGGGTTGCGACCGGGCGCCGGCAGTGTCATCGCCGCGATCGAAGCGGCAAGTGGCGTATCGCCGCTCGTGATCGGCAAGCCCGAATCGTTGCTCCTTGAGGAGGCGGCGCGCGCCGTCGGCGCGGATCCGGTCAGCGCGATCATGATCGGGGATGGGCTGCTCACCGACATTGCCGCCGCTCACGCCGTTGGGGCACGGAGCATCCTGATGCTGACCGGGGTCTCGACGCGCGCGCAGGTAGCGGCGCTCCCCGCCGATCAGCGACCGACCGCGATTGCCTCGGACGCGGCCGAGCTGGCTTCGATCCTGGAGGGCCTGGCCGCCGCGGGCTGACGCCGATTGGGTCTGGAGCCCGAGCCTCGCGCCTCGCCGACCTCGCGCCCCGCCTCGCCGAGCCGCGCCTCGCCGCGCTCCGCCGGACCGTGCCGAATCGCTACTTAACGCTCAGTTCCGGGATCCCGACGGCCCAGGAGTCGAACTCGGAGCGGAGCGGGGCCAGCGTTACGTCGTCGGCAAATGCCACGTCCAGGGCGAATCGATCAATCGCCCAGAGTTCGGGCAGGGCGAGGCCGATGCGCTCCACGGCATTCCGATATTCCTCGGACAGGGTCAGGTCGCTGACGGTGAGGTCGTCGGTGTTGAGCGTCACCGGGTTTCCGGCTCGGTACAGTCGCGCGAGTGGGTGCTCAGCTACGGACGGGACAATCGTGGCCTGGGCATTCGAGGTCGGACACAGATCCAGGCAGATCGCACGGTCCCGAAGTTCGGCCATGAGCTCAGGGTCGTCGGCCGCACCGGGTCCATGCGCAATCCGCTCGGGGTTCATCACGAGGGCCTGCCGGACCTGCGCGGCCCCGTTCCACTCGCCCGCATGGAGCGTGATCCGGAGACCACCGGCACGGGCGGCATCGAACGCCCGCGAGGCGACGGTGGGATCGGGGAACCGCTGCTCAGGTCCCGCGAAGTCCCAGCCGGTCAGCCCGCGATCGACGAACCCCGCGGCGGTTTCGGCGAGCCTCAGATTGGCCTCGGGGTCGTGCGATCGGAGCGCCGTGCAGATCAGTCGAACCGTGGATCCGGTCTGAGCCGCAGCCCGTGCCGCCCCCGACACGACCGCATCGATCCCGGCTTCGAGCGACAGCCCACCGGCCACGTGGAGAAGCGGGCCCCAGCGAATCTCCATGTAGCGAACCCGGTCGGCAGCCTTGTCCTCGACCAGCTCAGCGGTGATCCGCTCAAGGGCATCGGCATCCTGCATCAGCGCAATGGGCAGATCGAACGCACGGAGCAGATCCGCCTGATCCGGCGATCGAGGTGGGCCGACGAGGACGCCGCTCATGCCGGCCCAGGTGGTTGGCGCGTCGACGCCGCGGGTGCGGGCGATCTCGAGCGCCGTATCCGGGCGCAGCGAACCGTCGAGATGCAGATGCAACTCGGCCTTGGGCATCCGCTCAATGAGACGCGCGATCGAATCAGGGACCGCCGCGCCGCTCGCGTACGGACCGCGAACGTCCTCTCGATGATCAGGATTGTCGTGCATGCCTCGATGCTACCGGGCCCGCGACGCCACGACATTGCGGCCCGCCGCCTCGAGCTGCTGCTGCCGCCCCGCCGCCCCCGCCTCGCCCCGGCCCGCGGCTGTCGCGGTTGCGACCGAGAGCGGGTACGCTCAGGCCGTGAAGATTCGAAGGCGGCTGCGCAGGCTGTTCCGATTGATCCTTGGGACCGGATTCGCAGTGCTGCTGCTCGCCATCGCCGTCGGTAGTGCCGGTGTCGTCGCACTGTGGTCGCATCCCCCCGGGACGGCAGCCCGAGCAGAACTCACATGGGCCGGGGACACGAAGCTCGGCGGCGATCTCGACCGCGCCCAGACGGAACTTGGGACCATTGCCGCCGACACGGACCGCCTCGCGGTGCTGGCCCGCGGCGCGCTCGCTTCACTCACCTCAAGTGATCAGCAACCCTTTGCAGAAGCCCTGACCGAGGGGACATCGCTGGCCGATACCATCGAAACAAATTCAGCTGCCCTGCGCGATGCGCTCGCCGCTTTGCCCGGCGGCTCGCCGGCCGATGTTCTCGGCTACAACGCCGAGGTCCTGGCGAAGCGCGCGGGCCTGCTGTCAGCGCTCGATGCCACCGCGGGGCTCAGCCAATCGTGGGTCACCCTGACGAGTCGCAGCCTCCAGGCTTCGAGGCTGATCGACCTGCTCGCGTCGCATGACGCGACGGTTGCTTCAGCAGCGGCGAGAGGGCGTTCGTCCGATTACCTCGGCGCCCTGACGACCCTCGATGCCGCAACGGCCCAGCTCGACGAAGCGCTCGACATTCGAAACAAGCTCGCCAACACCACGGACGTTTCGACCCTCGACGAGTGGATGCGCCGAAACCGGCGATACGACAAGGCGCTGATGGATCTCTATGGCGCGCTGCGCGACTCGGGTGGCGTCATCAACGATGCCGTGCGAGCCGCGTTTCACGAGGAAGGCCTCGCTCGGGTGGACCTGCCGCCCGATACCAAGGGCATCGTGGTGATCCTCGCCGATGTCGGCCAGGGCGGCTTGAACCAGGCCGTCATCGCCATCGACCAGGCTCGGGCTCACCTCGCGCTTTCCCTCGATGCGCTGGGTGCGATTGGCGCGCTCGGTTCCCTCGATGAGGCCGTGTCGCCTGATCGCGCGACAGGCCTTGATGCTGCCCGGCGGGATGCGCGTGCCATGCTCGCTCGCGCCGCGCCGGACCTCGCGACCTTCGGCTGACCGACCTCACGCCCTCGGCCTGAGATACACTCGCGGCCTATTACACATCGGGCCCTCCCACGGCACATGGAGCGGCCTTCCCGGAGGACACGATCCGTGCAATTGCGCGTGGCAGTCGATCAACCATGGGACATTCCGGGCGACGTGCTCGTCATACCGATCGTCGGCGAACCGGATTGGAACGGACCGCTGGGCGAGCTTGACCGGCGCGCTCGCGGGGAACTGCGGGCACTCCATGCCTTCGGTGAGCTTCGGACAAAGCGATACACCTCTGCGCTGGCAGCCTCGGGCGATGTCAAAGCCGAGCGAATCATGCTCCTCAGCGCTGGGTCGGCCAATCATCTCGATCGCGAAACCATCGTCCGTTCGGCGGCGGCGGCGATGCACCGACTCGGCGGTCGCACCGCGAAGTCGATGATCTTCTGGCTCGAGCCGCTGATCGGAGCCCCCGATATCGAGCCGGAGACCGTTGCATCATTGGTCGCCCGCGGCGTCGTCGAGGGCAGCTATGACCCCGCCACGATCTATCGCGAGAATGTCAAGACAGCGCCGCCGGTCCTCGACGAATTGATCCTCGTCGCACCGGCGTCAGCGAATGCAAGCGCGCTGACCGCCGCCGCCGGTCGGGGCCAGATCATCGGCGAAGGCGCCAACCTCGCCCGGACGCTGGCCAATCGATCGGCAAACGACGTCAGCCCCGAGGTGCTGGCCGAAGAGGCCTGGGCGCTGGGCAAGCAGCATGGCCTGTGGGTCGACGTGATCGGCCCCGAGAAGGCCACCGAAATGGGCATGGGCATGTTTATGGCTGTCGGGCGAGGCAGCGACAACCCGCCCCGCATGATCGTCATGCGCTCCGGCAAGAAGGGTGAGCGTGATTCGCTCGACCGCCACCTCGCGATGGTCGGCAAGGGCGTGTGCTTCGACTCGGGCGGCATCAGCATCAAGCCATCTGACCGGATGGAAGAGATGAAGATGGACAAGACCGGTGCCTGCACGGTTATCGCGGCGATTGCCACGGTTGCGCGCCTGGCACCCGGAACTCCGCTCCTCGCGGTCGCTCCGGCCGTGGAGAACATGCCCGGGCCGCACTCGGCTCGCCCCGGCGATCTCGTCAAGGCGCTCAACGGCAAGTGGGTCGACATCACCAACACCGACGCCGAGGGCCGCCTGATCCTCGGCGATGCGATGACCTACGCCGAGCAGCTGGGCGCGACCCATCTCGTTGATGTCGCGACCCTCACGGGCGCGGTATCCCGTGCCCTCGGCGACATGGTCGCGGGTGCGTTCGGCAACGAGCAGGGGTGGACGGACCAGGTCCTGGGTGCCGGCAATCGTGCGGGCGAGCGCTACTGGCAGATGCCCATGGTCGAGGACTATTGGGTCGACATGGAGTCGTGGTACGGCGACATGGTCAACAGCGGCAGTGGCGAGGGTGGCCTCATCAAGAGCGCCCTGTTCCTGCGCGAGTTCGTCACGAAGCCGTGGGTCCATCTCGACATCGCCGGGACGGCGTACTACACCAAGACCAAGCCGTTCGCTCCGCGCGGAGCCAGCGGCTCGTCGCACGCCACGCTTGTGGAACTTGCGCTGGCCGGCGCAACGTCGGCCTGATCGGCCCCGCGCAGCCGGCGATGACGCGTCATGGCAGCCGTGACGGCACGCCTCCGGCGACGTTCGTGAACGTGCGCGCGATGCCGACGCTCCTGCCGCGATGACCGCGTTGCTCAGCGTCGCCCTGGTCGCCGGCGGCATCTGGGGCCTGATCGCCGATCGGATTGCGGCTCGCTGGCCGGCCCACGACGATGGATCCATTCGGAGCGTCGACTGGCGAACCGGGGCCGTGATCGTCTTCGGCGCGGCCGCTCCGACGCTTCTCGTCCTGCGATTCGAGTCCGAGACCGGCGCGCTGGTCTATCTGGGCATCCTCATCGTGGCGCTCACCCTCCTGTTCGCCACGGATCTCGATCAGCGCCTGTTGCCGGACGTGATCACGTTTCCCATCGTCGCCTATGCCCTGATCGGGTTCGTGGCCGGACTCGGGCCGTTCGTTCACACGCCGGGTGACCTGCTCGTTGCCGCCGTCGTGGCAGTCGCCATTCCCGTGCTCCTGTTCGTCATTGCCATTCCATTCGGGGCCGGCGCGATCGGGATGGGCGACCTGAAACTCCTGTTCGGGATCGGACTCCTCTCCGGGGCCATTCGGCTGATCGCGATGGTCATCGTTGGCGCGCTCGCCGCGGCCGTCGGCATCGTCGTGCTCCTGGTCCTGCGCCGCATCACGCTCAAGAGCTACGTGCCGTACGGGCCGTTCCTGATCATCGGCGCCGTCTGGGCGCTCACGGTGTCGAGGGGCCTCTAGCTGAAAGTTCCGAGGACGTTGTTGCAACGGACCCGCCTCGGGACTGATCAACCTGATTCATCAAGCCTGGGCCATCCACGCTCGGCTATGCAGCACTATCGACGGATACTGGGTATCGCCACACGCGGCCAATGTGCCTTTGATCAATCAGAGCGATCAACACCCGAGAAACCATCACGGTGGCCGATGCCAACTCCGAGCCGGCAACGGTTCGCGGCCCGCCAAGGCCCAGGGATCGGTGCGTGACACGGTGGGGTATGATCCCGCCGTTGCCGGTAGTCGTTCCAACGTGGTGCCCAACGTGGAGCGGCGGTCTCACCCGGCGAGCGAACCGAACGCGATAACTCGCACGCGACGGAGATCGTTCGCACGATGACGACGCCACTCATGCGCCGCCGAACGCCTGACCAGCGGGGCTGGTCTCGGCCGACCCGCCGTGGTCCGGGCCGTGGCATGCTGCTCTTCCTTGTCATGACGACCCTGCTCAGCGGCGCCTTTGTCGCGACACCGGTACGTCCGGTATCCGCCGACGCCCTGTCGGACGCGGTCGCGAAGCAGAAGGCCCTCGAGGCCCAGATCGCGAAGCAGAAGGCCCAGGTCACGAACCTGACCCGAGCGCAGAAGGCGCTTGCGACTTCGCTCGCTGCGACGAAAACGTCGCTCGGCCGGATCAACACCGATCTGACCGCCGTTCGGACCGAGGTTGTCCAGGCGACCGTCGCCGTGGCCTCCGCCCAGGCCGAAGTGCAGGCCCTCGACACGCAGGTCGCCAAGCTCGATCTCGAGCTCTCCGACCTCGAGGCGCGCGAGGCTCGCAAGCTCGCCGAGCTTGCCGCCCGGAAGGGCCTGCTGGCCGATCGGATTCGCCAGGCCTACGACACCGATCAAACCTCGCTCCTGGAGACGTTCCTGTCCGGGGAAACGTTCACGGATATTCTCGCCGAGGTTTCCTACCACCTCGACTTCGCCCAGCAGGATCGTGACCTCGCCGAGCAGATCGTTGCGGACCAGAAGGTGCTCGCGGTCCTCCACCAGACCGTCGAGGCGACGCGGTTGCAGACCGAGACGCTGCGCGCGGCCGCGGACGTGCAGCACGCGCAGCTCAAGACACAACTCGCGTCACTGGCCGATTCGCAGAAGCGGCTCGCGGCGCTGGAGAAGGAGACGAAGCGCCTGCTTGCGCTCCAGCAGGCCGCCTACGCGCAGATGTCGCGGGACAAGGTGAAATTGGCCTCCGCGATCATTGCCAGCGAGAAGGCCGAGGCGGCACTTCAGAAGCAGATCGACCAGATCGTGGCCGATCGCGCGAAGGGCGGATCGATTCCATCGATCTACAACGGGACGCTCGACTGGCCGATGACCGGGACGGTCACCCAGGAATTCGGGTGCACCGGATTTGCCTGGGAACCGCGCCTCGGGAACTGTGCCCATTTCCACAAGGGCATCGATATCGCCGCGCCGATGTACACGCCGATCCGAGCCGCCGGCCCGGGTGTGGTCGTGTTCGCCGGACCCAACCCCTACGACCCTGTCCCGAAGGCCTGGATCGTGGTCATCGCGCATTCATCCGAGTTGATCACGTGGTATGCCCACGTGGACAACAGGACGTACCCGCCGCGGGTGAAGGCCGGCGACTCGGTCGTCGCCGGGCAGATCATTGCGTACGAAGGCATGACCGGACGGACGACCGGCCCGCACCTCCACTGGATGGTGGAATTCCGCGGCACCTTCGTGAACCCGCGCCTCTTCCTGTAGGGCGAGCGTCCCGACTGTAGGACGAGCGTTCCGGCCAGACCCCGATCCACTCACACTCGTCGGCCCCTGCCCGATGCTACGATCGCGCTGGCCGCCCAACGACAAATTCAGCTGAGGAGATGCGCGTGAAGCGAACACTCGCGATGGTCCTGGCCGGCGGCGAGGGCGAGCGCTTGTCGATCCTGTCCTCGGTCCGGGCAAAGCCAGCGGTCCCGTTCGGCGGCAAGTACCGGATCATCGACTTCACGCTTTCGAACTGCGTCAACTCCGACATCAACGACGTTGTCGTCCTGACTCAGTACAACCCGCGGTCGCTCAACGACCACATCGGGCTGGGCCGACCCTGGGATCTGGACCGGACCCGCGGCGGGGTCAAGCTCCTCCAGCCGTACATCGCCCGCGGCCGGGTGGCGGAGTGGTATCGGGGCACGGCCGATGCGGTCCTCCGGAACCGGAGCCTGCTCGAGCATTCCGACGCGGACATCGTCCTGATCCTCGCCGGCGACCACATCTACAAGATGGACTACACCCCGTTCATCGCAGCCCATCGGCGCAAGCGTGCGGACGTCACGATCGCCGTGCGTCGCGTCCCGCTGGCCGAGGCGACCCGGATGGGCATCCTCGCCATGGACGAGACGGACCGGATCACCGAGTGGCAGGAGAAGCCGAAGCAGCCCAAGAGCGACCTCGCGTCGATGGGTGTCTACGTCTTCTCCCGCAAGACCCTGCTCAAGTGGCTGGACGAGGACCTGACCGACTTCGGCACCCACATGATCCCCGCGATGCTCGATGCCGGCGCCCGCGTCTTCGGCTACCGATTCGCCGGCTACTGGCAGGACGTCGGGACCATTCAGTCCTATTGGGAGGCCAACATGGCCCTCCTGGTCGACCACCCGGAACTCGACCTGTATGACAAGGACTGGGTCATCCATACGAGGTCCGAGGAACGGGCTCCCGCCAAACTCGGGCCGACTGCGCAGGTCCATCGCAGCCTCATCAGCCACGGCTGCGTGATCGATGGCACGGTCGTCAACAGCGTCCTGTCGCCCGGGGTGCGCGTGGGCGTCGGCGCCGTCGTCCGCGATTCGATCGTGATGTTCGACTCGGTGATCGGGTCGCGTGCCGTTGTCGATCGGGCGATCCTGGACAAGGAGGTCACCGTTGGCCCCGGCGCGATCATCGGCGAGGGCCCGGACGGTCCGCCCAACAAGGCCGAGCCCACGCGGCTCAACACGGGCATCACCGTCGTCGGCAAGCAGAGCGTCATCCCGCGTGGAGCCCGGATCGGACGGAACGTCCGGATCGGCGGCAACGTCCGGGCGTCGGACTTCACCAAGAAGGTCGTCCCGACCGGCGGCTCAGTCGACGCCGCTCCGCCGGGCCCGAGCCGGTCCCGGAAGCCCGCCTCGAAGGAAGAGACCATCGCGGCGGGCTAGACTGCGGGCGTGCCCGTACCTGCGGTCGCCACGTCCGACGACGTCGCGACCTGGCTCCACGACCTCGACATCGTCCCGACGACGACCGCCGATCGCGACGGTATTTCGGTCTGGGACCTGGCCCTCGATGGGCGTCGCCGCCTTGATCTGCGGATCACGCTGATCCTGGACCCCGCGACCGGTCTGATCATCTGGCTCCACCTGGCACCCCCGCTCGGTGATGGACTCCGCAAGGCGTACCGGTTGCTGCTGGGTTGGAATGACGAGTTCCCGCTCGCGAAATTCTCACTCGCCGAAGACGGCCGCCCGATCCTGTCCGTGGAGATCCCGACGCGCTGGCTCGACGCGGATGAACTGGGGCTTGCGCTCGCCAGAGTGGTCGGCATCGCGGACCGGTTGTTCGACGCGACGCGTCCGTGGGTCTGGGTCGGCGGGCATGTCCCGGCGGGCTACGCGACGCGTGAGCGCCGGTCTGACGTCCTCCTGAGCCGGTATGCCGTGCGACTTCCGGAGCTGTTCGAGGCGTGATCGGGCCCAATCGGGGTCGTCCGGTCCCGATCGTGATCGCCGCGATCCTGGCCATCGCGGCCGGCGGGTTCGGCGCGCACGATGCAGAGGCGGCGACTTCGCCCGTCAGCGTTGTCGCGTCCACGACCTATGACGTGCTGCCGGACGAGCATCGGATCGCAGTGACGGTCAAGGTGACGGCCACCAGTACGCTCAAGGACACGGTCACGCGCCGGTTCTATGTCGATCGTGCCTACCTGGCTGTCCCTGCCTCGGCATCCAATCTGCGCATCTCGGCCGCAACAGGGAAGCCGTTGATCACGGTGTCTTCGCGCGCGGCCGGTGCGGCCGTGCTGCTTCTTCGGTTCGGATCGCAGCTCGCCTCGGGGAAGTCGATCGTCCTGACGGTGACGTTCGATATGGTGGACTCGGGCGGGGCGCCCGAGCGCGCACTCCGGATCTCTCCATCGCTCGTCCTGTTCTCCGCTTGGGGCATCGGCGCGAGCGGCGTACCTGGATCGACGGTCCGGGTGCGCTTTCCAGCCGGGTACAGCGCCTCGATCGGGCGCGGGCCGTTGACCGGGCCGGTCACCGAAACCGACGGCCACCTCGTTTACGTCAGCGCGCCACTGTCGACGCCGGGCACCTTTGTCGCGGATCTGGCGGCTGATCGGCCCGGACTGCTGGTCGACGGCGTTCAATCCGTATCTGTCGGGGGGCGGACCGTGGAACTCCACATCCGGGCCTGGCCCGACGACCCGGATTGGCGAGCCCGGGTCTCCGAAACGCTCACCCGCGGACTCCCGGCGCTTCGTGCGGTCATCGGCGTCGATTGGTTGCTTGGCCCGACGCTCGAGGTGCGCGAAACGATCTCCGGGAAGGTGGGAGGAGACGGGACCGGATCGGAAAGCGCCGGAGGGTTCGACATGGCGGCTCGGCGCCTGGACATTCCGTATATCGCTGACCCGACGGTCATGCTCCACGGCGCCGCGCACGCCTGGTTCAACGTCGCCCTGGTCGAGGATCGCTGGATTGCCGAGGGTTTCGCGGGCCTCGCCACCGCAGAGACCGGCACGGCCCTCGGAATCCAGATCCGCTCGCCGGCCATGACCGTGCAGGCGCTCGGCCACGCCGTCCCGTTGAACGCGTGGGCGGTCGGCGGATCGGCTGATGATTTCGGTTACGCGGCGGCCCTCCAGCTCGCGCGCGACATCGAGGCGCGGGCAGGCACGACGGCGCTTCACGCCGCCTGGCGGGACGCCGCGGCCGGGACGTTCGCCTATCAGCCGGATCCGCTCGTGGAGGGCTCCACACTCCCGCCCGAGCGAGGGGCCGGACCCCTCGACTGGCGCACGCTCCTCGACCTGATCGAGGAGGAGTCCGGCCGCTCCTTCGACGGGCTCTGGCGGGCCTGGGTCGTGCGTCCGTCCGACGCCGCGCTCCTCGATGCTCGCGCCGACGCCCGCGCCCTGTACGCGGCGACGGTCAGGGCCGCCGCTCCCTGGATTCTGCCTCGATCCGTGCGCGATGCGATGCGGACTTGGCAATTCGAGACCGCCACGACCGAACTGCAGGATCTGATGAGTGTCGTCGACCAGCGTCAGAACATCACTCGCGCCGCGGCCGCGGCAGGGTTGCGCCCACCCGCCGCCCTACGCAGCGCGTTCGAGGGTTCATCCGGTGTGGCTGCCGCAGCCGCCGAAGCCGTCACCGAACAGGCCGTCATCGATGTCTTCAGCGACGTCGTCGCGATCGAGCCGATCGGTCCTGGCCCGCTGACCGAGATCGGCCTGCTCGGCACCGACCCCAACGCGGATATCGTGGCCGCCCGCGAGGCATTTGCCGCTGGCGATCTTGACGCGACCGTCAGTCACGCTCAGGCCGCCCGAGCAGTCTGGGCGAGCGCCGAGGATGTCGGCGGACGGCGGGTCATCAGTGGGGCGACGTTGGCGTTCGCTTTGGTCGTCCTGCTCTGGCTCCTCGTCCATCGCCGCCGGGCTCCGAAGCGGCGGATCGTTCGCCACGCGCATCGGCTGGAAGAATGAGTTGCGGCCCAGTTCGGGATTCGCACCAGCCGACAGCGCCCAACGGGCCGGGGCCGTCCGAGGGCGTGCGGTACACTCGGCGCCGATCCGCCCGCGACCATGCTCGATGGTCGACGGACGAGCGGACATTGAGGGAGGCAGTCCGCCCGTGCGGTTCGCGACCCTGAAACGGCACCCGCTGCTGGGCAGGCTGGCCTGATGGCCGGCCACCGCTCCCGACCCTCCTGGGAGATCCTGTCCGGCGATTCCGCCGACGTCTACTTCGCGCGAGCCGAGCGCATCCTCGAGCGAGAAGGCCTCAATCCGCTCGTCGTGATGGAGGTCTTCGCCCGTCAGGACGCGGTGCTCTGCGGGATCGACGAGGCCAAGACGCTCCTGGCCACGGTTCTTGCCGACGCGAACGCCGACGAGACGATGGTCGAGAGCCTCGATGACGGCGATCTCATCGGACCCAAGGAAGTCGTGCTCCGGATCACCGGGCGTTACCGGGCCTTCGGGCTGTACGAGACCGCAATGCTCGGGATGATGGCCCAGTCAACCGGCTGGGCCACAGCGGCCCGCGAGGTCGTCCAGGCAGCCGCCCCGGAGCCGGTCATCTCGTTCGGGGCGCGCCACGTCCATCCGGACATCGTCGATGTCCTCGACTACGCCGCGATCGTCGGCGGCTGCGTCGGCGCCTCGACCCCCGCCGGAGCGCGCCTTGCTGGCCTCAACCCGACCGGCACCATGCCCCATTCGCTGGTCCTGATCATCGGGGACACCGTGGAGGCGGCGCTCGCCTTCGACCGCGAGATGAGCGAGGATGTGCCGCGGATCGTCCTGGTCGACACGTTCCGGGACGAGGCGGAGGAAGCCCTCCGTGTGGCCGATGCCCTCGGTGACCGGCTGTATGGCATTCGCCTCGACACGCCATCCGAGCGCGGGCGCGTCACCGCCGATCTGGTCAAGGAAGTCCGTGCCCGCCTGGATCAGGCCGGTCACGGCAAGGTCCAGATCGTTGTGTCCGGCGGCCTGACGCCCGACCGAATCCGCTACTTCAAGGACGCCCAGGCGGAGGTCAACTCGTTTGCCGTGGGGTCGTACATCAGCGGCGCGACGCCGATCGACTTCACCGGCGACCTCAAGGAAATCGACGGCAAACCGATCGCCAAGCGGGGCCGCATTCCGGGTCGAACCGAGAGCCCTCGCCTGAAGCGTCTCGACCTCGCGGACTGGGCCGGGCGCTAGGCGCGGGGCTTCGTCCCCGAAGTGTCGATCGGCTTGCCATCCGGAGAGAACCCGGCCCGGAGCAGGAGTGCCCGGAACGTGGCCAGCGCCGACGGTTCGAACGCATCGATCGGGATGATGAAGTTCTGGCCGGTCAGGATGTCGAGGAACAGGAAGCCGCCTCGTTGCCTCGTTCGGCGGAACGTGTCCCAGCGGTGGGCCCCGGCCCCATAGGGCGCCGAGATCCGGACGCCCAGATCATCCGCCTCCAGGTGCAGCACGACGTTGACGAGGTCCGGCCGCCGCCGTGCCTGCCACCAGATGAACGGGATGTTGAACAGGCCGGTCATGATGAGGGCGCCGAATACCATCGGATAGAGCCAGCCGACCAGATCCGCGCCCTGTGCGTACAGGAATGCTCCGAAGAGCAGGGAAACGACGCCGACCATTCGCAGCCCGCGCGACATCTGGACGAGATTCGCATTCGCGCGGATGAGCCGACCGAGGTTCATGGTCCACTCGGCCGTGGCAAGTCGATTCGCTCCAGGCGCGAGTTCGAGTCCAGCCTCCGACACTGGAAGCGGCGACGATGCGCCCTCCCGATCCATGATCCGGCCCAGGCGGAGGAGGCCCACAAGGGTCTTGGCATCGACGATCTCGCCGCGCTCGGCCATGGCCACGGCTTCGCGCCATGGGATGTGCTCGAGCTCGAGGCGTTCGTCCTCGTCGGGCCCAAGCCGGTTCTCGTGCGCGGGCACGAGGTCGCGGGCCAGGTACAGGTGCATCAGCTCGGTGGCAAACCCCGGGGCCGTCCAGAACGCGCCGAGGTGCTCCCAGGAACCTGCCCGGAAGCCCGTCTCCTCTTCAAGCTCACGCGGAGCCGCAAGATCCGGATCCTCGACGCCTCCGTCCGCGACGCGATCCAGGGTCCCGGCCGGAATTTCCAGCAGCGTTCGCCCCGCCGCCAGCCGGAACTGGCGGACCATCAGGACCGCATGGTCCGGGTCCAGCGCCACGATGGCCACCGCGCCCGGGTGGGCGACGATGTCCCGCGTGCTCGTACCGCCACCGGGCGTGGCGATGTCGTCCACCCGGACCTCGAGGTAGTGGCCACGGTGCACCGTCCGTGAGGCGGTCACCGTCTCACGGAGCCGGTCGTCGGCGGGATGCGGATCGCCGCCGGCGACGTGCTCGCGAGTCACGAACGGTTCAGGCGGCGTCAGTGACGATGGCGCTGCCGCTCTCCGTCTCGAAGAGATGGAGCTTCGCGGCGGGCAGGTGCAGGTCGACCGAATCGCCCGGATGAACGTTGTGAGTTGCCGGAACGAGGGCAATGACATCGCCTTCGTGCCCCGGGATGGTGACGTGTAGGAGCTCGTCATTTCCCAGGTACTCGACGACGTCGGCCTTGGCGTGGATGGTGAGTCCCTCGCCCGTCCCACCGATCTCGAGGTGCTCGGGCCGGAAACCGGCATCGAACGTTCGATGCCCGGATGCCTCGACGGCCTTCTGGAGCCGCGCGGGGAGGGCGATGTCGAGGCCGCCACCCTTGAGCTGGCCATCGGCCAGTTCGACCGAGGCGAAGTTCATCGACGGGCTGCCGATGAATCCGGCCACGAACCGGTTCTTCGGGCTGTCGTACAGCTCCTTGGGGGTGCCGACCTGCTTGAGCAGGCCATCGGCCATGACCGCGATCCGCGTGCCCATCGTCATCGCCTCGACCTGGTCGTGGGTGACGTAGACGAAGGTCGTGCCCATCCGCTGATGCAGGCGGGCGATCTCCGCACGCGTCTGCACACGGAGCTTGGCATCGAGGTTTGAGAGCGGTTCATCCATGAGGAAGACCGCGGGCTCGCGGACGATGGCGCGGCCAAGCGCGACGCGCTGTCGCTGGCCGCCGGAAAGTTCCTTCGGCTTGCGCTTGAGGTACGGCTCAAGGCTGAGGATGGCCGCGGCATCAGCGACGCGCTTCTCGATCTCGGCCTTGGCAACCTTGCGCAGCTTGAGCCCGAACGCCATGTTGTCGTAGACGCTCATGTGTGGGTAGAGGGCGTAGCTCTGGAAGACCATCGCGATATCGCGATCCTTGGCAGGGACGTCGTTGACGACGCGCTCGCCGATCTTCAGGGTCCCGTCCGAGATCTCCTCGAGCCCGGCGATCATCCGGAGGCTGGTGGTCTTGCCGCAGCCGGATGGCCCGACGAGCACCATGAACTCGCCGTCCTGGATCTCGAGGGAGAGCTCGCGGACGGCGACGACTTCGCCGTACCGCTTGGTCACATTGTCGAACGTGACGGTAGCCATGAGGTACCTCCGACCGAAGCGCCATCGCGGACCCATGCATCCTGTCGCGCGGGGTGCGCAAACGTGGACGGTCCCGTACGTGCCGTATTCGGACCCGTTGATCGTACACCCGACGGGAGGCTCAGGACCGAGTTGCAGCCTCGGCAAAGGACGCCATGTCCGTGAAGACGGCATTCGGCGTGGCCTGCGCAGAGGGGGTCGCGCCCGAGCCAGCCGGCCCGTGCCGGCGGTCGATCCAGACGGTGGTCATGCCCAGTTGCCGGGCCGGGACATGGTCGTGGAACAGACTCTGGGCGACATGCAGGATCCGATCACGTGGCAGACCGATGCGCTCGAAGGCGAGCTCGAAGTTGGCGATCCGTGGCTTGTAGCCCCGCGCCGCCTGGGCCGTGATGATCCAGTCGAAGGTCACCCCGAGACGTCGGTTCGAGGCCGCGAAGAGGTCGTCGTCACAGTTGGTCAGCACGCCGAGGCGGAACCGCCTCTTGAGGCGGGCGAGGGCCACCGCCGAGTCCGGGAACGCGGGCCAGTCGGCCACCGATCCGCCAAAGGCCTCGACCTCGGCCGTCGAAGGGACCTGTCCATATGCGGCCCCCACGGACGTCAGGCCTCGCCCGAGGATCTCGCGATAGGTCAGGTACGGACCGCGCTCGAGCTCGGCTTCGGTTGCCGCGTAGCGCTCGAGCACGTCGTCGTCCGACGCGGTGATGCCCCTTGGATCGAGGAAGGCCCGAAGCCCCGCGAGCAGACCGGCCTCCCAGTCGATGAGGGTCCCGTAGCAGTCGAACGTGAGGGCATCGAAGTCGCGGTAATCGACGGCAGTCATCGAAGTCCTGTCCAGGTTCATGTGGGAGCTGGGGAGCGGGAGCTGGGGTGGCCTACGGGGGTCGAACCCGTAACCTGCGGAACCACAATCCGCTGCTCTGCCGGTTGAGCTAAGGCCACCGCGACGCGATCACCAGAGCAATCGCGAGATCGCCCAGTGTACCCGAAGCCGGCTTCCCTCCCCGCGACCCGCCTCCGCCATGAGCGCCGTCGAACGGACCGTGAGCGGTCGCGTGCAGTGCTGTGCGGTGCGCTGGCGTCGCTGGTACCTCGTTCCCATCAGCAACGGGACGATCGGACGGGGCCGCAGCACCGCGCAGACGCCTACGTTGGCATCGAGACCGGTTGGTCGGGGGCCAGCCGGTCCAATTCACGTTCGGATGACGAGGAACATGACGATCGCCACCCGCCAGGATCGCCGCCCACCAGGACGCGCCGGCCGACCGCTGCGGGGTGTTGCCGCGCTCATCGCCTTCATCTTCACGTTGGCGACACCGGGACTCGTCTTCGCGTGGAACGACAACAGCTTCTCGTCGGCCGACGAGACCTTGCTCATCCAGCTCACGAACCAGGCGCGCGCGTCTGCCGGCCTGCCGGCGCTCAAGGTCGACGCGACCCTCACCAGCGTCGCTCGCTGGCGATCCAAGGACATGGTCGACCGCGACTACTTCAGCCACTCGATCCCGCCCAACGGGACCAAGGTCTTCGATGAACTCAAGCGGATCGGCTACTGCTACGTGGCCGCCGGCGAGAACATCGGAACCAACACCTTCCCCGACGATGTCGCGACGCAGACCATCCAGGATGGCTTCATGGGGTCGCCGGGGCACCGTGCCAACATCCTCGGCAAGTGGACCGTCATTGGCATCGGCGCGTATCAGGGCGTCAACGACAAGCACATGTGGACGGTCCTGTTCGCCACCAAGTGCGCATCGGCCCCCAAGCCAACGCCCAAGCCCACGCCCAAGCCGACGCCAAAGGCGACCGCCAGGCCGACCGCCGGGATCAAGGCCACGCCACGACCGACCGTCACGCCGACCGTCACGCCGACCGTCACGCCGACGCCTTCGCCGACCCCGACCCCCGTCGAAGATCGTGATCCGGCCGAGGCCCTGGGCGCCCGCGGCCTGCGAGCGGGCGGGCCGTCCGGCGGCGCGCCGGAACCCGTTGGGTCGCCCGGTCCGTCGCCCGATTTGAAACCTCCGGTCGATGAAAGCGGCAGTGCCCTCGGGCTCCAGGTCGTCGACACACCCTTCGCCGGGAACCTCGTGGACACGATCGTCGGTGACGTCGCCGGGGCCTACTTCGGGCGCTGACGCACATCCGCGCCGTTTGTATCGTTCGTGAGCCCGACGCGTTCCGAAGCGGTCGCCTGTCGGCCCGTCCGTCAGCCGATCGCTACACTGCCGGGAGACCCCGTCCAGCCGGCCCATCGCAACGGAGGCCCGATGCCCGCGATCCTCGAGGCGCGTGATCTCACGAAGCGATTCGACCTCGGGGCGACGCGTGTCGATGCGCTCCGAGGGGTGTCCCTCGAGGTCCAGTCGGGCGAATTCCTCGCCCTGATGGGACCCTCCGGATCCGGCAAGAGCACGCTCCTCCAGTTGCTCGCCGGGCTCGATCAGCCGACGTCGGGCTCCGTCGTCTTCGAAGGTCGCGATGTCAGCCGCCTGTCCGACGACGAGGCCACGAAGTTGCGCCGGGAGCGAACCGGGTTCGTGTTCCAGGCGTTCAACCTCATTCCGCTGCTGAGCGTCTACGAGAACATCGCCCTGCCGTTCACGATTGCAGGCCTCGACGGCAACAAGGGCGAGTTGAGGGAACGGATCCGGGACGTCATCTCGTTGGTCGAGCTGATCGGCAAAGAGCGCCATCGTCCGGACCAGCTGTCGCAAGGCGAGCAACAGCGCGTGGCCGTCGGGCGAGCCCTCGTGACGAAGCCCTCAGTCCTGTTCGCCGACGAACCGACCGGGAACCTCGACTACACAACGGGCGGCGAGATCCTCGAGTCGCTCTGGCTGACCGCGGAGGCGTCGGCCCAGACCATCGTCCTGGTGACCCACGACGCCCGGGCGGCTGCCTACGCGGATCGCGTCCTGGTCATCGGTGATGGGCAGATCAAGGACGAGATCATCCTCGGACGACGGGCGGACCACTCGGCGGCTCCGCTGATCGCGCGGCTTGCCCAGATCGGACTGTAGGTCGGCGTGGGCCTGACCAGCCTCGCCGTCCGGACCCTGACGGCTCGCCCGCTGCGTTCGCTCCTGACGATCGTTGGCGTTGCCCTCGGCGTCGGGGTGCTGTCGGCCTCGCTGACCCTCGGCGCGGGCCTGGAATCCGCGATCAATAGGACCGTGAAGGACCTCGTCGGCAACGCCGACCTGCGCGTCTCGGCCTTCCTTGAGCGGGGCCTGTCGGACAGAACCGTCGAGGCGATCCGGACCATGGACGGGGTCGCGGTCGCGTCACCGATCGTCGAGCGCCAGACGTTCCTGCGTGCGGCCCCGGGTCAGCACTCCGGAACCGTCACGGTCGTTGGCGTCGACCCGGAGACGTACCCCGCCGTCCATCCGCTCGACCTCGTGGGCGGGTCGCTCCTCGCCCGCCTCGGCGAGCCGTCGGCGGTCATCACCGAGGAGCTCGCGGCATCGGACGGCTATGGACTGGGCTCCGAGCTGACGATCCTTGGCTTGGGGAGCCCGACGCACCTCCGCGTCGTCGGCATCGTTGCCGGGGCCGGTCCCGTCGCTGGGGCCGGAGGCCGGACGATCATCGTGCCGATCGATGTTGCCGGGGGCGCCTTCGCGGTCGCGGACGTGACACGTGTGGACGTGGTGCTGGCGCCCGGTTCCACGTCCGATTCGGCCGCCAAGCGGTTGGCCGAGGTCATCACGACGGAGCCGTACGTCCTCGCGACCCCGACCGACCTGGCCGCGGGCCTGCGCGCGTCGACGGCTGATTTCCAGGCAACGACGGCGTGGCTCGCCGCCATCGTCCTGTTCGTCGGCGCGTTCCTGATCATCAACACGATCTCGATGACCGTGAGCGAGCGCGCGCGCGAGGTCGGCCTTCTCCGCGCGGCCGGCGCGACCCGGGGCCAGATCTTCCGGTTCGTGCTCGTCGGAGCCGCGATCCTCGGCACCATCGGCTCGTTACTCGGCCTGGCGGTCGGTGCCGGGCTCGGCGCCGTCATGGCGAATTCGATCCGCGCCCTGACTGGATTTACGGCCCAGGTTGACGCCCTCAGCCCAACGAGCCTCGTGCTGGCGTTTCTGGTGGGACTCGGCGTGACCACGGCCGGCGCGATGGAGCCGGCGATCCGAGCCTCGCGTATCTCGCCGGTCGAGGCCCTCCGTGCGCGTTTCGACATTCCAGCCGCGCGACGTGGGCGCCTGCTCTGGCTCGCCGCGGTCCTCGGGTTCGTCGCCCTCCTGGCCCTCCTCGTCTGGCCGCCTGCGGCCGGGTCCG
>JBDTOJ010000106.1:0-9850 GCA_039933295.1 Chloroflexota bacterium
GACCGGCAAAACGGATGCCCTGCTCGAGCATCCGCTCGGCGTTCGGGTAGTTCGCCGGATTCGTCTGGAGCGACAGGCGGCCCTTGCGGCCGCCCTCAAGGCTGAAGACGGGCCCCAGGATCGCGGCAGCCTGGACCGCCATCTCCTCGATGATCGCCCAGGTGACGTCGATCTCGGTCCAGTCAGGATGAGCGGCGGCGATTGCCCGGATGCGTGGCTGCCAATGGCCTTGCTCTCGGCGCAGGACCTCGAGGACGATGCTCGGATTTGACGTCGCACCAGACGCGCCGCGAGCAACCGCATGCTCGAGTTCGGCCACGCCGCACGAGTCATTCCAGTAGTCCGTGGGGGTCGCCCGAACCATCGCGGATAGCGCGCTCTCGGGCGTCTTTGCCTCGGCTGGAGCGGTCACCGCGGGTCCCTCCTGGCCATTCCGGGGTTGGCAGCGTCGAACACATCGAGCATAATCGATTATCGATGACCTGCCAATCGGCGATGGGCACTCGGGAGCGACCCGGAGGCAGGCCCGCAGATCGAATGGAGCGGCTCATGGCGTACGTGGTCTGCGCGACCTGGAAGGCGAAGCCCGGCGAAGAGGCGGCGGTGACCGATCTGCTCGCCCAGATCGTCCACGCGTCCGAGCAGGAGCCCGGGTGTTTGCTCTTCTGGGCTCATCGGTCGGTCGAAGATCCCGCGACGTTCTTCCTGTACGAGCAATACGCGTCGGAGACCGACTTCAAGCTCCACGCCGCATCCGACCACGTGCGCCGGCTGGTTCTCGAGGATGCCGTTCATCGCCTCGCCGAACGGAGGCGCGAGATCTTCGAGCTCGTCGCACCTGACCAGAGCCAGATGCCGCAGAGGGTCTCCCATGTCTGAAGCGGACGAGGTCCTCGGCACGTTTCTGGGTGACGAGGCGTTCCCGGTCGCGTGGGACTCCGAATCCGAGAAAGCATTCTTCTGGGTCTACGACGATCTCCACATCCCGCATCCGGTCAGTCCGATGTTCTTCGACATCGGCGGGTGGTGGCTGAGCTGCGACCACATGTTCCGGCGATTCGGGACGCCGTTCGCGGTCGACTGGCTGGCCAAGAACGTCAATGGCTACGTCTACACGACCGCGATCCCGGCCGACCCGACGATTCGCGTCGAAGGAACGGAATACAGCTCGCGCTACGGCGCCCGGGTCCCGCGCGACGGCGCGTTCGCCGAGAAGATGGGCGCGTACCTGGACACCGTCCTGCCGGTGTACGGCGCCCATTTCGCCGACTGGTGGCGGGATCGCCTCGTCCCCGAAATGGAGCGGAACTTCGACTACCTCGAAGCGGAGTTGGATCGCGCGGACGACATGAGCCTTGCCGAGGTCGCCTGCCTCCTCGAGGACGCCATCGACATCCACGATCGCCACTGGAAGATCCACTGGATGCTGAACTTTGCCCAGCTGTCGGCGACGCTCAACCTGCGGGCCGTGATGGAACGAGTGCGCGGCGGCGTGGATGAGGAGCTCCTGGGCCGGCTCCAGAACTCAGCGTCCGATCGGAACTGGGATTCGATCGAGGCACTGTGGCGGATCAAGAACGAGGTCCGCGACGATGCCGAACTCAACGCGATCTTCCGAAGCGGCGACGCCGACGCCATTGCGGCGGCGCTGCAAGGCTCCGTGCGCGGTCGACGCCTCATCGATGAGCGGATTACGCCGTACCAGCGCGAGTTCGGGTGGCACGCCGTGTGGAGCCACGAGTTCATCTTCCCGACCGTCCGCGAGGAGCGCGAACCCGTCCTCGACCTGGTTCGGGGCTATCTCGAGACCGACTACGACTTCCCGACGGCCATCGAGGCGATGCGCGCGGACATCGCCGCTGCCTCGGCTGAGATCCTCGCCGGCCTTGAGGGTGTCGCGCTCGCGGACATGCAGGCCGCCAATGCCACGAACCTGCGGATGGCCCCGCTCACGCCCGACCACCACTTCTATATCGACCAGGGCGCGAACGCTCATCTGCGGCTCGTCCTGATCGCGATCGGCCGCAAGCTGGTCGAGGCGAGTCGCCTTACCCAGCCCGACGACGTGATGTTCCTCCGCTACAACGAGCTGCGAATGCTCATCGGGAACGCGGACGCCGTCGACGCAACGGCGATCGTGGCGGAGCGGCGATCAGATCGGACCGCCGCGGCGAATGTCCATCCACGCAACTGGATCGGGACCGCGACGACTTCGCAGCTGGCGTTCCCATACCTCGTCAACTGGGGCTACCCGGAACGGTTCTATCAGGAGCCGTCCGAGGACCTGCATCAGGTCACCGGCATCGGGGCATCGCCGGGCATCGTCGAGGGGGTCGCCCGGGTCGTGATGACGGTCGATGAGTTCGACGAAGTGGCTGAGGGTGACATCCTCGTCTGCCAGATGACGAACCCGGCCTGGGTCGTCCTGTTCACGAAGATCGCCGGACTCGTGACGGACACCGGCGGAACGACCTCACATCCGGCGGTCCTTGCCCGCGAATTCGGGATCCCCGCGGTCATCGGAACATCCGTCGGTACGCGTCGGATCGCCACAGGGGACCGCATCCGCGTGGACGGCTCGGCCGGCCTCGTGGAGATCCTGGCTTGAGCGCCGCGATGACGACGGCTCGCCCGGTCGGCCGGAGCCTGCTCGCCGACCAGGTGATGGATCAGCTCCTCGAGCGGATCCTGAGTGGCCAGTACCTGCCGGACTCGCGGATCGTCGAGACCCAGATCGCCCGCGAGCTCAACACGAGTCAGGCGCCGGTTCGCGAGGCACTCCGGGCGCTCGCTGCCCTCGGCATCGTCGAGACGACGCCGTTCAAGGGCGCTCGCGTGCGCCGCCCGGCACGGCGCGAGATCCTTGAGGCGTACGCGGTCCGATCGGCGCTCGAGTCGCTCGCGGCCCGCCTGGCCGTGCCTCGGCTGACCGCGGCCGACATCGAGGAACTGGCGGGTTTCTGCGAGGCCATGCAGGCGGCCGCGGCCGTTGGGGACGCCCACGGCGTCGCGGCCTGGGACGCCCGCTTCCACGGCCGGATCCTCGAGATCGCCGATAACCACACGCTGCAGGGCGTATGGCGCTCGCTTGAGCCGTTCCTGCGCACGTACATCACGCTGGTGGTCCCGGGCGCCAACCCGCAATGGGCGGCGGACCTGCACGGACCGATCCTGGCCGCATTTCAGGACAGGGATCCCGGGGAAGCCGTGGCCGCGCTCGAGGAGCACTTTCGGGCGGCGGGCGCAAACCTGGCCGATCGCTGGCCAGACGACGCGTCGGATCCGGCGCACGACCCCCAGGACCACCCCATTGTCGATCGTCGATGATGGTTTCCACGTTTCATGTCGCGAGGAACCCATGACCAAGCTCTCGATGTTCGCCCTTGACGGGCAAGTCGCCCTCGTCGTCGGCGGCGGCGGGGCCATCGGATCCGCGCTCGCCGTGGGGCTCGCCGAGGCCGGCGCCCGAGTGGCCGTGTCCGGTCGCACAGCGGAGCCGCTGGACGCGGCCGTGGAGCGGATCACCGCGGCCGGGTCGGAAGGCCTGGCGTGTATCGCCGACGCCACGGACCCCGACGCCTGCGAGCGGATGGTCACCAAGGTGATCGAACGGTTCGGACGGCTCGACATCATCGTCAACGCGGTCGGTGGTGGCGCCGGCAAGGTCCTGTTCGATGCCGAGGCCTACCCCGCCGATGCATGGGAGTGGATCTACGACCTCAACGTTCGGAGCACGCTCTACCCGACCCAGGCGGCGGTCCGGGCGATGATCCGGGGTGGACATGGAGGTCGCGTCCTCAACATCACCTCCGTACGCCACGCACTCGGAATCAACGCCGGCTACTCGGCCTACGTTGCTGCGAAGGGTGCGATCGCATCGCTGACGCGGCAGTGGGCCACGGAGTGGGCAAAGCACGGCATCACCGTGAACGCGATCTCACCCACGTTCGTGGACACGCCACAGGTCGCGACCCTCCTGGGCGACCCCGCGTTCAAGGCCGGGATCGTCAACCGCATTCCGCTCCGGCGCGTGGGTGATACGGACGATCTCATCGGTCCGTGCCTGCTCTTCTGCTCAGCGGCTGGAGCGTTTGTGACCGGCCAGATCCTGATGATCGATGGCGGGCTGACGGCGACGCAATAGCGGGACGTCCCAGTGGGCAGGAGGAACCAGGTTCGATGGAACAGGTCACGCCGACGATCTTCACGAACACGAAGCTGCGCGGTTGCAACCCGAGTTTCGTGGTGACCTCGGACGGCGTCGTGGTCATCGACACGCCGCAGTTGCCGACGCGGGCCGTCGCGATGCGGGCCGAGGCCGAATCGCACGGCCCGATCCGGTACCTGATCAACACGGAGCACCATGTCGATCACATCTTCGGCAACTACTTCTTCAAGGGCGCCGGGGCCGTGGTCGAGCACCGCGGCCTATACGAGAACTTCATGGTCGTGACGCCGGACCTCGATCCGTTCGCCTATGCCCTCGAGGCCATCCCGACCGACGACCCCGAGGGTGCGGCCATCGTCCCGGATCGCAAGACCTACTACGCCGATCCGAACAAGGGCACGATCGTGTTCACCGGCGACCTCACACTCACCGTCGGCGACCGGACCTTCCGGATCCTCCACACACCCGGTCATACCCCGGGTCAGGTGGCCGTCTACGTTCCCGAGGAGCGCGTCGTGTTCACCGGGGACACGATCTTCAGCGGATGCCAGACCTGGCTCATGACCTCGAACGTGGACCAATGGATCCGTGCCCTTGATCGCATCCAGGCACTCGACGTGGACCACGTCGTGCCGGGTCACGGACCGGTCACCACCGCGAAGTACCTCGACACCCAGCGCTCGAACCTGCTCGACTGGAAGGCAGCGGTTGCGGCGGCCGTTGCGGCCGGCTGGACCCGCGAGGAGACGATGGCGAGGGTCAACTTTGCCGACCGGTACCCGGTCGATATCGGTCAGGGCTACATGATGAATCACATCCAGACGCTGAACGCGGCATCCCTGTGGGACAAGTTCACGGGCGCGGTGCCGCCCGAAAGCGTTGCCACTAACGCGACGCCGTAAGCCATGACGCGCCACCTCGGGCTGGATCTTGGCGGCACCAACGTGAAGTGGGCCGTCGTCGAACTGGCCGCTGGCATGTGGCGAACGCTTGGCACCGGCCAGGTTCGGACGCCGGCGGCTGCGGGGCCGGACGCCGTGGTTGCGGCAATCAGCTCCGTTGGCCGAGCCGCAATCACCAAGTGGCCAGGTGTCGTCTCGGCCGGCATCGGGGTTCCGGGCCTGTATGACCCGAGATCGGGCACCACCCGGTTCCTGGTGAATATCCCCGGCCGATGGGCCGGGCGCCCGGTTGCCGCGCCCGTCGCGACCGCCATCGGGGTTCCGGTGGCGATGATCAACGACGCTCGCGCATTCGGCCTCGCGGAACTCCGGCTGGGAGCCGGCCGCGGCGCCTCGTCCATGGTCGGCCTGGTGCTCGGAACGGGTGTCGGTGGGGTCATCGCGATCGATGGCCGGGTCCAGCTTGGCCACGATGGCACGGCGGGTGAGATCGGCCATCAGACGATCGATCCCGACGGACCGAGCTGCAACTGCGGCAACAACGGCTGCCTCGAATCCTTCGCCCGTGCCGATCGCATCGCCGAGGCATGCGGCACCGATACCGTCGAGACGGCAGTGGAGCGGGCGCACGCGGGCGACGCCATCGCGAAGCGGGGCCTGGAAATCGTCGGGCGCTACCTGGGGATCGGCATCGGCAACATGATCACGTTGATCTCGCCGGATCGCGTGGTGATCGGCGGGGGGATCGCGGCGGCCCGCGAGCTCATTCTCGAGCCCATCCGCATCGAAATCACGAGACGCGTCCACACCACCGCGCTCGACGAAGTCGAGATCGTGCTGGCGGAACTGGGCGTCTGGGCGGGCGCGATCGGAGCGGCGGTTCATGGCGCCGAGTCGATGGACGGACAGGAGGCCATCAGCCCGGGAACCCCAGCGGCGTGGGCTCCGTGGCCGGCGGAACCGACGCCGGGGATCGATGGGACCGTCACCCACCCCCGCGGATCGCCCGCATGAAACCGAGCGCCTATGTCCCTCAGCACCGGCGCATCGAACAGGTCCTCCGCGAACGCATCACCACGCTGAAGCCGGGCGACCGATTGCCGTCCGATGCCGAGCTCGTCGCGGAGTTCGGCGTCAGCCGCATGACGGCTCGCGGCGCCATGCAACGACTTGCCGACGAAGGCATCGTGACGCGACAGCCGGGGCGTGGCAGCTTCGTCGCCGAGCGGGCGACGCATCGGCGCACGGACCGACTCATGACCTTCAGCCGGGAGATGGAACGCCAGGGCCGGGTCCCGTCGTCTCGACTCCTTGCACGAGCGATCCGGCCGTCAACACGCGAAGAGGCAACGGCGCTCGGCCTGAGCCCGGGCACGCCAGTCATCGAGGTCCGGCGTGTTCGCATGGCGGATGGTGAGCCCATCGCGATTGAGACGGCCATCCTGATCCGCAGCTGTGCGGCATCCGTGATGTCCGCCGACCTCGAGCGAGGCTCACTCCACGACGCCGTCGCGCGTGGAGGCCTGATACTCAGTACCGGAACGGGCACGATCGGGGCAGCCGTAGCAACCGCCGCCGATGCACGTCTCCTCGACCTTCGGCGGGGCGATCCGCTCCTGGTGGAACGTCGCGTGATCGTGGACACCCAGGCCCGCCCCGTCGAGGCCACCGCATCACGATATGCCGCAGTTCGTTATGCCCTCGAGGTATCGTTCGAGGTCGAGGATGAAGGGCGACGCTTGGACGGTTCCCGATCGTGAGCACCCTGGACCTTCGAGGGCGGCTGGTCCTGGGTGAGGCGGTCCTCGCCGGCCGCCTGCGCATCGAGGACGACCGGATCTCAGCCGTCGATCTCGACGATGCGCCCGAGCCGGCAGCGGCCCATGCACGCGCCGTGGGCGCGCTCCCGTTCATCACGCCGGGGTTGGTGGACGTACACGTCCACGGTTGGGGCGGCCACGATGCGATGGGCTCGACCTACGACCTCGATGGGATGGCGCGCGCCCTGCTGCGTCGGGGTGTGACCTCGTTCCTGCCGACCGCCGTGACGGCGCCGCTTGCGGACCTACGGGCCTTCGCGGACCGGGTTCGAGGATGGATCCCGCGGGCACCCGACGATGGCGCCATGCCGCTCGGCTTCAACCTCGAAGGCCCGTTTCTCGCTCCGGCAAGGCGAGGGGCCCACAACCCCGATCATGTGGCCATCCCGGAAGCCACCGCATGGGCCGAGATCGAGCCCCTGGTCGAGGGACTCCGGTTGATCACCATCGCGCCGGAGCTCGAGGGCGGGCTCGAGCTGATCCGGCGCCTGAGCCGACTCGGCGTCCGGGTTTCGCTCGGTCACTCGGCGGCTGAGCTGGCAACCGCGCACGCTGGGTACGACGCCGGGGCCTCGGCCACAACCCACCTGTTCAACGCGATGAGCGGCGTGACGCATCGGAATCCCGGCCTCGCCGTCGCGGCGCTGACACGTGACGACGCCTACACGGAGCTGATCGCCGACGGCGAGCACGTCGATCCGGCCCTGTGGCCCATCGTTCGCCGGACGAAGCCGCGCGAGCGACTGATCCTGGTCAGTGACGCCGTCGCGCTGGCTGGGATCGGCGACGGTCGGATGTCGCTCGGGGGACTCGAGGTCGAGGTTCGCGGTGTCCGATGTACGCTCCCGAACGGCACCCTCGCGGGCTCGGTGATCGCGCTCGACACGGCCGTTCGGAACATGGTCACCGAGGGAATGGACGTCGTCGATGCGATCGGCGCGGCGAGCCGGAACCCGCTCGCCATGCTCGGAATCGAAGATCGCGGCCGGCTCGCCGTCGGGCAGCGGGCCGATCTCGTCGAGTTCGGTGCCGACCTGATGGTCCGTCGCGTGATGCGAGCGGGCGTCTGGTGCCACGAGTGATGTGGTGAGCGATCCGCGCGATCAATCCGGGGGCGACGTGCAGGATCGACCGGCCGGGCCTGTTGCGTCGCCCGGCAACCAGGCGCCGACCGCCGAGGTCCGGGCGATGTTCGATCGGATCGCAGGGCGCTACGAGCCGCTCAACGCGGTCATTTCCGGGTTCCAGGAACCACGCTGGCGGCGACGGTTGGTGGCTGCGGCCAGGCTTGAAGCGGGCATGTCTGCCCTTGACGTTGCCTCGGGAACGGGCGTGGTGGCACGCGATCTCGCTCGGGCGGTTGGGCCCGGCGGGCGTGTCCTGGGCGTGGACATCTCGACCGGCATGCTGGCGCGGGCGCAGAACCACACTGCCGCATTCCCACGTATCGACTACGTCGTCGGCGACGCGATGGACCTGCCGGTCGAGGACGGGACGTTCGACGCCGCCACGATCGCGTTCGGGATGCGAAACCTGCCCGACTACGGGCGCGGGTTCGCCGAGATGCGTCGGGCGGTCCGGCCGGGCGGGATCGTTGCGTGCCTGGAGATTGCGCGGCCAACGGGCGTCATCGGGCGCATCGGCCGGGCCTGGTTCGAGGCCGTCGTTCCGCGGATCGGCCAGCTCGCCGGTCAGGGCGATGCGTATCGCTACCTGATCCGGAGCGTGCGCGCGTATCCGCCGCCCGAACAGATCGACGAAATCATGCGCGAGGCGGGGCTTGTCGAGGTCGCCTGGACGCCACTGACCTTCGGGATGGTCACCCTGCACTCCGGCCGGCGCCCCTGACGCGACTCCTGACAGGGCAGGTCGAGGATCAGTTCTTGGCGGCGTCGAGGGCCTTGCGTGCCTTGTCCCAGTCCGCCCGGAACTGGGCGATGCCCTTGTCCGTAAGTGGGTGATGAACCATCATCTGGAAGATCTTGAACGGCACTGTGGCGATGTGGGCGCCGGCGAGCGCGGAGTCGGTCACGTGTCGCGGGTGACGAATCGAGGCCGACAGGACCTCTGATTCGATGTCGTGGAACCGGATGATGTCCGACAGCTCGCGGATGACGATCATCCCCTCTTCGTTGATGTCATCGAGTCGGCCGACGAACGGCGACAGGAGCGAAGCACCGGCTTTGGCTGCGAGGAGGCCCTGGTTGGCGGTAAAGATCAGGGTGCAGTTGGTGCTGATGCCCTCGGCCGCGAACCGGCTGATCGCCTCGAGCCCGGTCTCCGACATCGGGACCTTGACCACGATGTTGTCGGCGATCTTGGCAAAGTGCCGACCTTCCTTGAGCATGCCCTCGGCATCCTCGGCAACCACCTCGGCGGACACAGGACCGTCGGTGATGGTGCAGATCTCGGCGAGGACCTCGTCGTAGGTCATGCCCGACGTCCGCGCGAACAGGCTCGGGTTGGTCGTCACGCCATCGAGGACGCCCCAGCGGGCAACCGTGCGGATCTCTTCGATGTCGGCAGTGTCGAGGAAAAGCTTCATGGGTGCTGAACTCCAGTGCGCGTCGCCGGACCCCGAATGGTCGGCGGGTGAGCATCGATTCTACGCCGGATCCGGAGCCAACCCGGGATTTCAGGGGCTGCTGGATCAGCCGACGGCTCGGCCGACGGGTCCGTTGACTGACAGTCAACAAATGCACTTCGAACGAGCCCATGTGCCGCCACTGGCGACGATCTCGTGACTGACAGGCAACAATTGGCCGCAGCGAGCAACTGTGGCGTTCGCTCCTGGTGTTGTTGTTGTCTCCCAAACACCCGCGCCGAGGCGAACCGGCGAGACGGCGATGCGCCAAGTGCCATCAGGCGGTCGGCGTGGGAACCTCGACCGGCTCGACCGCCGCGCTGGCAGCGGCTGGTTCCGGGGTGGCAGCGGCCGGTCCCGCGGTGGCAGCGGCCGG
>JBDTOJ010000107.1:0-4266 GCA_039933295.1 Chloroflexota bacterium
ATTTCCTGCTGACCGGGGCCGTATTCGTTGATCGACTGCTCGACCTCGAGGTTCTGCGATTCAAGCGCATCGACAATGTCGTCCATGACGAACGCGACGCGGTCCATCCCGATCGACGAATAGACCGGCCCGTCCTGATAGGGGCAGACCTCGCCGTCGACTTCCTCGGCCAGGTAGAACTCGTTCTCGAAGGACGCCATGACCCGGATGCCGGCGTCCTCCGCAGCCGTGATTGCTCGCTTCAGGAAGCTGCGCGTGCAACTGCCCCAGTCGAGCCCGTCGTGGCCCAACTGGTCGCTGAGCATCGCGGCGGTCCGCGGTAGCCAGGGCAGGACCGTGTAGGTGTCCGGATCGGGCGTGATCCGGATCTCGCCGACCGGCTCCATGCCTTCAAGCGGCACGTACTGCTCGAGCATGTTGACCGCGTTCTGGGCCCGGGTCAGTCCGACGCCCTCGCGAATCTTGTTGCCAAGACGGTCGATGTGGACGTTCTTGCCGCGGATGATCCCGGACGGATCGCAGTACAGGAACCGGATCAGCCTGACGTCATCCTCGCGGGCTTGGGCAACGACCTCATCGACATCCATCGGCAACTCCTGAGCGTCCCGGCTGCGGCGATCGCCGGCGCTCAATCATGCACCAGCGGGCATCGGTCGCGTGCCGCGGCGAGCCGCGATGGCGTCAGCCCCTGGGCGCGTCGAGCTTCGCGAGGATGCTCGTCTCAAGCTGAAGGATCCGCTGCTCGAGGGCAACGACACGCTCGAGGATCTCCCGATTCCCGAACAGCAACTCCTCGTTCTGCTTCTCCTCGATGTCCGCTTCTGCCGCGGCATGCTCAAGGGTCATCCGGTCCCGGATCGAACTTCGATTGCTCGCCAGCAGGATCAGCGGCGCCGCGTACGCCGCCTGCGTGGAGAACGCGAGGTTCAGGAAGATGAAGGGGTATTTGTCGAAATGAAAGAACAGAAAGACGTTGCCGGCCACCCAGACCGTGACGATGACCGTCTGGATCGCAATGAACGTCCAGCTGCCCATGAAGGCCGTCACGGCGTCCGCGATCCGGGCGGACCGGGGCGCTTCATCGACGAGCTTCTGATTGACGGTGTGGCGATGGCGCGTCGCCGAACCTGCAGGCATGGTGGTCAACTCCCTTGAGGACGCTCGACGCGGGGACGATACGCCGTGCGAACGGACAAGGCGCGGCGACCCCAATAGAGGTGTCGATTCGGCTCACGACTGTTCGTTGGACCCATAGACAGCGGCAGACGACCGCGGCACCCCGAAACTCGGAAAGAGGTCATTGGAATGGCAAATTTCGTGCTCGTGTACCACGGCGGCGGCATGCCGGAGTCGCAGGAAGAAGGCGCCAAGGTCATGCAGGCGTGGACCGCCTGGTTCGCGAAGCTCGGTGACGCTGTCGTTGATGGCGGGAACCCCGCCTCCAAGACCCGCCGCATCGGGACCGATGGCACCGTGAGTGACGATGCAGCCGGCCCGTCCGGCTACAGCATCATCAAGGCCGATTCACTCGACGCCGCGGTCGAGCTGGCCAAGGGCTGCCCTGTCCTGGCGGGCGGCGCCTCGGTCCAGGTCGTGGAGACCTTCAACGCGATGTAGGTTCGCGGTCGCCGGGCGGTGGATGGGGCCGATGTCGGACCACGATCGCCCGCCCGGTGCCCCGACGGGTCATTGGCGTCACACTGACGTCGATGACATCGAAGAAGCCGGTCGCGCCGCCGACACCCGCTCCCAAGGCCAGGGCACGCAAGGCATCGAAGGATGCCGCCATGGCAGCGGCCGACACCACACTCGTCGCCGCCCAAGACGCGGTTGAACCGGTGAGTGCGGACCTCGAGGGCGCCCGTGCAGATCCCGAGGCCACGCAGCCAGGCCATGGGTCGAGCGGTGCTGATGGCTTTGCGACCCTGGGCGTCGGTGAGCCCCTCCTCAAGACGCTCGCCGACCTCGGCTACGAGGAGCCGACGCCGATCCAGCGAGAGGCCATTCCGCTCCTTCTTGCCGGTCGCGACCTCCTCGCCCAGGCGCCGACCGGCACCGGCAAGACGGCGGCGTTTGCGCTCCCCATCCTTGCGGCGCTGGTACCGGGAAGGCCGATGGGCGGGCCCCCAACTGCGCTCGTGATCGTCCCGACCCGGGAACTCGCGATGCAGGTGGCAGAAGCGTTTCAGAGCTACGGGCGGGCGCTCGGGCTGCGCGTAGTCCCCGTGTACGGTGGCCAACCCATCCACCAGCAACTCAAGGGCCTCAGCCGTGGCGTCGACGTCGTGGTGGCGACCCCAGGGCGGGCGGTTGACCATCTCTCGCGTAAGACCCTGATCCTCACCAACGTGCGAGCGGTCGTCCTCGATGAGGCCGACGAGATGCTCGACATGGGCTTCGCCGAGGACCTCGACACGATCCTCGCCGCGACGCCCGCGGAGCGACAGACGGTCCTCTTCTCGGCCACCATCTCACCGACGATCGCCAAGGTCGCGCGGCGCCACATGCGCGAACCGGCGCGGGTCAGCGTCCACGCGGAGAAGGGCACGCGTGACGGCGTCGCCCGGGTCCGCCAGACCGCGTACGTCGTGCGCCGACCCGACAAGCTGGCCGCCCTGTGCCGGATCCTCGATGTCGAAGATCCGACCTCAGCGCTCGTCTTCGCCCGAACGCGTGGTGAAGTCGACGACCTGGCGCAGGCGCTGAGCGGGCGCGGCCACGATGCCGGCGCCCTCCATGGGGGCCTCGCCCAGGAATCGCGCGATCGGGTGATGGGACGGTTCCGAGATGGGTCGCTCGATGTCCTGGTCGCAACCGATGTCGCTGCACGTGGCCTGGACATCGATCACGTGAGCCATGTCGTCAACTACGACGTCCCTCCGGATCCCGATCAGTATGTCCACCGGATCGGTCGGACCGGTCGAGCGGGACGCGACGGCGTCGCCATCACGCTCGTCGAGCCCCGCGAGCACCGCCTGCTTCGCAACATCGAGACCGCGACGCGGACCAAGCTGAAGATCGAGCGCCTGCCGACGGTCGCTGATCTTCGGGAACGACGTGCGGAGATCACCCGTGGCAACCTGCGGGAGGCACTCCTGGCGGGTGGCCATGATCGGTTCCGGGGCGTCGTCGAGCCACTGTCCGAGGAGTTCGATCTCGTCGATATCGCCCTCGCGGCGATCTCGCTCGTCGATGGCGCGGCCGCTTCCCCGGCCGATGACGTCGAGCTGGCGCCGGCGTTCCTCAACGAGCAGGGTGGTTCCCGATCGGGGGTCGGTGGTCAACAGGGGCTGCGGCCCGGTCCACGCCAGGGGCCACCGGGTCGCGGCGGGCCAGGCGGTGGCAAGGTCCCGGCCTTCGGGACCAACCGAGGTGGGCCTGATCGCGAACGAGGCGGCTTTCAGGGCAATCGCTCGGGCCCGATCCCGCGCGGCGCCCGACCACCGGGGCCGATGCACCCGTCCGTGCCGGACGGTGGCTGGGTCCAGCTATGGGTCGGTGGTGGCCGTCGGGCGGGGCTGCGACCCGGCGACCTGGTCGGCGCGATTGCGAACGAGGCCGGCGTCCCAGGTTCGGTGGTCGGCGCAATCCAGATCTTCGATGACTTCGCGCTGGTCGACGTTCAGGCCGCCGTCGTTGACGGCGTCGCTGACGCGCTGCGCCGGGCCCGGATCCGCGGTCAACAGGTCGCCGTCAGGCGAGAACGTCCGGGCTGAGCCGACCCGGCCGGGAAAACGAACCGGGCGGGCCGAAGCCCGCCCGATCCCGTGCAGCCAGTGGCGCTCAGGAGGGCACGTAGGCCCCGAGTTGCGTGACGATGGTGTTCGAGACGACCCCGGTCCCACCGGCAACGACGATCCGGTTCGGCTGGAGCCGACTGAGTTCCGTCGTGGTGTCCGAAGAGAGGGATGAGCCGGTCAGGAGGACCGGTCCACCGAGGCGGCCGGCAGCGGCTGCCGCACTGAGCGCATCCGGGAAGTTGGCGCCCGTCGCCACGTACACCACCGGTGCACCTGGCACGAACGTCTCTGCGCTGATCGTGGCAGCCGTTGCGTACCGGTTGGCCCCCCATTGGCGGGTGACGGTCCCGGACGTGTATCCCGCGAGCAGGGTCATGACCGTGTCGGAGACGACGGCGGCGCCGCCGGCGACGACGATGCGACCTGGGCTGAGGCGGGTGAGTTCGGCCTGGATCGAGCTCGGAATGGATCCTGCCCGGACCAGCAGCACGGGACCGCCGAGGCGGCCCGCGGCACCGGCCGCAGC
>JBDTOJ010000108.1:0-12654 GCA_039933295.1 Chloroflexota bacterium
TGGCCACGTGGCGGGCCCGGAGCCTGTCGCGAACTGCCTCGGGCCTCCTCGCCGCAGGTGCTGTTCTGACCGTACTCGCGCTGTTCGGCGCCTCGAGCGGCGCGCTGGCGTCGCCCATCAAGATCGTCCCGATGTTCACCGGGATCCTCATGTTCCCGGCCGGGTGGGCCGCATTGGGCCTTAGCGCTCTGCGCATCGATCGCGCCGGCGTCGGGAATTTCGAAGGAGCACATCCATGAACCGAGTCGTCCGCCCCGCACTCGTGGCGTTGTTGGCTGTTCTTGCTCTCGTTCCGTCGGTCATGGCAGGCGGGGCGGTCGTGACCCGTGGCGAGATCCACGCCTTCGCGGCTGGTTCCGCGATGGATTTGTCAGGACGCGCACAAATGGTCAGAACGGCCGACGGCAAGACCATCGTGACCGTCCACGTGACGGGACTGGCGCCCAACCAGGTATATGGCGCCCATGTCCACCAGCAGGCCTGCGCAGTCGGTGACGCCGATGGCCACTACAAGTTCGACACCGCCGGCCCGGCGACACCGCCAAACGAGATCTGGCCAGGATTCACGACGAATGCAGAGGGCATCGGCAGTGGCCGGGCCTCGGTCGATTCAACCGCTGGTGAAGCGGCCGTGTCTGTGGTCATTCATGCACCGGGCGGCGCCAAGATCGCCTGTGCTGATCTCCGATAAGGCGCAACGAAGCCTCGCGCCGCTGCGGCCCCACCGGGGGATCGATCGCCCGGGCCGGGCCGACCCAGGATGGACAGGCCGGCACCGGACACCGGAGCTCAGACCGGCTTGAAGGCCTCGAACGGTTGCCGACAGTCGCGGCAATAGAACAGCGAGCGGCACTGCGTTGGGCCGAAGGCGCTGTCCATGGCCACACGCGCCGACCGGCAGTACGGGCAACGCACCTCGGCGGGTACGGCGGGCGGCGCAAATCCAGAAGCTGCCAGGCGCTCGCGGCCGAGCGGACTGATTCGGTCCGAGGTCCACGGCACGCGGAAGGTGAACTCGGCGCGGACCGGAATGCCGAGCGGCGCCAGGGCATCGATGACCGAGTCGCGGATGATCTGCTGGGCCGGGCAGCCGACGAAGGTCGGCAGGAGCTCGAGGTCGATGTGTTCGTCCCCGACTTCGATTGCCTCGACCATACCGAGATCGACGATCGAGACGGTCGGGATCTCCGGATCGGCGACGGATCGGAGCAGTTCGCGAACTTCGTCGGTGGTGATGCGCCGAGTCGCATCAGGCAGTGGGGAAGGCCTTGCGCCTGCGACGGCTGCGATCGGAGACGCCGCCTCGCCTGCCTGGGTCACCATGTCGCCCCTGGCTCCGAACGACGGACAGAGGTGAACTCTCCCCAGAGCCACACGAATGCTTCTGTTGGCTTGCGCGTCGCGGCGGGCCCTGCCCCGATACGCGACACGCCACCCTGCCCCAGATCGAGCGTGATCCCGAGTGGCCCGAGGACCGCGGCAACCTCGGAACGCCACGCCGAAGCGGCTTCTGCCATCGGGCGCGACAGGACCCGAGCCTTGAGCAACTCTGACTCCCCGTTCGGCGCGGCGAGAACAAAGCCCGCGTCCGGAGCAAGCTCCTCGAGCGCGGCGATGAACCGCGAACGCGCCTCGCCTCCGCCGTTTGCGAGCCGCTCGGCCCAGAGCGTCATGTGCATCACGTGGTAGCGCTCCTCGCGGCGGATCTTTGCCACCAACTCGGCGAGGGGCGGCCAGCCATCGCCGATTGACGCGAGCCGCGCAGCGTCCGCGGTGTCGTACAGGAACCGTCGCGCCACGGTCGTGGCCCAGTCGCCGCGCCCGTGATCCAGCAGTCGTGCGTGGCGGTACGCCTCGGGTTCCCGATCGTAGGCAATCGCGTCGGCATCGCGCCCGTCGTCGAGCAGACCGGCCAACAACTCGTACAGGGCACGCGCGTGCCCGAGCTCGTCCTGAGCAATCGAGCTCATCGCGACGTCCTCTTCGAGGATCGGGGCGATGCCGGTCCACTCGGAATCCATGAACCCGATGACGAACTCGTCGTCCGCCATCGAGAGCACGAATGCGTCGAGAGCGGCGGTCGTCCGCGCGTCGAGTGGACGCACGGCACGCGGGGCACCCGACTCGCGCGTCACTTCGGCGGCTCAACGATAACGATCTCGGCGCCCGCGGCGTCGAAAGCCGTCACGGCGCTGGCGGCGACGTCGTTGGGCCACCACGCGAGCCAGTAGCCGCCGACGACCGAAGCGGTGACCATCCGCCCATCCTTCAACTCGACCACGACACGAGTCACGCCAGCGGCGACACGGCCGCCCAGTTCCCGGGCGGTACCGGCGGCGACGTTGCCGAAGCCGCTGTCGTCGATCGAGAGTGCCGCCGTCATCGGATCGGGCAGCGGGCCGCTGCCTCCGCTCGAACCGCCCTGCGCAGTAACGAAGCAGCTGCCGAAAAGGTCCTTGCCGCTGACGAGGAATGCCGCCGTGAGCGCGGTCCGGCGATCCTGCAGGAGCACGCGAATCGGCCCGCCGTTCGGATCCTTGCAGGCGGACTGGCCACTCACCACCTGGGCCGTAAGGCCCGCATCCGGTGGCAGCGGAATGGCGCTCCAGGTCGAGAGATCGTCCTCCGGTGCCTGCTGGACCCGCGCGACCCCGCAGCCCGCAGCCAGGACCAGGGCCGCCGCCGCCAGCGCGACGAGGCCTGCACCGCGCCTCACGTCTGGCCCTCGCCACCGGACCGGCGGCCGCCGGACCGGTCATGCGACTCGGATCGCGCCGCGGGCTTGGATGTGCCAGCTCGTTCCCGCGCCGCGGCAAGCTTGTCGCGCATCACGTAGCCGCCCGGCTTCTTGAAGGAGCGGTCGAGGGGCGGCTTGAGCAGGTCGAGGTCGTCGAGGACGGCGATGTCCGCGCGCCGCACGATCCACAGCCTCGCACTCTCCTGGCGTCGCCCGAACATCTCGCGGGCGTAGTGGAGGGCCAGCTCAGGATCGGGCGCCATCACGTTCCCGCCATGCCGCATCGGGTCGCCGTCCTTCTCCTGCCGGAAGACCTCGTAGGGCTCGAGGACGCCAGTCCGGGGCGACTCCCCCTCGGGGCCCGGGAGCGCCTGGACATTTGGGTCGCCCTCGTCCTCCATCCGGGCGATTTCGTCGGCCGTCACATCCGCCTCGCCGCTCATGCGACGGCCCTCGGCTCGGACATGATCGCGTCGCGAACCCAGGCGGTCGCGGCCCGGTTCAGGCGCCGGAACTCCAGCCGCTCCTCGGACATCGGGCCGTGGTTGGTGACCACGGTGCGGAGCTCCGTCCAGTCCGGGTCGGTGTAGCGCCACTCCCGGGCCGCCTCGTCGAACACGAGTTCGGGATCCGGGATGACCAGCCCCAGCTCCAGGATCCGCGGCACGTAGATCGTCAGGAATTCCTGGCGAAGCTCTTCCGAGGTCTTGGCCTTGATCCGCCAATAAAGGTCGCGGTCTTTCGTGCGATCGCTCCGCGGGCCGTGCATCTGCATCAGGGGTCCCCACCAGCGGTTCAGCGCCTCCTGGACCATCGCGCGCTGCGTGTCCGAGCCGGTCATCAGCGTCACCACGACGTCGCGCCCGTGCATGATGTGGACCGACTCCTCCCAGCAGATCTTCTGCATCGTCCGGGCGTACGGGCCGTACGAGGAGTCGCGGAGCGCCTGCTGGGCGACGATCGCCGCCGCGTCCACGAGCCAGGCGATGATGCCGATGTCGGCCCAGGTCCTGGTCGGGTAGTGGAAGACGTTGTGGAACTTCGTCGTGCCGGCGAGCAGGTCATCGAACATCGCCTCGCGTGGCTTGCCAAGGTCCTCGGCAACGCGATACAGGAGCTGGGCGTGCCCGACTTCATCCTGGACCTTGGCGGTGAGTGCCAGCTTCCGGCGTAGCGTCGGTGCCCGCATGATCCACTCGCGCTCCGGCAGGACGCCCATCAGCTCCGAGTTGGCGTGCATCTCGACGAAGCGCAGGACCGCGGTCCGATACTCATCCGGCATCCAGTCGTTGGGCTCGATCTTGCCGCCTCCGCGGACGTGCGCCTCGAACAGCTCGAAGCGTTCGTCGTGCGGCAGGTCCTCGTTCCATGGCCGCGCCCCCGGGTCTGTCGGCGCAAGGACTGGCTCAAGCGCGAGGGGATCGGTCATCGATCGGCTCCCTGAACGAGGTGCAAGGCGAAATCGGCGAAGTGGTCGGCAATTCGATCCGGCCCGAGGCGACCAGCTGGGTCGAACCAGCCCGGGATGCCGTTGAGCATCGACAGAATGGCCGTGGCTGCGAGCCCTGGGTCGGTCATCGCGAACGTACCGGTGGCAATGCCCTCCTCGATCACCGCGCGGAACCGGTGTTCGTAGGCGTCGCGCCGGGCAAGAATCGCGGCACGGCGGTCGTCCCCCAGGGCGCGCCACTCGTGCACGAAGACGCCCGCCGCGCCGGCATCGGCGGCGATCACAGCAACGTGCGCCCGGACCAGAGCCGCGAGGCGGCTCTCAGGGTCGCCCGCTCGCCCACCAGCCAGGTCGGCTGCGGCCTCGAACCGGGCGGCAGCTCGATCGACGATTGCCCAGAGGACGTCCTCCTTGGAGGTGACATGCGCGTACAGGCTAGGCGCCTGAAGATCGAGGACGCGAGCGATATCCCGGATGCTCGTCGCGGCGTACCCGTTGGCACGGAAGAGATCCGAGGCGACATCCTCGATGGCGCGGCGACGGGAGACCTCGACCATGAAGCGGGACGCTCCTTCCGAACGAACGATCGTTAGGTCGACCTTAGACCGAGAGGATCCCGGGTGTCAACGCCCGCCGACATCCAATCCGCAGGGAGTCCGAACTCACGCACGCTCGTCAGGAACAGGCGGCTTGGGTCAAGCTGAAGTTCGCGATCAGCGTCTCGACCCCGAAGTCCGGGGTGCTGATGTGGGTCACGAGGGTGTGGTCGCCCGCGAGGATCGACCCGGGTGCGACGAGGCTGCCGACACTCATCCCGAACTGGCCGCTGAGCCCGGTTCCGACGAAAGGCTTTACGGCTGTTCGCATTGTTGGGGCCACAGGGACACCATCGATCAAGAAGTCGATCGACGTCATGCCCAGATATGTGGAGGCCGATTGGTGCCCGCCGTCTCCGAGGAGACTTACACCCAGATAGTGCCAATCGCTGCTGCAATACGCGCGATCTGTGAACGAACTGATCCGGCCATCCAGGAGTCCACGGACGGGCGCAGCGATGGTCCGACCGTTCAGCAGGTTGAGGTAACCACCAGTGGTCCGTGCCTCGAACGCCGCGACGACGTCTCCTCGGGTGACGACATGATGCGGTGGTCCGCTGGCTGCCGCAGGCGCGGCGACGACGATCAACAACGCGATCGTGGCTGTGGCAACGGAGACCGCCCGAATCAGCGGCGGAAGGTGCTGTCTTGGCATGGCGTGCTCCTCGCGTGGCGGCGCGACCAAGGGATGCCTCTCTTCGAATCGCGCTCATGAACATATGACGCTGCGGCCAGGGTCCCGTTACATCGAGCAGCGCAGCGACATCCGGGCTGCGGCCTTCCGGGCGACGTCCTCGGAAACCTTGTCGTCGGGGGAGAGCTCCCCGGTCAGTCGGTCGAGAATCGCGGAGATCGCTTTTCGATGAACGCGGTCAGGCCCTCGGTATGATCCGGGTCACGACCGGCAATGCCCTGCGCCTCAGCCTCGGCCGCCAGCGCCGCGTCGAGGTCGTAGTCAAAGGCACGATCGATGAGGTGCTTGGTCATCGTGGTCGCCCCTGGGGCCAGCTCAGCGACCCGGGAGGCCACGGCCGCAGCTTTGGCAGCCAGCATGTCGGCCGGAACGACGCTGGAGACCAGGCCCATCGCAAGGGCGTCGGCAGCCGAAACGGGCCCACCCAACAGAGCGATCTCCGCGGCCCGGGCGGCACCAACGAGCCGGGGCAGGGTCCAGGTCGCGCCGCTATCCGGCACGAGGCCGATCCTTCCGAATGCCAGGACGAAGCTGGCCGATTCCGACGCGATCCGGAGATCGCAGGCAAATGCGAGCGATGCCCCCGCGCCTGCGGCGACCCCGTTGACCGCGGCGATGACCGGCTGCGGCGCGTCCCGAATGGCCCGAATGATCGGGTTGTACCGAAGCGTCAGTTCCTCATCGAGCGGAGGCGCGTCGGGCTCGAGGCGCTCGCGCAGGTCCTGGCCGGCCGAGAACGCGCGGCCTGCACCGGTCAGGACGATGACTCGCACGGAGCGGTCGCGGGCCAGATCGAGGAACCCTTCCAGCAACTGGCTCTTCATCGCGTAATTCAGCGCATTCAGCGACGCCGGCCGGTTCAGCGTGATCGTCGCAACGCGATCGGCGACATCGACAAGGACATCGCGCGGGCTCGTGCCCTGCGCGGAGATCTCGCCCGTCGGCGGGTCGGTCATCGGTGCCCGCAGCGTGCCGCTCGATTCACCATTCGAAGACCTGGCACTGTCCAGCGACGAGCTCGAAGACGCGACCGTCGAGCGGGTGATCGGCGTCGGTCGACGCCTCGCGAACGAATTCGGCGAACAGCGCTGCGAATTCAGGATCGTCGGCCGTCAGGGCACCCGCCACAAGCAGGTCCCGCTCGGGGATTCCGAGGAGGATGCGCGCGTCCGAACCGAATTCCTTGGTCAGGTGGGCGCGTACGGTCGGCAACAGGATCCGCACCGCGTCATCGCCATCGCCCGTTGCCGAAGACAGGAGCCGCCGATTCCCGGAGACCTCCTCCGTCCACGGCGCCGACAGGGACCATTGCGCCAGGTTCGCCGCGGCGACGCTGCGAAGCTCGTCCGGAGTCGTTCCCCAAGCCAGGAGGTGATCGGCGTTCACGTGGACATCGAACGAACTGACCCGCAGGGCATAGCCGACCATGAGGCCGCATGGCCCGGGATCCAGGATCGGCGATGCGTGGGACTTCATGCCCTCGGACGCCAGGCGCTCCGCGTCAAGCGTGTCGAGCCGCGTCCCCATCGTGCCCATCGGGCGAAGCACCGGCACCAGGACGGTGCGGGCGGCGTCCCAATCCTGCTCGGGGGCATGTGACGGCCCAACCGGGCCTTCTGGCGGTCGGCGATGCCCGCTCACCGGAGCGTCGGGATCAATCTGCGCCAGGGGGTCGGGAGCTTCATCACGCCACGCGGGCGCAGGCTCGTCGCCAAGATCTCGATCCCAGGCCATCAGTCCCCCTTGCTGGCTCAGCGACCCTTCCAGGTCGCCGGTCGCTTCTCCGTGAAGGCCGCCATGCCCTCTTTCTGGTCCTCGCTCGCAAACAGGCCATAGAAGTTTCGCCGTTCGAATTCGAGCCCCGCCCCGAGCGACAGCTCTTCGGCGCGATTGACTGCGTCCTTGGCAGCGATCACGGCGAGCGGTGGCATCGCTGCGATCGCTGCCCCGATCTCGAGCGCCGTCGAAATGGTTTCGGTCGGTGCGACGACCCGGGTCACGAGCCCGTGAGCCTCCGCCTCAAGGGCACCCATCGGCCGGGCGGTCAGGACCATCTCCATCGCCTTGGCCTTGCCGATCGCGCGGGTCAGGCGCTGGGTCCCACCGGCGCCCGGAATGACCCCGAGCCGGATTTCGGGCTGTCCGAACTGGGCGTCGTCCGCGGCGACGATGAGATCGCAGGTCATGGCGAGCTCACAGCCACCACCGAGCGCGAACCCACGGACGGCCGCAATCATCGGCTTGCGAATGCGCTTGATCCGCTCCCAACGATGGAAATGGTCATCGGCCAGAAGCGATGCCGGCGTCTGGACCGCCAGTTCGCGTACGTCCGCGCCGGCCGCGAACGCCCGCTCGCCCGACCCGGTGATCACGATTGCCCTGCAGGTCGGATCACGATCGAGGGCCTCGAGGACGTCGGTCAGCTCCGCGATCATCGCGAAATCTAGTGCGTTGAGGACCTTCGGACGGTCGAGGGTCACGAGCGCGACACCATCAACGGGCCCGGCCCCACCCATGGCCGGGAACTCCAGACGGATCGACGGCGGACGGGGATCGGCGCTGGCTTCGGTCACGACACTCCTCTGCGTGGTGTGGTCCAGTATCCACTGCGCGGGAAGCCTCCTGCGGGGCTCATCCGTCGCTCAACAGATCGGCGGCGTCCTCGAGCACCAGGAACGTGGCGAGGTCCGGCGCCATGTCACGGAGCACACGACTGGCTGCCCGCATCGGATCGGACCGGAGCCCGGCGTCCAAGGACGACCGATCGTCGAAGCCCATCGCGGCCACGATCGCAAGGTCGGTCTCTCCGCCGAGCGCCTCGGACACCCGCCAGATCTGCGTTGAGCGCAGTCCGGGCGTGTCGGCGACCAGAGGCAGGTGCTCCTCGCGATACCGACGCTCGAGCGTGGCCAGCGCCTCGGGACCGCCCTCGGGCCGGCGATACAGCACCAACAGCGTGGTCATGGCGTTCTCCTCTCAGGTTTCGGGGCGTCGCCCGAATGAGCGGCGGCCCGTTGCGCGGCCTCTCGTTCAGTGGCGCGGTAAAAGCCACTGAGGGCCTCGTTGAACAGTCCCGGCCGCTTGACCGTGACTTCATGGCCGCAATCAGGCACCACGAACAGCCGAGCGCCCGATATCTGGCGTGAGATGCCCCACGCATGATCGACCGGCACGAACGGATCCCGATCCCCGCACACGACCATCGTCGGCGCATCAATTCGATGAAGGTCCCGTGGGGTCATGAGCGGCTGGGCCGCGACATCAGCCGCAATCGCGGGGAGCAGCCGCTGCCATCCCCCCACGCCCTGGCCCTCGTCGTGGCGACGCGCGAGGCGTGCTGCCCACGCCGGGTCCTCGGCCTCGATTTTCGCCGGGCGCATCAAGCCGCGCATGACCCCGGTCCGCGGCTCGCGCTGGGTCGTGATCCCGATCACCACGAGGGTCCTGACGCGCTCGGGAAAGCGCGACGCGAACTGCAGCGCGGTCATGGCGCCCATCGAGAACCCGAGGAGGTGGAACGTCCGCAGTCCGATTGCGTCGACGAAGGCGACGAGGTCATCAACCAGCCAGTCGTAGCGGAACCCATCCGCTGCATCCCAGCGCGTCCGGCCGTGACCGCGGGCGTCGGGCAGATGCAGCAGGAAGGCCTTGGAGGAGAGCGGGATCTGGGCGGCGAAGTCCTCGCGCCCGAGAGACGTCGCGCCGTGGAGCATCACGATCGGCGGTCCGGCGCCGATGACGTCGTACCCGATGTCCAGGTCGTTCGCGTGGATCGTGGCCATGGTCAGGCTTCCGGCTTCCCCTTCACCGGGGCATGGACCGCCTGCTCGATCCGCAGGTAGCGGCGCCGGAAGTAGAGCAACGGGCCATGGGCCGTGGGGTCATCGCCGGCCGCGTCCATCGCATCGACCCGGCCGATGAACAGGTCGTGGTCGCCGGCCGAGAACGTCTCGACGATCGTGCACTCGAGCGTGGCGATCGCGCCTTCGAGGAGTGGCAGGCCCGTCGGACCTGGTGCCCAGGCGGCCCCGCAGAAATCTTCGCGACCCGGTTTCACCGCTGCGTGGGCGAAGCAGTCGGACATCGCCTGCTGGCCGTCGCCGAGAACATTCACCGCGTACCGACCGTTCGCGCGCACGAGCGGCGTGATGAATCTGCTTCGGTCGAGAGCGACCATGACCAGTGGCGGATCGAGGGAGACGCTCGACAGGGCATTGACCGTGATCCCCGCTGGGCGCCCCTCGGCGAGGGTCGTCACGACCGTGACGCCCGTCGCGAAACGACCCATCACCTGCCGAAAATGCGCGCCGTCGATCTCCACGCGCCGAGTCTACGGGAGCAGGGCGGATACCGATGCGGGACCCTTCCAAGCGGCGAGCCTGCGCGGTGGCCAGCCACTCTGACGCCGCAAGGGTGAAGTTGCGCGGCAGTGCCAACCGGCAACCGGCCCGTTACAATCCGGCCGATGACCACTCGGCTCTGGGATCGCGCTGCGCTCGTGCCCATGTCCGGAAATCGGCGCGCCCCCTCGATCGTGGCGCTCGGGACGGAACTGCCGACGGTCGCCGAGTTGTTCGAGTTCATGCGGGATGCAGAACTGCGGTTCGAGACGCTCCGGATGCACCTCGAGGAGCGGACCGAGGGCGTCCGAGGCCGCCATGTCGTAGCGATCGACGTTTCGATCCAGCATCCGGGTCACGCGCGGGTGACCACGACAGAGCCAGAGGGCGGAGTTGCGGGCAACTTCGAAGTCTGGGTCGGCGACGGCGAGACGATCATCACCTACTCCGGGATCCATCAGCTCGGGACGACGAGGCCGGTTCGGAATCGCCCACGTGGGCTGGACGGTGACTTCCCGGGCAGCGCTCGGGTCTACGAGCCACTCACGCCGTTGCCGCTGGAGACGCTGCCCGAACTCTTCGTCCACCCGGCGGGTTACTGCCAGAACGTCCTCGCGACAGGCAAGACCTGGATCTCGGGCACGGATATCGTGGCCGGCCGCGAGGCGATCATCGTCGAGTGCGATCATCCGCGGACCATCGAACGAGTCGCCGATCGACCGGACTTCCACATCCAGATCGCCGTGGATCGGGCGGAGGGGATCATCACCCGTCTGACCGAGTCGATGGGCGCCGTCGTCACCCGCGAAGCCGTCGTGACCTCGCTTCAGCCGAACGCCATCCTCGCTCCCGGCATCTTCGACTTCGAACTCCCCGACGGGACAACGATGCTCTTCTGAGGCATCGGCCTCGTCATTGACGACTCCTCGATCGCTGGACCCGATCGAGGCGCGCAAAAACCCTTCCAATCGCCCCTGCGGCGCGCGTATAGTCGCGCAACGTTCAGCGCACACGCTGGTTCGGGCTCCCAATGGCCCATTGGCGTGCTCACGACCCGGAGGATGGGCCGCGATCGGCGGGAGGCCGGCGGCCGGATGCGAGGAGGTCCCATGCAAAGTCGATCCCGCGAGGATGTGATCCAGCAGGACATCAAGGACCTGCACCAACTGGGCTACGCGCAGGAGCTGTTCCGCACGATGGGCGGGTTCAGCAACTTCGCGATCAGCTTCTCAATCATCTCGATCCTGACCGGCGCGGTCATTCTGTACGACTACGGCCTCGCGTGGGCCGGCACCGCCGCCGTCCTCATCGGCTGGCCGCTCGTCACCGTCTTCGTCCTCACGATTGCAGCCTCGATGGCCGAGATTGCGTCTGCCTATCCGACCGCCGGTGGCCTGTACTACTGGGCGTCGAAGATGAAGGACAAGAACTGGGGCTGGTGGACCGCCTGGTTCAACCTGATCGGCCAATTCGCGATCGTCTCCGGCATCAACTTTGCCGCGGCGTTCTTCCTGAACCAGACGATCATCAGCCCGCTGACGAACAACGCCCTGACCAACACGACCGAAGTTCTGAAGATCGGCGACACGTTGCTGATCTCCGGCCAGCTCCTGACGATGGCCGTCCTGATGCTGGGCCAGCTGGTCCTCAACATCGTCGGAATCAGGATCGTGGCGATGCTCAACCAGGTCAGCGTCTGGTGGCACATCGTCTTCGTCATCCTGATTGCCGGTTCCCTCTTCCTCCTGGGCACGAAGAGCACAGAGGTCGACTCCGGCCTGAAGCTGTTCGCCATCCAGCCGCAGGACACCCTCGGCTCGTGGGACATCACGGTGCCGCCCGGCGCGGACAAGCCATGGTTCAGCTTCCTGTTCGGCGCCGCGAATACCTACCCGGTCTTCCTGGCGTTCTTCTTCTCGCTGTTGTTGGCGAACTGGACCTACACCGGCTACGACGCTTCGGCCCACGTGGCCGAGGAGACGGTCGGTGCCCGAGTCGCGAGCGCATGGGGCCTGTTCCTGTCGGTCGCGGTGTCCGCGGTTGTCGGCTTCGTCTTCCTGCTCGCACTGACCCTGCACTTGCCGGATCTGACGCCTCTGTTCGGGCAGCTCGACGATCCTACGAAGTACAGCCAGTACTACTTCGGTGATAACGCCGCGGTGAACTACATCCTCACCGAGAATCTAGGACAGGGGCTCGGTGGCCTGTTCGGTGGCGCGATTGCCATAGCCATGAGCTTCTGTGGCCTGTCCTCGGTCGCATCGGCCGGACGGATGCTGTACGCGTTCGCTCGTGATGACGGGATGCCTGGCTCAGGCTGGCTCAAGAAGGTCAACCACCAGTACCGAACGCCCGCCAACGCGCTCATTGCGATGGTGGTCGGCGCGTTCATCCTGACGATCGTGGCCTTCCTCGCCGGCGGCGGCACGGCCATCGTCATCGTCACGGCCATCAGCACGATCTTCCTGTACGCCGCGTACGGGATCACGATCTACCTCGGTCTCACGACCAAGGAATGGATCAGCCATCGCGTCTGGAGCCTCGGGCGCTTCTCGCGCCCGATCGCGATGATCGCGCTGTTCTGGGTCATCGTCCTGATGATCCTGTTCAGCTTCCCGACGTCGGGCAACATCTCGATCACGTTCATGTTGATCACCCTGGCCCTCATGGCGATCTACTACTACGGCTACGCGAAGAGCCACTTCCAGGGCCCACGGGTCATGGGCGCGGATGACACGCTGACCGAGATCGAGCGAGAGTTCGAGCACGCTGCGGAGACCATCGTGTCGTAGGCGTCCACCCATCCCGGCAACCTGGAGGGCCGGCCGGCGTCGCCG
>JBDTOJ010000109.1:0-8060 GCA_039933295.1 Chloroflexota bacterium
ATCCTGGCGTGCGGCGAGCCTTGCCGAACCCGGGTGTCGATATGGCAGGAAAACGGCGGGCCGAGCCGCGCTGCGGGCCCATGCCGAGCCGCGGCGGGCCTGTGCCGTGCCGTGCCGTGGAGCCGAGCCGCGCTGCGGGCCCGTGCCGAGCCGCGGCGGGCCTGTGCCGTGCCGTGCCGTGGAGCCGAGCGATCGCTCGGCGGCTCACGGAGCCTGGTCCCGGATCAGCCCTTCCTCTTCCAGGGAGCCGCCACGAGAACGGCGCTCCGGTCGCCGCAGCTGTCGCTGGTCAGGACGATGCGCAGCGTCTCGCCATCGAGGGTGAACGTGTAGCTGCCTTCGGTCACGGCCGATTGGTCGGGGCAGTCCGCAGCCGCCGGGAAGGTGACGCCCGCGTCCGACATCGAGATGGGATCAAGGGTGAAGGGATCGCCGCCAACCGGATTCTGAAGCGACACGTTGGAGTCCGAGATCAGCATCGTCCACATCCCCGACGAGGCCGTGGTTCCCTGGACATCCGCGGTCCACGTTCCGCGCAGGTCGACCGGGGTGGAGATGGCCGGAGCCGAACTCGCGGTGGGCGAGGCGGTCGGACGGGCAGTCGCCCCGGGTACATCGCCGGTCGCGTTGCAGGCTGCCGCGACCAGTGCCAGCAGCAGGATGGTTGCGGATGAGCCTCGTCCGAGCATCTGAGCGTCCTCCTGGGAGACGGGACACGGGAAACGAGAAGCGTGACCGGTCGGGGCCGATCACGCCTCCCTGGGTGTTTGGGTGGTTGCGATGGTTCGAACGCTATTTGTCGAGCGCGGTGCAGAGGGCCGCGACGCCGGCGTCGTTGAAGCCCTCGTGTCCGACCGAGCGAAGCTCAGCCTGGTCGCCGTTGGCGTCCTGTGGGCCAAGGACCACTCGGCCGGCCTCGTGGACGAACTGATCGGTCCGCTGGTACGTCATGACCGTGGAGGCGTACGAACCGTCCGCGGCGAACGTATCCCGGAAGCGCTTGCTGCCCCGGTCCGCGACCGACGTACCAGTCGAAGGGTTGTAGAACCGGCCCGCGAACTCCACCCGCTCGAGGTCGCCCTGAGCCTCCCCGTTCGTGTCGAGGTACACGGTGAGGCTGTGATTGATGACCCAATCACCGTAAGCCGTGAACGTGGGGCAGTCGAGGGCAGGCCCGGCGTAGTGATTGGTCCAGCTGTCCGTGGCGGGGGTTGCCGCAACCGCCGCGCCAGCGCCGAGCATGGAGGCGGTAAGCGCCGCGCCTGCGGCCAGGAGGCCGATCCGCCGATGTCCGTGCATGTGATGCTCCCTTCCTTGGAATGGTTGACCGTTTGGACTATCAGGACCGGCCGGCGGCGCGACGAGGGTGCCGACCCGCGTCCATGGCGCGGGTTTTCCCTGTGGTCATTCGGTGCCCGGCCTGCCAGCATCTCGATCATGCGAGACGGCGACCCAACCGCTCCTGCCCCTCGAGCCGAGACCATCCTGGTCGTGGACGATCACGACGGCTTCCGCGAGCGCATGCGCCGGCTCCTCGAGCGTCATGGCTATCGCGTCTTCGAGGCGGCCGACGGAGCAGGCGCGATCGCCAGTGCGACGAGACGGGTACCGGATATCGCCCTTCTCGACGTCCATCTGCCCGACATGGACGGCTTTGCCGTCGCGCTTGGGCTGCGCCGAGGCGGGATGCTCGGATCCATCCTGCTGATTTCGACCCACACCGAGGACGACTACCTCGAGCGCATTCGAACCTCGAGCGCCGACGGGTTCATCAGCAAGGCCGATCTATCGATCGAGACGATCACCGCGATGCTGGCGCGTTCATGACATCCGCGCGCCGGCTGCTCATCGCGGCGCCGGTCATCGTGTTCGCGACATCGTGGCTGTGGATCCCGGACACGTACACCGATGCGCTCGCATCCGCCACGGATGCCGTGACGGGCTGGATCCTGGTGGCGGCAGGGCTGGTCACCTGGAGCCGTCGACGTGAGAGTCGGACCGGCCCGTGGCTCGTCCTCGCGGGCTATCTCTGGTACGTCGGCGACCTGTATTTCGTCTTCCCGACCGCATCGATCGTGCCGCTCCTGTCGTTCGGTTTGCGCGGCGGGTACGACATCCTGCTGGCCGCGGCGCTGCTCTCGTTTCCCGGCGGTCGCCTCACGAGCCACCTCCATCGAGCCGCCGTGGCCGCACTCGCCATGGCCTACGCGGCGAGGGCCATCGCGTTCTTCGCGGTCGCGATCCCAGGCCGATGGTACCCCGACAACGGGACGCCGAACCCCTTCCTCATGGTCCACGACCGCGCGCTCGCAGCCAATCTCGTCCTCGACCTGGACCTGCTCAAGGGCGCCGTTATCCTCGCCGTCGGGTTGCTCGCCGTAGCCCGGTTGCGGTCGGATGCGGTTGCAACTCGGCGGGTGCTCCGCCCGGTGGTTGCCGGTGGGCTTGCGTGGGCGGTCATGAGCTTCCTGCTCGACTTCGGCGCCTGGCTCCAGGGCAACTTCCACCTCCAGCTCCTGCCTTGGGCGAATACGGACTGGTGGCCGATCCCGGAGTACCTGATCCGGGGCAGCGCGGCGCCCATTGGCTTCCTCGTTGGGGCGTTCATGCTTCGGACGGCCCGCTCAGCGGTGGTCGAGCTTGTCACCGGCTTCGAGCAGCACCCGTTGCGGGCGCAGCTCCAACCGGCGCTCCGGCGTGCGCTCGGTGACCCGGGTTTGTGCGTTCTCTACCCGGCCGAGGAGGGCGCCGGATGGGTCAACGAAGCGGGAGTCCTGACAGCGATGCCGGATTCGTCGGCACGATCGATGTCGACGCCGATCCTGTCAGGAGGTCGTACGGTGGCGGTAATTCTCCATGACACCTCGCTGCTCGAGGATCCGGGGCTTGTCAGCGCCATCGCTGCGACCGTGCGGCTGGCGATCGATAACGAGCAACTGACGCTCGCGCTCGAAGCTCAGCTCGCGGAGACGCGTGCCTCCCGGACGCGCATCGTCGATGCTGCCGATGCCGAACGCCAGCGTATCGAGCGGGACCTGCATGACGGCGCACAGCAGCGCCTGGTCTCGCTTGCGATCTCGTTGCGCATGCTCGGTGACAGCCTTGGCGATGACGCGTCGAAGGAAATCCGCGACGAGCTGTCGGCCGCCGAAATCGAACTCCACGGAGCAATCGATGAGCTGAGGGCCCTCGCGCACGGACTCGATCCGGTCATCCTTCGTGAGTCGGGGCTGGGTCCAGCGGTCACTGCTCTCGCGGCACGCTGCCCCACACCGACGAGCGTCGAACTGAACCTCGACGGGCGCCTCGCCCGGTTGGTCGAGGCAACCGCCTATTTCGTGGTCGCAGAGGGTCTGGCGAACGTGACCAAGCATGCACAGGCTCGCCACGTGACGATCCGTCTCCTTGCCGGGAGCGGGCGGCTACTCGTCGAGGTCGAGGATGATGGCCGAGGCGGCGCACAGACGACCCACGGGTCGGGCCTGCGCGGACTGGCCGACCGGGTCGCGGCGGCAGGCGGTCAGTTCAACGTGACCAGCCTCCCAGGCGCCGGAACGCGGCTTGTCGCTGACCTTCCGACGGCCCAATGAGCAACGACGCCCCGACGACCGCGCTGCGCATCGTCATTGCCGACGACTCGCTGCTTCTCCGCGAGGGGATCGTGCGGGTGCTCGAACGCTTGGGCCACCACATTGTCGGCGTCGCAGGCGACGCTGCGCAGCTCCTGGCGATCGTCGACTCGATCAGCCCCGATGTCGCGATTGTCGACATCCGGATGCCGCCCACCCATACGACCGAGGGGCTCGACGTCGTACGCGAGATCCGCGCCAAGCACGGCACCGCGATTGGTCTGCTCGTCCTCTCGCAGTACCTGGAGCCGGTGTTCGCGACCGAGCTCGTCACGGATATGCAAGGCGGCGCAGGCTATCTGCTCAAGGAGCGCGTGGCGGATCCCGGCGTATTCGCTGATGCCGTGCGGCGAGTCGCCGCCGGCGAGACGGTGATCGATCCCGGGATCGTCGCGAGCCTGCTCCGTCCTGCCGGACGAGAGCCGATGGCTGAACTGACGGAGCGCGAGCGCGCCGTTCTCGAGCTGCTCGCCGAAGGCCGCTCAAATCAGGCCATCGGTGATCGTCTCGGGATTGCGACGAAGACCGTGGAAACGCACGTGAATGCGATCTTCTCGAAGCTCGCCCTTGAACCGGCGGAGGACGACAATCGACGCGTGTTGGCGGTGCTCGCTTTCCTTCGGTCGACGCGGTCCTGATCGATCTGCATCCCCAGGCGAACACGTCGCACGTCGAGCGCGTGGGCTCCGAGGCGCGTCCGGGCGCAAACGGAGGCGCGTCCGGGCGCAAACAGGCGCAATCGGGCGCAATCGGGCGCAAGCGGGCGCAAGCGGGCGCAAGCGGGCGCAAGCGGGCAATTTCATGCCACTTCGACATCCCCGGTCGCTGAGGCCAACAAACGGCGCCTCAACTTGGTCTGTACCGTGACCAGGGCCTCCGATTCGTACTCAGCCCCGAGGGACGATACCGGTGAATGCACCGCGACCGGGCGAGGCAGCGGCTCCGAGCGTGCCTTGGCGACCCAGAGTGTCGATGTGGCAGGAAAGCTGGGCGGAGGGCCGCGCGCCGCTGGGGCGGGGAGCCCGCGCGCCGCTGGAGCCCCCCGCCGCATGACTACGCCCCGGCACGGACCTTATGCCACCACGTTGTCACGGCGCGGAGTGACAATCGTCGGGTGACGCCGCGGACGATCCTCCACGTTGACCTCGATGCGTTCTTCGCTGCGGTCGAACAGCGGGACCACCCGGAACTGGCGGGCAGGCCCGTCGTGGTCGGGATGGGTGGAACCGGCGATCGAGGGGTCGTGAGCGCGGCGTCCTACGAGGCACGCATGTTCGGGGTTCATTCGGCCATGCCGATCCGAACCGCGCGCCGCCTCTGTCCGGACTGCGTCTTCGTGCCGGTCGATGGCGCCACGTACCAGCGCGTGAGCCGCGAGGTCATGGCGATCCTCCGGCGGTTCACGCCCGTCGTCGAGCCCGTTTCGATCGACGAGGCCTTTCTCGATGTCACCGCATCACGCGCACTCTTCGGTGACGGTGCCGCGATCGCCGCTCGGATCAGGTCCACGATCCGCGACGAGCTGCGGCTCACCGCTTCGGTCGGCGTGGCTCGCACCAAACTCGTGGCGAAGATCGCGTCGGATCTTCGAAAGCCGGATGGCCTGGTCGTCGTTCCTCCCGGCGAAGAGGCTGAATTCCTGGCGCCACTCGCGATTTCCCGGCTGTGGGGCGTCGGGCCACAGACCGCGAGCGCGCTGGCCGACTTCGGAGTCCGCACCATCGGGGACCTCGCGGCGATGGATCGAGCCGCCCTGACCCGACGGCTCGGCCAGCACGGCGCGTCCCTCATTGATCGCGCGCACGGGATCGATGCCGATCCCGTTGCCGATCCGGACGCGGCGAAATCGATCGGACATGAGCACACCTTCGACGTCGACACGTCCGACCCCGAGGTGATCGAACGGACGCTGCTGGCCATGGCCGAGGGTGTCTCCGGGCGCATTCGCGCGGCGGGCACGAAGGCGGCCACGATCACGGTCAAGGTTCGTGACACGGCGTTTCACACCGTCACCCGACAGCGCACGCTGGTCGAACCGACCGACCTGACCGAGCCGATCTGGCGCGCCGCGCTCGAACTGTCCCGGCCCGAAACGAGGGGCAAGCGGATTCGCCTGGTCGGCATCTCGGCGTCCGGTTTCGGCGAGCGTGAGCAACTCGGGTTGTTCGAACCCGACGATCCACGCCAGCGCCGGGCCACCGAAGCCGCTGACGAGCTTCGGCGTCGCTACGGCCCGCGCGCGGTGACGCGGGCTCGACTCTTGCGGACCGGTTTGCCGGCCCCGTTCGAGCGAGACCACGGCACGGCCGCGGAGCTCCGCGGGGAGCATGCCGCGGACCTGGAACGCAGCGGGCGCAAGCGACGTCCGGGCGAGGCGCCCGCCCGGTCCCTCGCCGCCGGGTCCCTCGCCGCCGGGTCCGCCACGCGTGATGCCGCTGAAGCGGACACGGGCGCTGCCGATGAGGTCGATCCGGACCCTGGCGAGACGGTCGATCTCGCCGCAGCCGGTGACGATTCGTCCACCTAGCGCCGCGCCGGATTCTGTCGTGACAGGCTAGGTGGCACGCCCGGATCCGAAGGTGTGCGCAACGGAGCAATCAGTACTTGACATCGAACAGGTGTTCGGTCTAGTCTCCGGTCATATCGAACAACCGTTCTGTTGTCCAGTGCCCGGCCGACTGAGCGCCCAGCCGAACCGCCCCCGCGGAAGGAGCCAATCGTGGCCATGATCCGAGTTGAGCCGGTCCGCGTACAGGTGCGAGCCGATTGGTTTGACGGCAGCCCGCGCGAGATCACGTGGAATGACCAGCGTGTCCCGGTGACGGAAGTCGTCGGCGTTCGCAGTGAAACCTCAGCGTTTCCGGCGGTCGTCGGTCCGCGGACCATCTTCGACGTCCAGACCCCGCTGGCCAGGATGACCCTCACCTACCGACATCGGACGCGCCGCTGGGCGATCGAGGGTGTCGACGAGGTGGTACGCGCCGCCTGACCCTCGAGCGTTCAGGGCTACCGTTCGCTACAGGCCGAGGACGGACGCGGAGAGCGCCGTAGAGCAGCAACCACAACAGCTTTCATCGCGCCCACGACGCGGACTCCCACGTGTCATGGGTGGTGCCCACCGGCGGCGCTCCTCCGCCGCCGGATCAGTCGGTGGCGGGGCGGGCGTGACCAGTCGCGCTCGCCCCGTGCCCGGCTCACTTCGTGTGGCGACCGGGGCTCCAGGGCCCTCATCGGCGTCGGGCCCGTTCAGCCAGCCGGCTCCGCCGCCTTGCGGGCCGGCGCGCCTACAATTGGCGACGTGCAAGACAGTCCATCCCGATTTCGGGACCTGACGCTCGATGGCTTCGTCACCGTCCTCGCCTCGGCGGAGCCCGTGCCCGGCGGCGGCAGTGCCTCGGCAGTTGCCGCGAGCCTCGGTGCCGCGCTCATCGCGATGGTCGCCTCCCTGTCCGAAGGTCGGCCGCGCTACGTGATGTACGCCGATGTCCATCGCCGCACCAAGGCGGCGGGTACGGAGCTGGCAGATCGCCTCCTCGCCATCGCCGACGACGACGCCGCGGCCTACGCCATTTTCTCCGCGGCCATGAAGATGCCCCGTGAGACGCCCGACGAGCAGGCCAGGCGCAAAGACGCGATGCAGAACGCTGCGCGCGTGGCGTCCGAGGTTCCGTTCCGCTGCGTCGAAGCATGTCTCGAGGTCGTGGAGGGGGCTGAGCTCCTGGCGGCGCGCTGCAACGTCAATGCCTCGTCCGATCTCGATGTCGCGGCACTGCTCGCTGTCGCTGCGGCCAAGGGCGCCGCCGCGAATGTCCTCGTCAATCTGCCGTCGGTCGGCGATGACGCATGGGCAGCCGACATCACCGAGCGGCTCGAGTTCCTCATGAAGCGGATCACAACCCTCGCCGCCACAACCCATGAGGTCGTCGCCGGCGGAGAGCTCCGGGCACCCCTGGCAAGCGGCGCACCATCCGGCTCCGTTGCCTGATACCGGCGTGACGGTCCAGACCCGGGCACGCCTCCTCGAGGGAGCCCCGATCGCCGACGAGATCCGCAACCGCGTCGCCGAGGACGTCGCCATCTTCACTCGCGAGCAGGGCCATCCGCCAGGTCTCGCGGTTGTAGTCTGCGGCCGGTCGGCACCGTCGATGGTGTACCTCGACCGCATCCTCAAGGCCTGTGCGTCGGTCGGCATCGCTGGGCGACTCGTCGACGTGCCCGGCGACGACCCGGCGAGTCAGGCGCGCGAGCTCGCCGCGGCCGTTGCAACCTTGAGCGCCGATGACCAGGTTGCCGGGATCATTGTGCAGATGCCGCTGCCGGCGGGAATCGGCATTCGCACTGTCATCGACGCGATCGACCCGGCCAAGGACATCGATGGCATCCACCCACTCAACGCGGGGCTGCTCCGGCTCGGGTTCGAGGGCTTCGTTC
>JBDTOJ010000110.1:0-5336 GCA_039933295.1 Chloroflexota bacterium
GTCGCGGGCATCCTGCCGGTGACCCGGTTCGACGGCCAGCCGATCGGCGATGGGCGACCGGGCCCGAGGACGATGCGGGCCCGCGCGGACCGCGAGGCCTTCATTCGCGGCGAGTCGACGCCGTGATCGGCCGCGCCACGCCCGGCGCCGGCACGTGACACGCGTCGTGACCGCGCCGTGACGCGCAGCGAGCTCATCGCGCGGACAAACCAGCTCATCGAGGAGGGTGCCCGGCTGCAGGGGAACCCGTCCTTCGATGCCCTTCGAACGTGGCTCCAGCTATCCGACGATCTTCTCTCGAGGGCGTGGGGGAGCATGGATCGCTATCACCTGTCCTGGCTCCAGGTCGGCCGCCCGAAGCAGATCGTGCGCGGGCGCCCCATGGAGCCCGAGGAAACCGCGGCCTACGTTCGCGAGGTGGCTGCAGCGAAGACCGCGGTCCTGAAGATGAGCGTCGATGCCGCAGGCAGGAAGAACATGCCGTTCGTCGGCGAAACTCCGGAACGCGCCGAACCAGCCGAGCGATGACGGAGCTCGTCCCCGCGGTGGGCGGCTCGTGGCTGGTGCCCGCGCCGGACCCCGTAGCGCGGGATTACCTGCTTCTGGCTGGTACGCCCACGCCGTCAGCCATCAGATCCGAGCTCAGCCCGCCTTCAGGGAACCCTTGATCGGGGCCTCGTCGAGCCGATAGATGTAGCAGGTGACGTTTTGGTCGCCCTTGGGCCAACCCTCGGTCGTGGGCTGGAACCAGGCGATGTCGTACACGGACTCGGTCTCGATGGCGCGGCCGGTGTAGGTCTTGAAGGCTGGAACGCACTTCTCGACCAGGAATGCCGTCATCTCGTTGTCCGTCGGGTATGTGTCCGTCTTCGACCCTGGGTACTTGCCCGTGAAGATGACCTCGCCACCGTGGTTCTGATCGCACGGATGGTGCTGGACGTCCTTAACCGTCTCCGCCGAGGCGGACGGCAGGTCAAAGCACTCGCCAACGGTCAGGTCCCCGGCATTGCCGGAAATGAACGGCTTGAGGATGAACGCCCCCAAGGCGATGGCGCCGATGATTCCGACGCGGATCAGGATTCCCCGCATGGCCCTCAGACTCCCCTCGTAAATCGAGCACGGTCCTCCGTGCCGAAGTCATAACCCTCTATAGCCGGGATCCCGTAGATCGGATGAGCGTCCGGATCCGGGTCAGGCCCAAACCCGAGCGCCGCCAGAAAGGGCAGGGATCGTCGGTTTCCGGGCCAGACTAGGGTTTCGAGGACGGTCGCGCCAGCAGTACTTGCGTCGGCGGCGAATGCCCTCACGAGGGCCTTTCCGACCCCGATTCTTCGCCACCGCGGGTCGACGCCGAGCGCATGGATCACGGCGATCCTCGAATCTGCCGGCGACACGAACCCGATCAGGAACCCGGCGACAGTCGGGGCGCCTGCCCGATGGCGTGGCTCAGCGACCTCGGCGATCCACGACGTCCCGGCGAAGTGTCGGAACCAGAGTCGTGGGAGCAGACCCTGGAGCACCTTCCCGTCCCACCAGTCATCGACGACCGCCGCGATGCCCCGATAGTCGGCTTCGCTCGGGCGGCGCAGGCGGATGTCCGGCGAAGGATGACCGGCGCCGGACTTGGAGGGTTGCATGCCGCCCGCGCCGGTCACTGGCGCCACCGGACCGGGCCGTTCGCCGCTCCCCACGCCGATCCAACGAGCGCGACGATGGCCTGGGCGGGGAGACCGAACCCAAAGGTCGTCCAGAGGTAGCTGATCGGGTCCATGACGCCACCCTCGACGCGTGCCAGGATCCAGACCCCAATGCCGGTCAGCCCAATCATGCCGAGCGCGATAAGGATCGCGATCCGGACCGCCCGATCCCGGCTGAACTGCGGCGATGCGAGGGCGCCCGTAGCCATCGACGCGGGCGCGGTTCCGGGCGTGCGCGCTGCCCGCGGCCCGGGGATCGCGCCGTTGGCGACGAGCAGGCCGATCGCCACGGAGGCGAGACCCGAGATCGCGAACGTGCCTGCCGTTGACGCAAACACGCCCAGGATCAGCGTAAGAATGGCCCCGCCCAGCACGGCCACGGCGACGGCGGCCAGCACGGCACGACGAGCGCTCGCGGGGCCATCGCCGGATCCGGAACCTGCGCCGACTCCGGCGGCCTGGCCCGCACCCCGATAGCGTTCGCCCGGCGCCCGATCGAGCTGTCGCCGGACACGGGCCCCGGATCCTGGCACGTCTTGAGGTGGCTCGGAGGTCGGGATGGTCACGCGGCCATCGTAAAGGAGGCGGTCACCATGCAATTTCGGTCTATCAGCAACGTGGGTCCCAGTCGCACGCTAGACTTCGGAACCGTGAGTCACCCTTCGCTCGGTCTCCCGCCCCGCGACCTCCAGGCCGGCCATCCCGCCGATGCCGCGAGCATCCGCACGGCGGCGTCGCGCCTCGCGACCCGATCCCTCGAGCGAGCCATCGATGCCGATCCGGAATTCCGGCCTCGCTACAGTGACCTCGCCCTTCGCGAGCTCCTCGCTGACACGGAGGCCCTGGCCGATCGCCTCGCGATCGCCGTCGCGAGTGACGATCCCTCGGTCCTCGGCAGCCTCGCCGAGCACCTCGCGCCTCGCTATCGCAAGCGTCAGGTGCCGCTCGACGATGTGATCGCGCTGTGCGAGGGGCTTCGAACGGGTGCCCGGACCGTGATCACGCCAGGCGCCGGCGCCTCGGTCGATGCGGCAGTGGATGCCGCGATCGCCGCGCTCAAGTGGCATCGACGTCTCGCGGGCGACGCCCGCAAGCGCAACGCCTTCATCGCGTTCATCTATAAGGGCGCCTGACCGTGACCATCAAGTGGGTCCAGCAGGATCCCCTGGTCATGAACGGTGAACCGTTCTGCTACGGATCCCGGTTGACCGTGCGCCAGCTCCTCGAGCTTCGCCGCAACGGCTACGGCCTGACGCAGCTCATCAAGGATCACCCCGAGCTCAAGCGGATGGGCATCGCCGCGGCGTACACGTACGCAGCCGATCACCGGGATCGCTACGCAGACTTTTTCGATGCCAACGGGTCCCTCATGGGCCCCGGCTACACCGACGCCGAGGCCGCCGACCTCCCAGACCGCTATCGCGCCGCCGGCATCGTGGTGAAGTCGGCCTAGGGTCCTCGGCAGTCCGACTGGGCTCGCGTACACACCGCGAGCCAGGAGGGAACGTGTGTCTCGACATCGCTTCCGATTGATCGTGCTCGCGTTTGTTATGGCTGCATGCACCGCGGCGGTGACCCCAGGACCAAGGTCGACGCCCGGCCCGGTCGTCATCCGTACGCAGGAACGACCTGGCGCACGTGCCAGCTGTGCGCCTGGGCATGTCGAAGGCAAACTTGTCGCCTCTGACGTGTCGGGCCTCGCGCTGATCGACTCGAGCGGCAAGCAGATTGAGGTCATCTGGCCGAATGGTTTCGCTGGCAGCCCGTCAATCGGCGGGTCACTCCTCGTGAGAAACACTGACGTCGTGATCGCTCGGACCGGAGATATGCTCGAGGTCGGCGGTCAGTTCGGGCCCGACGGGGTGTGGCTGGCGTGCGGGGACGTGCGTCGGGTCGGCCCATAGACCGTCGTCAGGGCAACTGTGGCCTCCGTGATATTCGCGGACGCTGGCAACCCAGCTTACGGCCCTTGACGGTCACTGACCCAACGTCGACCCTTGCCTTGTGATCCGACTGGCGCGACGAATCCTTTGGTTGTGCGCGATGGTGACCCTCCTGGTGGCCGTATCAGGATGTTCTTCGCCAGTGCCGTCCCCGTCTACTGGTCCACTGGACGCCAGGGCGCAGGCAATCGCGGCGGCTACGCAGTTGACCTCGATCGCCGGGCCCTGGACGGTCGGCGATGTTCAAATGGGGACATACCGGAATCTTTGGCAAGGGTCGACCAACGATCTCTCGGGTGAGGGCACTGCAGATCGCCTCAAGAAGGGCGAGCTGATCGTGTGGCGCATTGACCTCAAAGGGCCCGGCGGTCTGGAACAGCTCTACATCGACTCGGTGACCTGGCAACTCGTCGATTCGATCACCCAGGGGCACTGAACGGCTCTCGCGCGCGAGACACCCGCGGACGACCAGCGCGAAGGCTTGACCGATGTCCCGCCCGCCATTGGGGCCGGCTGATCCTGCACCGGAGCACGCCAGAGCACGCCATCGCCTTGTACTGTGCCGTCGCAACCCTCGGGCTGATCTTCCGCACGTGAGCGCCCCGGCGCTGGTCATTCACTTCGACGGCGACCTGCTGGCACCGCTCGAAGACGGGCGGGCGCTCGCGACCGGAATTTCACCTTCGACGTTGCGAATCCTCGCAGGTTCGGAGCACGTCCCCGACGATGACCCGGCCGGGCGAGATCGCCGCCCTCATCGAAGCGTGGCAGGCGGGGCTCCTCGAGTGACATGACCGGGCTACGAGCGAGCGCATGAGTCCTCGCCGCAGGGGCTCAGAGGAGGCTGCCGATGGACCGCCCCCCTTGACCCGGCACCGTGTAATCACTGATATGCGTCCTGGTGCAACAATTCTGTCGGTCGTCACGGCGCGGGCAGGCGACGCGAGATTCGGGGAGGAACGGCCATCGGTACGGGATTGAGGCGGCCGATTCTGGCATATCTCATGACCGTGATCATCTGCGTCGTGGCGTTCCTCGCGATCCAGCGTTTCCAACAGGGCGGCGTGATCGTGAGCGAGCCCGTTGGATCAGCGACGTTCCTGCTGCGCTGGGGATTCGCCTGGCTCACGGGTGCCGGGTTGCTCATGCTTCCTGCGTTCGTATTGACGATTGAGCTCGCCCACCGTTTCGCGGCATCGTCCAAAGTGAATCGAAGTGTCCTCGGGGCGGCGTCGTGGGCCGGGTGGGGCCTGTTCGGGGCGCTCACGCTGGCCATCGTCAGCGGCATCACGCTGATCCCTGACTGGTTGATCGGGGACCTGCTGCTGTTCGGCGCAGCGGGTGCGGGGTTTGCATTCCTCGCCTTCGATGGTCACGAAGCCCGAGCCGGACGAGTTCTGAGCCTGCTTGCGCTCGTCGTCACGGTGTTCGCGGTCGTCGGCAGCCTCTGGATGGCCGGACGGTGGGGCGCCGCGGCGTGAGGATGTCGGGCCACGCGCGCCTGGCTGTGATTCCCAGACACGTTGTTGACCGACGGACGCCGCAGCGATTGAAGCCTTTGAACGCGGGCATCGCGCCCTGATCGGGCTGGTTCATCAGAATCGTACTGATTGAGCGTCCTCGTACCCGACTTCGGTCGACTACGTCGCTCTGCCGAGCGTGGACGGGTCTGGATTGAGCAACCAGATCGATCAGT
>JBDTOJ010000111.1:0-7261 GCA_039933295.1 Chloroflexota bacterium
GAGGTCCTCGCTCAAGCGTGAGCGGCGGCCCGTTGTCGGAGGACCGGGTCGAGCATGGCTTCAAGAGCCTCGCGCTCGGGAAAGTTGACGAGAACGCCCCGCTCGCGCCCTCGGTACACAAACAGGCTTCCGGCTGCCACGGCGCTGGCCCCGATCAAGAGGGGACCCGCGAGGTCGTTCCGGTCGCCGGCTCCCCCGCACGCTATGACCGGAATATCGACGGCACGGCACACCGTCTCGATCAGGTCGAGGTCGTAACCTTCCATCGTGCCGTCGCGATCGACGGCGTTCAGCAGAATCTCGCCGGCGCCCAGCGCAGCCATTCGAACTGCATACGCCACCGGGTCGACGTCGAGGGAGCGGGTCGCACGTTCGACGACCACATCGTAGCCATCGGAGCCGCGCCGACGCACATCAACTGATACGACGACCGCCTGGCTCCCGAAGGTATCGGCAGCCTCACGGACGAGCGAGGGAACGTCCGCTGCCGCCGTTCCGATGACGACTTTTTCGACCCCGAGAGCGAGGACTCTTCGAATCTGCTCGAGCTCGCGGATGCCGCCACCGTAGGCGAGGGGCACCCAGCACTCACTCGCGAGTTGCTCGATCAGCGCATATGGCGAGTCGGCCTTTCCGACCGTCGCGCCGATGTCGAGGAGGACGATCTCATCGACCTCGAACCGATTGAAGAGATTGATGACGTTGACGGGATCGCCGAGATATCGAGGCTCCGAGTAACGGACGGTCTTGACCATACCCTCGTCCTCCAGGAGGAGGGTCGGGATGACCCTGGGGATGGGTAGGTCGTCAGTCGGCAAGGAAGTTCTCGAAGAGCTTGAGCCCGAACCTATGGCTCTTCTCCGGATGAAACTGGATACCCGTGACGTTATCCCGATGGATGACCGAGGCAAACGGATGACCGTAGGAGGTCGTCGCAGCGATATCAATAGTGGCTTGGGTGGCGAAGTGGTACGAATGGGCGAAATAGAACCGCGGCTTCTCGCCAAGGTTCCGGAGCAGCGGGAGATCAGTCACGGGCGTTACGTAGTTCCAGCCCATATGCGGAACCTGACGTAGTTGACCGGGCGGGAAGTCGAAGCGGATGACCCGACCAGGGATCCAGCCAAGGCCCGGTAGTCGACCCTCTTCACTGCTATCGGCCATGATTTCCATTCCGAGGCAGAGACCCAAGACCGGTACCCCGGCTTGAACGCGCTCGTTCAAGACGTCCACAAGATCCAGTTCTGCCAGGCTGCGCATAGCCGCATCGAAGGCCCCGACACCCGGCAGGATCAGCCGATCCGCGCCACGGAGGACGGCCGGGTCGCTCGTGATCCGCGCGTTCGCCCCGAGGCGCTGGAGCATGTTCGGAATCGCGCCGAGGTTGCCGATGCCGTAGCCGACGATGACGATCTTCATCCGGCCGGGTTTCGAGTCCTGCGGAGCCGAAGGTAGACCGCCTCGAAGGCTTGCACCACCTCGGCCCTCTCGATCAAGCCCGTGGAAACGCACAGTGCGCTGCCGAGCACCAGGAAGACGCCCTTCACAGTCAGGCCGACCAGTCCGACTGGTACGAGCCACCAGCCGACTGCAACCAGTGCCGCCGCGGCCGCGACCACCACACCAAGAGCCCGCCAGTCATGGGGCACAGGATAGAGGCGTTGGCTCACCATCATGTTCGCGGAGAAAACGACGGACGAACTAGCCAAAGTGGCCGCAGCCGCTCCGAAGATCCCCAGGGCGGGGATCAGCAGCAGGTTCAGGGCGGTGTTGAGTGCCGCACCACCGAGGTTGATACCGGCTATGAGTCCGGTCCGCTTTGCGATCGATGGACCCGGCGCGAAGATGTACATCCCGGACAGGCAGAGCGCTGGCGCCAGCAGCGGAACAACCACAGCGCCGCCGGCGTATGCCGGGGTGGTCAGGAAGGCGAGGAGCTCTCGCGCAAAGAGTCCCAGTCCCAGAGAGACCACGACCGTTCCAGCAACGTAGAACCGGAAGATGCGCGCGATTGCTGCCGGCGTCTCACCGGCGCGGTGATGTGTATAGATCAAGGGTGTCAGCGCACTCTGCACGCCTAGACTGAGCAATGTGACGACGGACGCGAGCCGATATCCGATACCGAAGAGCCCTAGCTCGCTGAGCCCGAGCAGCGTGTTGATCGCGATCCGGTCGATGTACAGCGTCACAAGGACCCCGAGGCTTGACGGGATGAGTGGCGCCGAGAATGCGAGCATCGCTCGTAGTTTCGCCCGGTCGATGATCGCTCGGTACTCCGTCCGAAGAGCCCCCAACGACAATGCGATCCCGGCGGAGGCACCCACGATCTGGCCCGCAAAGACGCCGCCTACGCCGGAGCCCGCCAGAACGAAGAGGACAGCCGTGCCCATCGAGACAACGGAATAGACGATGCTGGAAACGGCGTATTGCCGCGCGAGAAGCCGCCACCGAAGCTGGCTCTGTGCCACATAAAAGACCCCGTTGCCCCAGATCGCGACCAGGGCGATACGGACGACATCGGTGCGATCGACTCCACCGAGGAGCCCCCAGGCGATCTGCGGGGCCAACGCCTCCCCAACCATGAGAAAGCCGGTGTACCCGATCACGGCGAACCATAGCGACGTTGACGCGTAGCCAATGCGATCGTCGCGACTCGTGCTGTCCGGATAGAAGCGCGCGACCGCCTGGACGATTTCGAGTGAGACGATGACGCTCACGAAGCCCGTGAACACGGCCAGAATATCGATGGCCCCATAGTCCGCGGGCGCGAGGAGACGGGTAAGGACGGGGACAAGGAGAATCGATACGGCTCGTACGAGCACGGTGGCGAGGCCGTATACGAGGCTATCCCGGACGAAAGCGCGCAGCATCAGTCCCGATGTTCTCCAGTTTCGCCGGGGCGGCACCGACATCATATCCTTACTCGAGGAGGCCCCATCGATGCCCGATCCGTTGCAGCGACTGATCGCTGGCGCGCTTGCAATCTTGTCGTTGCCGCTCGTCGCCGTCCTCGCCGTGGCGATCAGGCTCGAAAGTTCTGGGCCACCGATCTATCACGCCGAGCGCATGGGCCGGGAGGCGATCGCGTTCCGATGTTTCAAGCTCCGAACCATGCGGATGAATTCTGGGGAGGGCCCCGCGGTGACCGTGGGCGGGGACAGCCGCGTCAGTCGCGTCGGTGCCATTCTCCGTCGGTTTCGCCTCGACGAGCTCCCTCAGCTCTGGAATGTGGCGCGTGGAGAGATGAGGTTCGTCGGGCCGCGACCCGAAGCCCCACGATTCGTCGATCTCAGCACACCTCTCCACTCACGAGTATTCAGCGCGGTTCCCGGCATCACGGGACTCGCTCAGCTTGTTTACGTAGACGAAGCCTCAATGCTCGATGGCCTGGATCCCGAGGACACATATCGTACGACGGTGCTCCCGGCAAAGCTCCAACTCGATATCGCCTACCTCGATCGGCGCAGTCCTTCGCTCGACCTCTGGATCCTTGCTCGAACCATCGGAGCAGTTGCCGGACGACCCATGGATCTGGAAACCATCGAAGCCCGCCTTGGTGTTTCGCTCAAGCACATCGCGAAAACGCGGAAACCTCCCCACCAAGAGGACGATCCAGCATGAGCGGACACGACAAGGAATCTCGCGACATCAGTCGCGTCTTCGCCGCCCGCGACCGAAAGCAGCGCCCGAAGTGGGTGACGGAGGGGTATCGGATCCTCACCGCCGAACGGAGGGCACTAACCGTCGGCCTCGTGAAACGGCACCTCCCTCATTTTGGCAAGGCGTCGCTCGTCGACGTTGGGTGTGGTGGTGGCCTCGATATCGAGTGGTGGCGACGGGAGGGCTGGCCGACGGATCGTCTTGCTGGGATCGATCTCAATGAAGAGCGCGTTGCTGCCGCCCGGGCGCGGAACCCTGGTGTCGACCTTCGGCTCGGAACCGGCCCGATTCTGCCCTTTGCAGAAGGCGCCTTCGACGTGGCGACCGCTTCAACGGTCTTCTCGTCCATCCCAAGCGTCGATTCGCGACGCACGCTGTTCGGCGAGATGTCGCGCATCGTGCGGCCCGGCGGCCTGCTGATCGTCTACGACTTCGTCATTCGCAATCCGCGCAATCCCGACGTGGTCGCCATGACCCGAGCCCGCCTTACCGAGCTGGCAGGACACGCACCGGACGCCTCAGTTCCGGTCAGCCCCTTCTTGCCTGCTGTCGGCCCCGCCGCGATCCTTCATCCGGCCCTTGGTCGAGCCGTCGCACGGATAGCACCAAGGACACATCTACTCAGCTTCTGGCGCGCCTGATCAATTGCCTGGCCATCAACGACAGGTTGCCGGATGCCCAACGACGGTGCCTCATGAGCCCCGCGACGACCCCCAGTCCGTAGGCGCTATGGAGGGCGATGTAGACGACAGGCAACAGCACGAGATCGCCGCGTCGCCCGACTTCCCGCACTTTCGCAATTGATACGGCCATCGCAACCGAGTAGGCCGCCAGGATCATGGCCAGGAATATGGCGCCGGGTCGCCAGGCAATGCCTAGAAGCAAGCTGCCAAGGACCGAGCACACGAACACGGTTGGGACGAGGTGGCGCCATCTCACCTGTCTCGGATGTTTCTGCATCACCCGGACTTTCCATTGGCCATAATCGAAATATTGGCGCCACAGGCCGCCGAGGGTCGTTCGTGAGCGGTACGAGCTCCGGATCTCTGGGCTGCAGACAATCCGTGCCCCTGAATCGAGCAGCCGGTAGCTCAGTTCGTCGTCCTGGTTTCGCACCATCTCCTCGTCGAAGCGAAAGGCACGGTACACCTCACGGGTGCACACGCCCATGAAGACCGTGTCGACCTGTTGCTCTCGTTCGAGGTAGCGGAATTCGGCGCCACCGACGCCAAACGGGGTGCTCATCGCCACGGCGATCGTCTCGGCGACCCGACCGTCCCCGATCGCCCGAACTGGACCCCCGACCATCGCCGCGCCGGTTCTCCTCAGCACGTCAACGGCCGCCGTGACGTAGTCGGGCTCCAACATGGAATGGCCGCTCAAGATCCCGATCACGTCACCCGCCGCGTCGTCGATTCCAAGGTTCCACGCAGCGGCCTGGATCCGCGCGGGGTTGCGGCGTAACTTGGCACGCGGGCGATCGGCGAGGACGCGGGCGGCGATTTCCCACGACCCGTCGGTGGAATACCCATCGAAGACGAGGACCTCAAGCCGTCCCGGCGGGTAATCCTGAGCCAGGATCGATTCGAGGCAACGCTCGATATGCTCCGCTTCGTTTCTCATCGCCACCAGAAGCGTGACGTCGGGCGTTGCGGACAAGGTCATGGCCTCAGGTGGCAACAGCGCGGGGTCGACCATCCGTCCTCCGCTGGTACGACATCAACCTGCAGCAGGCCGGCAGGGTCCGGGCGACACGAGCCCGCCTCCGTATACTGCGGCCGTGCCATCGTTACCATTGGCCGTCGCTCATGTGAACGACATCGCGTCGGTTGCCAGCACGCTCGCGATCGAGCAGCAACGACGTGGAATGCGCACGTTGGTACTCGATCCGGCCAAACCCGGTGCGCGACTGCCATTTCCATGGAAGCTCGCCGCCGCCCCCCTTCGATTCGCAGCGATGACCGCAGTCTTGGCGCAGGTTGCGGCCAGCCGGATCGATCTCCTCCATATCCATTACGCCACGCAGGCGCTGATCGGGGCTTTCGCTGCGCGTCCATGGATCGTGCACTGCCACGGAACCGACATCCGCGGGCTCGACCCGCGCTCGGCATGGGGCCGCTACGTCGGAACAGTCCTGCAGCGAGCCGGGGCCGTGGTCTACTCGACGCCGGACCTCGCCCGTGACGCGGAACGCTTTCGGTCCGACGCCATCTTCCTGCCGAACCCGATCGATGTGGAGCAGTTTGCGCCCTCCAGTCATGCGAATCGGGACGTCCTCCTTGGTGTGAAACTCGACTCGATCAAGGGCGCCGAAGTCGCCATCGAGTCCATCGCCCTCCTGCTTGACCGACGGCCTGAAACGACCGTCACAGTAATCAATTCGGGATCGCTTGTCGGTGAGGCTCAGCGCCGTTTGGGCAGGCGCGTTCGGTACATCGAGCCAAGCTCGCACGAGGATATGCCGCAGTTGCTGCGGCAGCACCGTACGACGCTCGGCCAATTTCGCCTGGGGATCCTGAGCCAGTACGAACTCGAGTCGATGGCGACTGGACTTGTCGTCGTGGCTGACATCCATTGTCCAAACCCGGACGCCAGCGTTGCGCCCGTCTTGCCTGCTCGATCGGCGGGCGAGGCTGCCGATCGCCTGCAGGAGGTGCTCGACGATGAGTCGAGCCTCCTGCGCCTGTCTCAGGCGGGTCGATCGTGGGTGGTAGACCATCACGCCGTCGCGTCCGTCGTCGATCGACTCGAGGCCCTCTATCGAACCGTCCGGGCCCGGTGACCATCTCCTCGCCTCCGTACCGCCGCACATTTGGGGCTACGGGCTGGGCGACGGACTCTGGGAGGCAAAGCGCGAGTCTGAGCCGAAGATGCGGATCGACACCGCCTCGAACTTCCTCTCATCGATAAGGAGTTCATAGGTTCCGGTCGACGCCGTCGGTCGTCTCGCATAGGGCGGTCCCAGGACGAGGTGCGTAACGTTGGCTTCCGGGATCTGCTTGGCAAGCAGCAAGAGATCGGGTAGCCGGTCTGCCGGGTAATCAGTCTGAACGGTGTGCGCCAGAGCATCGAGGATCGCCGGCAGGTTGGTCAGATTTGCCGGCTTGAGGAACGCAGCCTTCAGGGAGATCAGCAATTCCTGCTGACGGCGTGACCTCGTGAAGTCGTTGTCACCCGGCCCATTGCGCGACCGGGCGTATGCGAGCGCCCGACGGCCGTCAACATGATGCGCGCCTGGCGTCATGAAGAATCCGTGGGCACCGTCAGGGAACCCATACCCAGGATCAGAGATCTGCTTCTGATTCACGATGTCGACGCCACCAACGGCATCGACAACAGCTTGGAATCCTGCCAGGTCAACGTACGCGTAGTAGTGGACTGGTGCCCCAAGGAGGTACCCGACCTCCCTGGTCAAGGTGCCAAAGCCACCTTCAGGAAACTGCGCGGGCCGGGCTGCTGCGTAGGAGGCAAACGAATTGATCTTGCCCGCATATGTCCCCCCCGTGTAGAGCGAAAACCGGGCGATGTCACGAGGCAGGCTCATCATGTCGACGGTCTTCGCCACGGGGGCGATCGGCGTGAAGCTGAGCGAGCCGGCAGT
>JBDTOJ010000112.1:0-35323 GCA_039933295.1 Chloroflexota bacterium
TAGTCTAGGCGCGAGGGCCGGAGGGCGTCAATCGTGGGTGGGGGTAGTAGGTAGGAGGGTCTGAAGTTGCCGCCGGCCTACTGGGCGTGGCTACTCGGAGCGCCGGGCGGGCCGGCGCCGCCTACCGAGGCCAGACCAGTCGGGCCGGAAACAGGCCTCCGTCGAGGAGGCTGCGCGCCCCGAGGGCGGATGGGAGGTCTACCTGCACCTTTAGGGAAGGATTGCCGATGCAGTCCTGAGGGCCGGGGAGCGATTGCACAGCGAGCACAACGGTGATCGCCTGGGGGCCGTCGAGTACGAGTGGGGACGCGATGCGCCCTTGCGCACTCCGTCCACTGGCGCACGCGGTCTCGACTGCCAGCAGATGCAGGTCTTTCGTAGTGGCGTCCGGCGGCGCGAAGGCAGGGTCCAGCGACCAGTCGGCTCGGGCGACTCCTGCCGGAAAGGCCACCTGCATATGGCACTCCCCGTAAGTCCGAGGGACCCAACCGCCGGTTGACGGAACGACCAGGACCTGCGCCCAGGGCAATTTGGCTCCTGGCGCGATGAACAGGACCTGGTCGGCTGCATCCCAAACCCTCCGCCAGCCATTGGCGGGCAAGGGCGCCTCGGGACTCGAGCTGTGGAGGATCGTTTCGCGCAGCGCTTTTGCAGCGCCGTCGATGCCGAACTCTGCCCCCAAGTAGAGCAAAGCCTCAGGCGGAAACGTTGGGCCTTCGCCGCACCAAAGGGCGGCCCGGGTGACCCAGGTTGGGTCGATGGACGGCCTAGGCGAGTTACTCGGGGTCGGGGTTGGACCCAATGGCGACCGCGTCGCTCCCGCGGAGGCGAGAGGCGTCGCACTCTCGCTGGGACCTGGAGAAACCTCGAAGGTGGGCCCGCTGGACTTGCAGGCTGCCACTCCGACCAGAACTGCCAGAAGCATGAGTTGTCGCGGTCGCGACTGCGAGTTCCGCTTCACCTTGGGTGCCAACGTCGCTGTCGCGACCCCCCCGACTAGCAGGGACCCAGGTTGCATGAGGGATCGCCCGGGTCATAGATCGCGAGTGGTCCGAGACCCTGCAGCGCTCGATACACCAGCCCGAAGTTACCTGAAGTATTGGAGAGCGTTCCGACTGCGTATCCGCTCCCAAGGTACGCCTTCTGATAGATCGGTGAGCCGCTGTCCCCACCTGCGGAGGGAAGATTTGTGTCACCGCCCCAAACGTAGTACCCGCCAGTATTGCTGAACCAGCGAACCCAGATACTCGTCACGGTCCCGCACGAGATTACGTTTGTGTACCCCCTAGACGTACAGACAGGCATGCCGACCTGCGGGTATACGTAGCCCCTGATCGGGTAGTTGGGTTCGGCATAAATGAGGTTCGATGCTTGAGCGTCAGGCAGCTGGATACGCATCAGGTCATCGCCCTCGGCTCCATAGAGCGTCGCTTGGTCCGTCCCGACCAGATGATTGCCGGGCAGCCCAGGGTGATACCAATTGTTGGATCCTCCGTAACCACAATGGCCAGCCGTGAGGAATTGCGCATCGAGGCTGTTCGTATAGACGACGAAAGCCATCGTGCACTCGTTATGGCTATCGATGACTCCCTTGTAGAGGCGATCTCCGATTCGCATCGGAGAGACGCAATTGTCGCGCGACGCACACACGGTATCGCTCGGTGGCTTCGAGGCGACGAGCCTTGCGGGCACGCCCAATGCCGACTCAAATCTAGCGAATTGACTCGCGACGCCCAAGACGGCCTCGGCGTCGATCGAGAATACCAGTTGACCGTCCACAGAGTCGACCGAAGCACTGATCAGATGAGTTCCGGGTCTCTCAATCGGTAGCGAGAGGCGGCAACTTCCAACGCGCCTATCTACTACCCCGTCAATCAGTAGCCCACGGACACCGTCGCAAGCCAGATGTCGGTGCCTTGCCCAACGAGCGACTCAATGAACAGGACTGATTGTCCATCGAGGGTGGCACCCTGGATCGACTCGATGCCGTCGCTACCGGGAATGTCCTCGGCGCGCAGGACGATCTCACCGGAGCATGACCGGCTGATCCGAGGTTCGATGCGCTTGATATCGGTCACAGCTCTGCACGATAGAGCCTCGTGGACCCCCGACTGTCACGAGCGCGGCTGCGGGCCGGCAAGCCCCGTCAATTCACCGTAGCTGCTGCTTCTTGACGGATCCTTCTGACACACTCGTTGCCTCGGCATTCGAAAACATCCGCCTGGCGACATCGGCAGCTGTCGTCATCGGGATCGACGTCTGGGTCGCCCTGATTGCCGAGCCATCGACGGTCATGACATCCGTGTCCATCATCAGCGCTGCTGACATCTGGCCGGCCCGCATCGGGTTGATGGGTCGGATAACGCGAGACAGGACCCGCATGGCCAGACGCGGCACGTGCGACACGGACCCGGTTCTGCCGGACGCGGCCTCGACCAACCGAATGAGTTCTTCGATCGTGAGGTTCTCGGGACCGGCGATGTCGAGGATCTGGCCACGCATGAGTGGATCCTCGATCGCACGTCGAACGAGGTGGGCGACGTCGACCGCGGATACGAAGTTGATCGGGTTCTGGCCACGCCCAAAGACCATCGTCTTGCCTGTTGCGACGAGGGGTGCGCCAACGATGCCGAGCCAGGTCTCGAGGTAGGCCGTGGGTCGGATGAGGGTCCAGTTCATGCCGCTTTCGCGAGCAGCCTGCTCTGCCTGCCCCTTCGCCCGGAAGAGCTCGATGGGACTGCCGACGTCGGCTCCACGGACCGACAGGATGACGACGTGCTCGACCCCCGCCCGCGCGGCGGCGCCGATCAGCGTGCGGTTCGCTGCCGCATCGACACCCATGACACCGGCCGGCGCCGCGAACCCGGTGATTGCCGAAACGACCACCCGGGCACCCGCAACGGCCCGGGCGGCACCCGCCTCGGTCGCGACATCCGCGGCCACGAGTTCCAGGCCGGGCTGGGCCCGCAGCGGTTCGGGATCGTGCGCGACCGCCCGGACCGGTTCGCCACCCGGAACGCCGTCGGGCGAGAGCAACTGCGGGATCAATTGTCGGCCGAGCGTGCCGGTCGCTCCGACGACGGTGATCATCGGGTCGGCCCGGGCTCATTCCCGGGCTCGGGCCCGACTTCGGGCGCATTCGCCGGCGTGACAGACTGGCGCACAGAGGCTTCGACCGTCGCGCCGTCATCGACCACCGGTTCCATGTAGAAGCGGGCCCACGCGATTTCGTCGCCTTCGACGTTGAGGACCGTCGTTCCACGCATGAGATGCGGCGCACCATCTCGGCGCGTTCCGGTCCACTCCCACTCGGCCCACACCTCGGTTCCGTTGGTGGCAGATCTGACGAGCTCGGACCGCAGATCCGGGACGCCCGCGAGAATCTGGGCCCAGTTGCGTCGCACCTGCTCACGCCCACGGAACGTCCGCGACGGATGGACCGGAATTTCGCTGAGATAGTCGTCCGCGAAGCACCCGACGAGTGCATCGAGGTCGTGCCGGTTGGTTGCTTCCTGGAGGCGGCGAACCACCGCCATGGGATCGTGGCTAACCGTTGCCTCGTTCAGCATGATCGAGCCCTCCGTGGTGCCGGTGATAGTATTCCGTACTACCATCGGTCTAATCACTAGACTGTGAGTCTGATGAATAAGACGGGCCATGTCAAGCGCGAATATCGATCTCCGCTCCGATCCGCCCAAGCGGTCGGGACACGGCGGGCGATCGTTGCCGCGGCGACCCGGCTGTTCGTCGAGGTCGGCTACGGCGCAACCTCGATCGACGTGATCGCCGCGGAAGCCGGTGTTAGCCGCGCCACGATCTTCAGCGTGGCTGGAAATAAGGCCGCGCTGCTCAAGATGGCCTACGACGTCGCGCTCGTCGGAGACGATGATCCGGTGCCGCTGCCGCTCCGCCCCGAGTCGATCGCCATTCGGGCGGAGCCCGATGCGCACCTGTACCTGGCGAAGTACGCGGGGCTCGTCACGACCCTCGGGGAGCGGGTGGCCGCGATCTATGAAGCGGTGCGAGGTGCGGCATCGGCCGATCCGGAGGTCCGCCCCGTGTGGGACAAGATCCAGGCGGAGCGCCGAATCGGCGCAGCACATGTCGTCGCGGACACGCAGTCGAAGGCGCCTCTTCGCCCCAATCTCGATCTCGAGACCGCCGCCGACGTCGTGTGGGTGTTCATCGATCCAGGGCTCTTCCACATGCTCGTGACCGTCCGCCGCTGGCCGCCACGACGCTACGAGGGATGGCTGGCGGCCCACCTCCAGCATGAGCTGCTGGGCGCCCAGCTGGCGTAGAGCACCGGGATCGCTCGTCCCCGCGCCCTGTTGAGGCGGTCGAAGCTCAAGTCCGTTCGGAATCCGCCGATCTGAACCACGCTGGTCCCATCGGGATGCGCGACTGCCGGGGGTTGGCCCGGCAGTCGAATGCGGTCAGAACGCCTACCGGCGCATCCCGCGCGAGCCGCCCATGGCCCGAACCACGAAGATCACGAGGATCGCGCCGAGCGTGGCGATCAGGATGCTCTCGATGTTGATGCCGTCGACCGTGCCGACCTTGAGGACGCTCGTTGCGATGAACCCGCCGACGATGCCGCCGACGATGCCCAGGACGACCATCATCACCAGGCCCTCACGGGAGCCCATGACCTGATTGGCGAGGAAGCCGGCGATGGCGCCGACGACGATCCATGCGATGAAACCCATGTGGTGCTGTTCCTTTCGGTGGTGCGCCGAACCCGACGCGGAGGTGTGAACTTCGGGGTTGCCTAGGCCTCGGCGGCTGCGACCAATGCAACCGGGAGGAGGGTCAGGAGCCCTGCGAGAACGACGACGGCGATGCATCGCAACGCACTCGAGGTGACCAGATGGATGTCATGTCGTACGGACATGACGGTCATGCAGGCTCGCGTCGGAAGATGGTGAGCGCCCAGATCACGACGAGCTCGACAACCGTCCAGCCGACGAGCGCCACGATCGCGGTGACGTCGAAGACCGAACCGGCCGAGTGCAGCGAGTCGGTTCGGAGGATGCCTTCGAACGGGGCGAGAAAGAACTGGCTGAGGTTGAGGACCCCGGAAACGAGACCATTGGCTTCGCGGGCGTCCAGAAGGAGCAGGACGAACCGCGCACCGATGACGAGCTGGATCAGCCCGAAGGCGAAGATGACGATGCGTCGGGTCCGCTCGTTTGCCCCGGGTCCGGCCGAGGTGATGCGACGATGGTCCGTTCGAACCGTCTCCTGACCCGACTCCGCTGGGGGCTCCTTGGTGACGACCGTCTGGTCGACTTGATCGATGGCCATGGCGTCTCCTTTGCCGATTGGGCATCCGGGGAAGCGGCGACAGGGAGTCGACCGCCGGGCGTTGCTCCGGCCACTGCTGGCTTGCATTGAACCAGACGATCGTGCTATTGTCAACTGTAGTAACTATTTGCCACTGTAGGAAATGTCGTTGTTGACATCATCGTTCGGGAGCGTCGTGAGGCGGGCGCGCGAAGTGCGTGGGCTGTCGGGCATCGAGGCAGCGCGCCTGGCCGGGATCTCTGCCGCCTACCTGAGCAAGCTCGAGAATGACGCGGTCAAGCATCCGTCGCCGCATGTTCTCGCCCAGTTGAGCGAGGCGTTGGGGCTCCCCTACGTCGAGCTGATGCGACTCAACGGGTATCGCGTCCCTGGCGAGTCGAAGGCAACCCCGGTCGAGGCCGTTGGTGCGGCCTTGTTCGCCAACATCACCGACGATGAACGGGTCGAGTTGCTCGAGTATCTGGCCTGGTATCGGACCCGTCGTCGGTCACGCCGGCGGGCTGCCGCCACATCCGACTGAGAGCACGACCGACGATCCGGCCGATTTGGGTCCCGCCAGCACATGAGGCGCGATCTCTACGATCCGCAGGCTGGATTCATGGACCGATCTGGCTCCACGTCGCACCACCGTCGCTGGTTGCCAGCAGCAGCCCAGCACCTAGCACCCACGCATGAAGTCGATCGACGAAGGTCGACATCCTCCCTCCACGGAACGCTGCCTGGGCGCCCGCGAGGTTCCAGGTCTTCCCGGCGTCCGCGCTGGTCCAGGTTTGGTCTGGTCGATCTGCGGACAAGTGCATCACCGCCGCCCACGATGTGGCATCGATGAACGTCAGGCTGTCAACCCAACCAGCGTCGACGCCCGGCGACACCGGAATGGTCGAGCTCCGCATCTGCCAGGTGTGGCCGGCGTCGACGGATTCGGCGATCGGAATGGTCCCCTTCAAGTCCGAGGCACCGGCGATGATCCAGTGGCTCGAATTGAGGAACTTCACGGGTCTTAGCCACTTGACTTGTCCATCCTGGTCGAACTGAGTCCACTGACCCCAACCGCTGTGGGTGATGAATATTCGTTCGTCGAACGACACCGTGCCGATGTCATCGGTGAGGAATTGGATCGATAGGTAAGGAGACGATCCGTTGGCGTTGATGTTGAATGCCATTGACTTCCAGGTCGTACCACCGTCGATGCTTCGGAAGATGTCGTTCGTCACGGTATCTGTGCCGGATGACCTGGAGAAGTTGGCAAAGACGTCGAGACGATCGACGATGTCCAGACTCACCCCGTGGCTCTCGCACCCGCAGTCATCGGGCATCAGGTTCGGCATCGACATCAGGTTCGACCAATCCCAAGTACGGCCGCCATCCGAGGTTCCCCAGATCCGGATGGCTGTGGTCGTCGCGCCAATCTCATCGGTCGCGAGGTAGGCGATCTGCCCGTCAAGCGCAGCCAGACCGGTGGTTGCGGTTACACCGCTGGGCGTGGCATCGCGCCACGTTCGCCCATCATCGGTCGTGACCAGGACAGCGCGATCCGTCGCGACCCAACCGATCCCGGGGCCCACGAGGTCCATGGCACGCACGACGTGCCCCGGCAGCGGAGTCGCGAGTGGTGCCAGCGTCGGCGTTTCGATCGGTGGCGACGAGCTTGGCGCCGGACTCGCCTCCAACGGCAGCGAGGCGCCCGGGGAGAAGCTCGGCAAGGTCGTCGGCGCTGCCGGGCCGCAGGTCCATTCGATTGTGCCGGCGAGATCCATTGACTCGCCGGTGTAGTCGAATCCAGTCTGCGGAGCGAGATTGGCGAAGCGGATCAAGCCACCTTCGTTGCTGAACTTCGACTCGAGCGTTGACGATTCGATGGCCTGCATCCCGATCGTACCCGGCTTGCCGGAAGGGTCCGTTACCAGGGTCCCGGTGATCCCGATATGCAGGAGGACGCCGTCCTTGCGTGGGACGTCGCGGAGGATCTCCCAGCGATCCCCGACGTTGACATAGACGGAGACAAACGGTCGATCCGCGGTGTCCAGGCGATTGTTCGAGTCACCGCTGATGGCGAACTCCGTGGCGCTGGCGACATTCGTGCAGTCCACCGGCCCTGTTGCGTCGGCGACCACTGGCGACTCGAGGTGGAGCGTCAGCGTGCCGCCGAGCAGCTGGATGAGCGGCTCGCGCTTCGGGCCGAGGCCGTACCCGATCAGGAGGCCGACAGCGGCGGCCACGAGCACGAGGGCGACGCGACGTAGCAGGACTCGCCCCACGAACAGGCTGACGAATGAAAGGATTCCGGCGACGAGGAGGAGGGCAATGCCCGCGATTGGAATGATGACCCCGGAAGCTTCCTGGTCCCAGAGGATCCAGCCGCCGTATGCGCCCAGGAGGCCGGCAAGAAGAAGCGTCGCAACGACGGCGATCATGCGTTGGGAGATCCGGTGGGACACGGGTCATCCCCTTAATGTTGCGGTCGCGAGAGACCCTGGGTTGGGCACCAACTGAGACGCGCTCTGGCTCGCCGCGTTACACGGTTGTGTTCGACGGCCGGATCGCGGTGTCGATTCGTGTGATCAGTCGGCCCGATCGGGAATCGGACTCGCCCGTCGTTCGCCGAACTGCGTCCGCAATTTGGATTGAGAGTGCCGTAGGCTCCTGCCGAATGGCGAGGATCATGGAGGCGGCGACGTCCCGGCGCAAACTGCGGCTAGTTCGCTGAGCCGCCGGCGACGATGGACTCGATTGGAATTGGGTTCGACGTGACGATCCGGACGTCGTGGAGGTGGAGGGCGCTGTCGCCGGAGCAGAAGAAGCCGCATCGCGTGTGGGCCTCCAACCGCAGCAGATAGCCGCCCTGGAACTGCTTGAAGAAGAGCGCCGCGTCACTGCCCGGGCCGCCGCCCCAGCTGAGGATGAACGCGTTTGGATCGGTCGGGTCGGCCCGAACCGCGGGCGCGCCGTAGTCGAAACCGGGGGTGGTCGGCGCCGGTTCGATCCTGGTCACCAGGCCGGTTTCGTCGCTCAGGACCACGGGATAGGACGGGTCCTCGCCGGGCCGCAGGTCGGTCTGGAATAGTCGCGATGGCGTCGGCGTCGAGCAGGCCGTGATCGCCATCGCTACAAGTACAGCGAGGCCGACCAGGCTCCCCGCGCCTACGTGCCGAGCCCAGCCAATGGAGCGATTCATCCGGACCCAGACCTCGACATCGATCCCCCTAACGACGGAACTGCGAAGACCTCAGCGATGAGCTCCTCGATGGGGGTGTCGGCGCCTTGTTCCATCAGTTGCGCGGCGCGTTCCGCGCCGAGTCGTTCCACGGCCATGTCGGCCGGGTCGGGGAGGTGGAGGACCTTGACCGGGGCGAGCATCACCCCCTTGTCGCGGATGAGTCGGTAGACGGCACCCGTCACCCTGGCACCCAGATCGACATCTCCGCCGTCCAGCAGGCAGATCGCCGCCATGCCGAGGCCACGCGCCAGACCCGACGCGCTGTCCACCGTGACGAAGAACCGCAGCGCCTCGACCACACCAACCCAGGCCGCGTCGCGGTCGCCCATCCGCCAGCTCGTTGCCCCCAGCAAGGTCAGGCTGTCTGCCATCTGGAAGTGGGATCCGGTCCTGCGGAACGCCGCGAGGTTCTGGCGCTCCAACTCCTCGGCGCGAGCGTAGTCGCCCTCGAGGAACACCGCGAGGACCAGGGCTTGACGCGTGCGTATGGCGCCCTCCTCGTGGCCGAGCGCTTCGTACAGGTCGAGGGCCGCCTGCTCGTGGTCCAGCAACGGCTGGACCTGCTTGTCCACGACGCCCATGAACCCGATGTCGTAGTGCGCGTCGGCCTGGAGCAGTCGATCGCCGGTCTCGTTCGCGAGCGCGAGGCGCTCCGTGTAGGCGCGGCCGGCTCCTTCGAAGTCGGTCATCCAGTAGGCGAGGCCGCCCTCCGCTGCGAGCCCGCAAATCCGCGCGCGGGTGTCGCTCGTCGACGGGTCGGCCAGGAGCGTGGTCAGAAGTGCTCGGGCCTCGCGGAGTCGCCCGCGCTGCTGATACCAGCGCCAGATCGAGCCGGCGATCCGCAGGCCGGTGTCGGCCCGGCCGTTGGCGATGCACCACTCGATCGCCGTCCGCAGGTTGTGATCCTCGCCATCGAGGTGTCGGATGCTGGCCTCGCCGGTCTGCCCGAGGATCGTGGAACCGAACTCCTCGGCAAGCAAGACGCAGAGGTCGGCGAGGCACGCGTCGGTGGCGGCTCGCTCGCCGGAGGCGTCAAGGCGCTCGAGAGCGAACTCTCGCAGCAGAGGGTGCATCCCAAAACGGGTGTCAGGCGTCGGCTCCGAAGGGCCCTCGGGCCCCGGCGGTTTGTCCGCGACGAGCGGCCTGCCCGTGCCGCCGCTGGCTGCTTCGATGCGAATGAGACTCTTGTCGGCCAGCGATTCGAGGCCGTCAGCGACATCGATCCCAAGGTCGCCGGCCGGATCGGCGACCGCGTAGGCCGTCTCGGCCGTCCAGCCACCGGCGAAGACACCGAGGCGGGCGAAGAGTCGCCGCTCCTCGTCGGTGAGAAGGTCGTGGCTCCAGGCGATCGCGCCGCGGAGCGTTCGCTGCCGCTCCGGGAGGTCGCGCGCTCCGCCACCGAGATCGAGGCTCCGGCCGAGTCGCTCGAGAATCATCGCCGGGCTGAGGACCCTGATCCGGGCCGCGGCCAACTCGATCGCCAGAGGCAGTCCGCCGAGCCGTTCCGCAATTTGCCGAATCGCGGCAACCGCGTCGTCGCCGAGGACGAGGTCCGGCCGGTGGGCGCGCGCCCGATCGACGAACAGGTTCACCCCTGCTGCGACGTCGAGCGGCGGCACAGGATGGCCTCGCTCGCCGCCGATGCGGAGCAGCTCCCGGGAGGTCGTCAGGACCCGCAGGTCCGGGGCGTCGCGGACGAGCCGCGCGACGACCTCCGCGCCCGTCGGAAGGAGCTGCTCGAGATTGTCCAGGACGAGCAGCGCCGTCCGGCCGCGGACGAAGGCCCGCAGCGCCGCATCAACCGCGACATCGGCCGATTCGCGCACGTCGAGCGCAGTGGCAATCGTGGATTCGATCAGGCCAGCATCCCGGACCGCCGCGAGATCCACGAACCATGTCCCGCCGGGGAAGCGGTCACGAACGTCACGCGCGAGCCCAAGCGCCAGACGCGTCTTGCCGCTGCCGCCCGGCCCGGTGAGGGTGACGATCCGGCTCTCCGCGAGGATAGGCCGCAGCTCCGCGATCTCCCGCTCCCGGCCGACGAGCGTCGTGACCTCGCCGGGCAGATTTGTCGGGGCGTCGGTCGTCCGGAGCGGGCGGGCGTCGTCGGCCGCGCCCGGGATCACGAGCCGATACAGGTGCGCCGGTTCGTCGAAGTCCTTGACCGTGCGGGCGCCTGCATCGATGAGCTCGACGGAGCCGAGTTCAGGGATCGTACGGAGATCGCCGGGTAGCGCCTCGACGAGAGCCGCCGAGAGCACGATCTGGCCGCCGTTACCGGCTGCGGCGATGCGGGCCGCGTAGTTGACGTCGATCCCGACGTAGTCCTCCGGTTCGCCGGTTCGGACGGCCCGGAGCCGGCCCTCGCCAAGGTGCAGGCCCATCCGCACCCGGACGTCGCAGCCGGCGCCCCAGTCCTCGGCCGCGACTGCCAGCTGGGCGGCGGCCGCTGCCGCGATGGCCGCGTCCGGGCGACCGAAGGCCGCGAAGAACGCATCGCCCTCGGTCTTGACCACGACGCCACCGCTGCGCTCGATCGCGTCGCGGAGCAGATGGTCGTGACGCTCGACGATCCCGGCCCACGCCGCCGACCCAACGGACCGCTCAGACCGCGTCGAACCCTCGATGTCGGTGAACAGGAAGGTGACCGCGGGACCAGTCGGAAGCGTCATGGACAGGCGCATCTTGGCAGTCTCTGCAGAGTCCGTCGAGAGGCGGCGGCGGCTTCTGCCGACCGCGTCGGGGGGGGCGAGTCGGGAGCCACGGCCGCAGCCGGCCGGTCCACGGCGTCCAGCGCTGCTAGTTCGGGCCGGCGAGCCCCCGCGCGCGGCGGATCTGGTCGGCGTGATCGTGGACGTGCTCGGAATAGATGCGTAGCCACATCTCGGTCGTGTACTCGCTGTGCTCGCTGTGCATCCCGGTCTTCGCCCAGTCGGCGTCGGTCATCTTCGCCATCAACGACAGTGCGCCGGCCCGCACGGCGCCGACGATCGCGAGCGACGTCTGGATCGGTCGGTCGTAGTGGAGCCGCTCGGCGAAGCCCGGCTCGTCATAGCCCTGGATCACGACGGGGTCGTCCGCCACGAGCCGACACAGTCGGGTGTAGGACATCGCCTCGCCGTCGGCCAGATGGTGCACGACCTGGCGGGCCGTCCACTCGCCGCCCTCCTGGGGTCGGTCGAGGTCCTCGTCCGAAATCCCTCGCAGGGCGTCGGCGAGGTCATCCATGCCCGTGCGATAGCGATCGATAAGGTTCGTTCGATCCATGTGGTTGCCTCCTCGTCGAATGCCTGGGCTTGAGCCGAGTCGTCCTAGATGCGCGCCAGTTCGGCGCCAAGCCGCCGCAGGCCCAGTGGCCCGAGCGCGAGTGCGCCTGCATGCCAGGCCTTGCGATCGAAGGTGCGGCCGGCGGCCGCCGTGGCCGACTGCGCCGCCTCGCGACCCGCGAGCCAGGTCCGCTCCCCGAGCTTGTACGCGGTGGCCTGCGACGGCCAGGACAGGTAGCGCAGGACCTCGCTTTCGGCCTTGTCGCGGTCCATGCCCCCGGCGCGAATCAGGAAATCGATCGCTCGCTCGTAGCTCCAGGCCTCGCCGGCGCCCGGATGGCCGTTGGGGATCCGGCGACCCGTGTGCAGCCCGATGTCCACGACCACGCGCGCGGCCCGGAACGCATGGGCGCACAGGAACCCGAGCCGCGTCTCCGGGGTTCGGAACCAGCCGAGCTCGTCCATGAGCCGCTCCGCGTAGAGGGCCCAACCCTCGCCGTGGGCGGACATGAACCCGAGCTTATGGGCCCGCGTCAGCGGCACGAGGCGGATCGTGGCTCCCTGAAGGTGATGGCCCGGGACGGCCTCGTGGTAGATGGTGCTGACCTCGTCCCATGTCGGGAAGCGCTTGCGGCCGACCGTCGGGAACCACGTACGGCCCGGTCGCACCAGATCCTCCGACGGCGGCGTGTAGTAGGCAGCAGCGGCGCTGCCCTCGGGCGGAATCCGGACCTCGCAACGGCGGATGGAATCAGGGATGTCGAACTCGACGCCGGCCAACCCGTCGATGGCCTCGTCGGTCACGTACTGGAGCCACTCGCGGTAGGCCTCGACGCCGTGGATGCTCCGGTTCGGGTCGTTGATCAGGAGGTCGCGAACGGCCTCGAAACCCTGACCGGGCAGGATCCGCTCGCACTCGGCGTCCTTCTGGGTCTCGAGCCTGGCGAGCTCCTCCCAGCCCCAGGCGTAGGCCTCGTCAATGTCGAGGTCCGTGCCGAGGAGGTACTCGGCCCAGACCTTGTATCGCTCGTCGCCCGAGGCATCCGACTCGGTGGCGCGTGGGGCGTAGGTGGTCCGGAGCCACGTGGCGAGGTCGCCGTACGCGGCGGCCGCGGCTTGCGCGGCGCTGGCAAGCGACTTCTTGAGCGTGTCGGAGACGCCCGCGACGGCGTCGGCGCCAGCGACCAGCATGCCGAACCAGCCGCCATCCGTGCCGCTCCCTGCCCACGTCGCACACTGATCCGCGACGACGAGTGCCTGCCGGCGTGCCGCGGGTCGGCCGTTGGCCAGGCCAAGCTCCAGGGACGCGCGGTAGCCCGCCATAGAGTCGGCGACCGCCGCGAGGCGCGCGGCGATGTGTTCCCACGCCTGCGGCGTCGACTTGTCCATGAGATCGAACACGGAGCGGGTGCTCGCCGGCGCCCCGACGATGTTGCTGAGCATCCGTTCGCGCTCGCCCGCCTCGAGAACCCCGAGCTCGCCGCCCGCCCAGTCGGCGAGGAATCCCTGGCCGAGTCGCTCGTACTCGCTTGTCACCGTGGCGGCGTTGACGTCGCGAACTGTCCGCGCGAGGAGATCGGCAAGTGCGGCCACACCGGCCGGCGAGTAGTCGCTCAGGCGGGTCGGGTCGGATGCCACGCCCCATCGCTCGCCACGGACGGGGTCGAGCGCTGCGACTTCGTCGATATACCGGCTGGAAATCTCACTTACGGTGGACATGGTTACTCCAGAGTCGTGTCTGTTGTTGGACAAAGGGTACCGGAGCGCGGTCGTGGGGCGCCTCGGGCCGGTCCTCTCGCCTACGGCCGAATCTGCGCCAGGTGCTCCTCGTCATGGTTCATCTCGATTCGCAGCAATGCCGCGACGTCGAGCTCGCCATACGTTGCGTGGAGGCCGCGCCGGGTCCAGCCGTCGTCGTCGAGGGCGTCAATCCGGGCGATGGTCGCGGCGCGTAGGCGCGAGAACGCGGCGAGCGCGCCGTCGAACGTAGCGTCGCCATCGCCTGACCAGAGACCGGGTTCGACCCATGGCCAGTGCGGGAACTCTTCGGCGATGAGCGCATCGAGGCGCGGCTGCCAGACGACCTCATCGACCGCCGCGAGGTGCAGGGTGACCTCACGCGCCGACCATTCGCCGGGTATTGCCGGGACGCCGGGGTCGGCGAGCTCGGCGGCCGCCGTCGCGATGCGCACCGGGGTACCCGCCAGCGCATCTCGTAGGACCCGCTGGTCTGGCGTCATGCCCCGCTCCCGGCGCCGACGCCCCGGGTCACGACGCCGGCCCAGCGAGCGCGGCGAGGTACTCCCGCCGCCACGTTTCGGTCGATTCGACCTGGTTGAAGGTGTAGACGTGGAGGTCGATCACGTTCGCGGCCGGATCCGCCAGCACCGGTGCCAGCTTCTCGAGCAGGCCGGTGGGTCGGTAGATGCCGCCGGACGTGACCAGCTCGCTGACGAACCGAACGTTCTTGGACAGGAACCGGCCCGTGTCCTTGACCCCGATCCGGGCACTGATCGAGAGCAATTTCGGGATTTCGGCGACGCCCGGGATGCCGATCTTCACCGGCAGCGCGATCCCCTCCACCCGCCGCGCGGCAAGGAAGTGGCCGATCGCGACGGCATCGAAGCACAGCTGCGTCGTCATGTACGACGCAAACGGGGCTTTGTCCCGGAGCGCCTGGAGCAGCGCGGGCTGCGGGATAACCGCGTGGCCCTGTGGGTAGCACGGGACGCCGATGTCACTCGGCGCATCACCCAGCTCGGCCATCGCTCGGAGCAGCGAGAGCCCATCTGGGAACTCGCCCGGATCCTCGGCATCACCGCCAACCACGAACGCGCGGTTAATGCTCGACGTCTTGAGCCGAGCCAGGACGTCGGCGAGGTGTGCGCGATCGCGGATCATCCGCGCCGAGAGGTGCGGGATCGCGCGAAAACCCTTCGCCTCGAGGGCCACGGCGAGATCGAGCGTCGCCTCGATCCCCTTGGCCGGCGAGGCCGTGACCGAGACCGTCGCCCCGGCAGGCAGGAACGCGGCCTGGTCATGGACGTTCTTGAGCGGAATCAGCTCGAACGTCGGGTTGGCGAGCACCGCGCTGATCGCCGCGCGCGCGGGCACGGAAAGTCCAGCACCCGGTCCGGCGCGCCTGGTGAGACGCCGAAGGAACGCCACGCGCTAGACCTCGGAATCCGGGAAGGAAGCCTTGCGCTTCACGATGTACTCGAGGAGCGCCTCGTCTGTGGCGTCGTCGAGCGGTGGCGCTTCGTACTCGTTGAGCATCCGCTTCCAGATGGTGTTGGCTCGTTGGGCCGCGTCGAGACCACCATCTTCGAGCCACTGCTCGTACGAATTGTTGTCGGCGATCGGGCTCCGGTAGAACGCCGTCTCGAAGTTCGCGAGGGTATGGCTGTTGCCGAGGAAGTGGAGACCCGGGCCGTTCTCCTTGATCGCGTCGAGGGCCTGGCCGTTCTCGGACATGTCGACGCCGTTCACGAAGACCGCGGCCATTCCGCACTGGTCGGTGTCGAGGATGAACTTCTCGTAGCCGATTGCGAGGCCGCCCTCGAGCCAGCCCGCCGCGTGGAGCACGAAGTTGACCCCGGCGAGAATCGTCGGCTGGAACGTGGCCGCGCTTTCGTATGCGGCCTGGGCGTCGGCGATCTTCGAGGCGCAGAGGTTGCCGCCGGAGCGGAACGGGACGCCGAGCCGGCGCGCGAGCGCGGCCATCACGTACAGCACCAAGGCCGGTTCCGGGGTCCCGAACGTCGGCGCGCCCGACTGCATCGAGATCGAGGATGCGAACGAGCCCATCACCACCGGTGCCCCAGGTCGCGTGAGCTGCACGAACGTCATCCCGGCGAGGGCCTCGGCCAGGGTCTGTGCGGCGGTGCCGGCGACCGTCACCGGGGACATCGCGCCGGCGAGGATGAACGGTGTGATGAGCGTCGCCTGGTTGTTCTGCGCGTACTCACGGGCCGCACCGAGCATCGTCGAGTCCCAGACCAGCGGCGAGTTCGCGTTGATCAGGCTCAGGAGCACCGTGTGGTCCTGGATGTAGTCGGCACCGAACAGGATTCGGGCCATCTCGACGGTGTCGGCTGCCCGCGATGGGTGCGTCACCGAGCCCATGAACGGCTTGTCCGAGTACTTGATGTGCGAATAGACCATGTCGAGATGGCGCTTGTTGACCGGCACGTCCACCGGCTCGCAGACCGTCCCGCCGGAGTGGTGGAGATGCGGGCTCATGTAGGCGAGCTTCACGAAATTCCGGAAGTCCTCGATGGTCCCGTAGCGGCGGCCATTGTCGAGGTCCCGCACGAACGGCGAGCCGTAGTTCGGGGCAAGGACCGTATACGGATCCCCGATCATCACGCTCCGCTCCGGGTTGCGGGCGTGCTGCTGGAAGACGCGCGGCGCCGACGCCTGGACAATCGAGCGACACATGCCGCGTGGGAATCGAACGAGCTCGCCGGTCACGTCGGCGCCGGCCTCGCGGAGCAGGCGGAGCGCGTCTGGATCACCCCGGAACTCGATCCCCACTTCCTCGAGGATCGTGTCGGCGTTGTGTTCGAGGAGCGCCAGCCCTTCCTCGTTGAGGACCTCGAAGGGCTTCAAGGCGCGGGTGAGGAACGGTGCCGACTCCACATGCGCGGCCAGCCGCGCTGCCACGCGGCCGGCTCGTCCCCCCGTTCGATGGCGTGGTCCGTCGTGCATCAGCGTTCCTCCGTTGCGGCGGCCGTCGCGCGCCGTCGATTGACTCGTCGTCCATGGTTCGATCCGTTGGCGGTGCCTGCGCCGGCGTCATCGCCGCCGACGCCCCCGGAGCCGCCCCCGGAGCGGCCACCGGCCACGCGGCGGGGCGGAAGGTCCACCGCGGCGGACAGGAACGGCATCGGGGCGATCCGATGCGGCAGGGCCATCGCGTCCACGAAGTGTTCCTGGAAGCGCGGCTCCACCGCCGTCTCGATCTTCTCGACGGTCCTGACCACGCCCTCGATCTCGCGGCGGGCGTCGCCTGACAGCAGCGCGATCAACGCTCCGGTCCCGGCCGCGTTCCCGGCGGGTCCGACGCGATCCAGCGGGGCGTCCGGGACCAGACCGAGGATCAACGCGTGGAGTGGGTCAATCTGGCTGCCGAAGGCACCGGCGAGCTCAACACGATCGACCGTTTCGACCCCGAGGTGATCCATGAGCAGCCGCGCGCCGGCGTACAGCGCGGCCTTCGCCAGCTGGATCGCGCGCACGTCGTTCTGCGTGATCATCAGGCGCGGACTGCCGGGCAGGTAGTCGGCCTCACCGGGCGTCCCGGTCGGCGCCGAGGCCTCGTGGAGCAGGTATGAGAAGGTCCGCCCGTCCGCGACGACCCGCGGGTTCCGGGCTGCCATGCCCCCGTCGATCGTGCCGTCCGTCGTGATGACGCCGGCGAGGAACAGTTCGGCGATGACCTCGACGATGCCCGAACCACAGACCCCGGTGATCCCGGTCCGCCGGGTGGATGCGGCAAACCCGATCTCGTCCGACCAACGGCTCGACCCAATGACGCGGTAGCGCGGCTCAAGCGTTTCCCGATCGATCCGGACGCGCTCGATGGCACCGGGCGCGGCTCGCTGCCCGCAGCTGATCTGGGCACCCTCGAACGCAGGGCCGGTCGGCGATGACGCGGCGAGGAGACGCGCCCGGCTGCCCAGCACGATCTCCGCGTTCGTCCCGACGTCGACGAGCAACGTGATCTCGTCCCGGAGATACGGGGTCTGGGAGAGGATCGCGGCCGCGGCGTCGGCGCCGACGTGGCCGGCGATGCACGGCAGGAGGTAGGCGCGGGCGCCGGGGTGTACGCGGATCTCCAACTCGCGGGCCGTGGTACGGACCGCCGCGTCGGTCGCCAGCGCGAATGGCGCGGATCCGAGCGGAATGGGATCGATCCCCAGGACCAGGTGATGCATGATCGGATTGCCCACGAGGGTGATCTCGAGGATGTCGGTCGGGTCCACCTGGGCCCGTTCGGCCAACCCTGCGACCAGCGAGGCCAGCGCGTCGCGCACGGCACGAGTCAGTTCCACCGCACCGCCGTCGTGCATCATCGCGTAGCTGACGCGGCTCATGAGGTCCTCGCCGAACCGGATCTGCGGGTTCATCACCCCGTCCGACGCGAGCACCGCACCATCGGTCAGATCGGCCAGGTGCCCGGCAATCGTGGTGGACCCGACATCGATGGCCACACCGAGTGCCCGATCGTGGAGGCCCGGCCAGACCGCGGTCACGTGGCGGCCATCGTGGACGGCGACGGTGACGCGATAGTCGCCCTTCTCGAGCGCCGGCTGGAGCGCGCGGATCATCTCGACGTCGGCGACGAGGCCGTCGAGTCCCCACTCCGCCTTGAGCGCGACGAGGACCCGGGCGAGGTCGCCGCCGGGCGTCTCGAGGGTCGGCCGCTCCACCTCCACCTCGTACAGGCGAACGACGGGATCGATGATGAAGTCCCGGACCGGGACGCCCTTGCGGACGACCTGGCGATGGACCTGGCTCTCGGGCGGCACGTCCACCAGCACGTCGCCGTGGATCGCGGCGCGGCAGCCGAGGCGACGATCCGCGGCAAGCCCGCGGAGTCGGTCGAATTCAGCCTCGTCGGCCCCTGATGGCGAGAGATGCGCACCGGTCGAGGTGATGCCGTGCTTGGGAAACTCGCCCTCCCCCGGCCGGACCTGGCAGCGGCCGCACAGCCCACGCCCGCCGCAGACCGAATCGAGGTCCACACCGAGTGACCGCGCCGCATCGAGGATGGTCGTGCCATCGGGGACGCGCCCGCGCCGACCCGATGGCGTGAAGATGACGTGCGGTTCGGGCCCGGCGGTCACGACGAGGCGCCGCCCGCACCGCCGCTCGAGGCACCCGTGCCGCCACCCGCCGTGGCCATGGCGCGGCGATTCACCCGACGTCCGCGCTCGCCCCCGGCCATCGCCCCATCGGGGCCGCTGCCCATCCCGGCTTCCGGGGTCGGCGGCCGATTAACCTTGATCCAGCGACCCGCGTCGGGGTCGTTGCCCATGAGGACATCGGCGGCCATGATCGCGGACCGAACCTCCGCGGACAGTGGGTTCGTGATCGCCGAGGTCAGGCCCGAAGCCATGGCCATCGGCAGGAAGGCAGCATTTATGCCGTCCCGGTTCGGCAGCCCGAAACTGACGTTCGAGGCCCCGCATGTCGTGTTGACGCCGAGCTCCTCGTTGAGCCGTCGGACCAGGCGAAAGACCTGCTGGCCCGCGGTCCGCATGGCGCCGATCGGCATGACCAGCGGATCAACCACGATGTCCGAGCGCGGAATTCCGTGATCCGCAGCTCGCTCCACGATCCGCTTCGCGACGGCGTAGCGGACATCCGGGTCCTCACTGATTCCGGTGTCGTCGTTGGAGATCGCCACGACGGCAGCGCCGTACTTCCTGATCAGTGGCAGAACGCGCTCGAGACGCTCCTCCTCACCCGTGACACTGTTGACGAGGGCTTTGCCCTGGTAGACGGCAAGGCCGGCCTCGAGCGCCTCGACGATCGAGGAATCGATCGAGAGCGGCACGTCCACGAGAGACTGCACCAGCTGGATGGTGCGCGCCAGGATCCCGGGCTCATCCGCGAGGGGAATGCCTGCGTTGACATCGAGCATATGCGCCCCGGCCTCCACCTGGGCAAGCGCATCCCGCTCGACCCGGCTGAAGTCTCCGTTCCGCATCTCCTCGGCGAGGAGCTTGCGGCCGGTGGGGTTGATCCGCTCTCCGATGAGGACGAACGGTCGATCGAACCCGAGGACCACCTCCCGCGTGGCGGACGAGATGGTGGTGTGGTTCATGCGGGTTCATCCTCAGAGGGGGTCTTGTCGATGTCGACGCCGCCCGCGGCTATCAGGCGGGCGAGAACTTCGCGGGTGTAATGGCCTTCCAGGCGCGCGGCTTCGTCCTTGGCCACGGTCTCGAGGTCGTCGCCGCACGGGCGGCCCTCACGGCGCCATTCCTCGATGTAGTCACTCGCGGCGCGCTTGCCGGCCTGCATCGCGGCCCGGTCAATCGCAACCTGGAAGCGAGCGTGAAGCACGATCTTGTGCGTATTCCGCCCTTCCTTGGCCACGACCTGGGCGGGAATGTCTCGCCACCAGATCGTCGTCAACGTCGCGGGCATCAGGAGGGGACCCCGAGCGGCAGCGGTGCCGCGGACGAAGGTCCACGCAGGGCGACGATCGCGGGCGCGAGCTCGCCGTGGCCCGTGAATCGGCGCTCAAATCGGAGCCCAAGGCGCCTTGCCCCGCGACGGGCGAGCGTCGTCAGCGCAGGGTCATCGGTCTGGGCCAGGAAGACGACCCGCGAGTAATTGCCGAAGTACATCGGCAACAGCTCAGGATGCCGATCCAGGCCGAGGCCCTGAATGACCAAACGCTCGAAATTGCGGGCCAGGAAATCGGTCAAATAGAACGTGCCCGGCTCATCGTCGGACATCGCCGCGAACGCCGCACGTCCGGCATAGATCTCGTAGCAGTGCGCCCCTTCGAGGCGAGCAACGCCCTCCTCGTCGAGGACGCGATCGAGCATGCCGCCGGTGCCACAATCGGCATACGCCACGAACAGCTGGTCCCTCCCGGCGGCGCGAGCCTTGCGGATCCGGGCACGGACCGCCTCGGGGATGCGTTCGGGCCGGTTGTGGAGCGTGGCCGGCAGACACGTGAGATCGACTTCGGGGAAGCCGGCTGAACGCGTCAGCGCGACGAGCTCGCGGGCCAGCGCGCCACAGCCAATGACCAGAGGACGCTGCCTCGACTGAGCGCGCCGCGGTTCCGCGGTCCTAAGCGACCTGCGCACGGCGTTCATCGACCAGGCGGCGTGCCGTCTCGGAGGCCACAGCGGCATCACGGCAATAGGCATCGGCACCCACGGCCTTGCCGAATTCCTCATTGAGCGGCGCCCCGCCTACCAGCACGATGTAGTCGTCCCGGATGCCTCGGTCCTTGAGCGTCTGGATCACGACCTTCATGTACGGCATCGTGGTGGTCAGCAGTGCCGACATGCCAAGGATGTCCGGCTTGTGCAGCTCGAGCGCCGCGATGAACTTCTCCGCATCGGTGTTGATGCCGAGGTCATGGACCTCGAAGCCGGCGCCCTCGAGCATCATGGCAACGAGATTCTTGCCGATGTCATGGATGTCGCCCTTGACCGTGCCGATCACGACCTTGCCGATCGGCTTGGCGCCGGTCTCGGCGAGCAGGGGTCGAAGAATGGCCATCCCGGCCTTCATCGCGTTGGCGGCAAGGAGGACTTCCGGCACGAACAGGATGCCGTCGCGGAAGTCGATCCCGACGATCCGCATCCCCTCCACGAGCGCCTCATTGAGGACGCGGTCAGGGCTCCAGCCTCGGCTGAGAAGGATGTTCGTGCCCTGGGTGATCTCCGCGGCCATGCCGTCGTAGAGGTCGTTGTGCATCTGCTCGGTGAGCTCGCCATCGGCGAGCCCGTTCAGATCGATGTCGGTGTAACCGTCCTGCGTCATCGAGTCGATGGCTCCTGTGCGTCGCGGAGATCCCGCGTACCCGATCGTGAACGTCGCTCGACCCGCCGTCGAGTGGCAGTTCCATCGTGCGGGCGGTTCCACATCGTGGAACGATGCCGTATGATGGAACAATCGACCGCCAGCCTAGCCCATGGGATGGTCAATGTCCAGAGTCCAGAGCATCGAACGAGCCTTTTCCGTGCTCGGAGCACTTGCCGATGGCCCGGTCGGCGTCACCGATGTTGCGGCGCGCGTGGGCTTGCCCAAGTCGACCGCAGCGCGGATGCTCGCCTCCCTCGAGCGTGAGGGGGCGGTGGAGCAGGTCCCGGGTGAAACGCGCTACCGGCTCGGGCCACGGATAGCGACGCTGGCGTCAGGGCGACAGGAGACGCGCGGACTCGTCGCGATCGCCCACCCGGCGCTCGCCGAACTCGCGGGCGAGACAGGCGAAGCCGCGGGCCTTTCCGTGCCCGACGGTCGAACCGTTCACTATGTGGATCAGGTCGATTCGCCCAATCCGGTTCAGGTCCGCGACTGGACGGGTTCCCGCATCCCGATGCACGCGGTCTCGTCCGGCCAGGTGTTCCTCGCCCATCTGGCGCCGTCGGCACTGGCGCGCTACCTCGCGGTGCCGCTGGAGGGTTTCACGCCGGCGACCCTCACGGACGCCGCCGCGCTCATCGAGCGGTTGCGGGATGTCAGGCGCGACGGGCATGCGTGGGCCCGGGAGGAATATGCCGAGGGCATCACCTCGATCGCGGCCGGGATCGCCGGCCCGGACGGAGAGCTGATCGCCGCGGTCCACGTCCACGGCCCGACCTACCGGTTCCCGGCGACGGGTGGGGACGCGGTGGTCGCCGCCGCAGTGACCGCGGCCGCGGCGCGGATCGGGACACGCCTTCGCGGCGGTGCCGCGTGACCGCCGCGGCGGCACGAATCGGGATACGCCTCCGGGGCGGCGCTTCATGACCGCTGGCCGCGTGATAGTCGACGGGCGTTCGTCGGGCGGGCCCGCGGGCCTCGGAAGGACCCTCCTCGCCCTCACGCTGGTCGGGTTGGCCCTTCGGACCCCGATCCTGGTGATCGGGCCTGTGGTCGGGACGCTGCAAACAGACCTCGGGATGAGTCACGCGGTCGCCGGCCTGCTCGGAACGATCCCGGTCCTGTGCATGGGCCTCCTCGCGCCGTTCGGGCCGGTCCTCGCGGCGAGTATCGGGCCGCGTCTTGGCGCCGCGGTCTGTGTCGCCCTCATCGGGGTCTTCGGGCTGGTGCGCGCCATTGCGCCCGAGGCGACCACGGTCCTCGCCGCCACGGTCGGCATGGGTGCCGGAATGGCGCTTGTCGGGCCGATCCTCTCGATGACCGTCCACGGACGGACGCCCGGCCACCCCGCGGCCGGTACCGGGGCCTACGTTGCCGGGATGATCATCGGCGGTTCGCTCGCCGCGGCGGCGGTCGTGCCGCTCTCCGACGCGTTCGGCGGATGGCGTCCGGCGTTCGCGATCGTAGCCGCGGCTGCATTCGTGTCTCTTGCAGCGTGGCTAGTGCTGCTCCCGCCCGACGCCGGCGGACGCTCCCGGCTGACGCTCCCCCGACTGCCGTGGCGGCGCCCATCGGCCTGGCTGCTGGGCGTGGTGTTCGCGTCGCAGTCGACGCTCTTCTACGGCTCCATCACGTGGCTGGCGAGCGCCTACATCGAGCGGGGCTGGACCGCCGGCCAGGCGGCCGGCCTGATCGCATTCTTCAACACGATCGGGCTCGTCGCGAGCCTCTCGATCCCGATCATCGCGGATCGAATTGGTACGCGACGCTCGCAGATGACGGGCGCGGCCATCCTCGCCGTCGTCGGCAGCCTGGCCGTAGTCCTGACCGTCGGCGCAGGCCCAGGATCCGCGTTGCCGTTCGTTGCGACGACGCTCTTGGCGCTCGGCATTGGCGGGTTCTTCCCGCTCGCGCTCACGCTGCCCGTGGACATCGCACGTGAGCCGGCCGAGGCCGCTTCGCTCGCGGCCCTGATGCTCCTCGTGGGCTACCTGATCTCGTCGCTCGCCCCGGTGGCCCTGGGCCTGCTCCGTGACGCAACCGGCAGCTTCGACGCTGTCCTCTGGGCACTCGTCGGGATCGCGGTGGCCATGGTCCCGCTGGCCCTGTCGCTCGGCCAGGGTCGCCTCGATCGAGCGGGCGCTCAGTAGGTCAGGACGCGGACTCCCTGACGCTCGAAGTCCGGGCGGTTTCGCGTCACGACGGTCGCATCGAGTTCGAGGGCGACCGCGGCGATCAGCGCATCGCCCAGCGCACGCTTTCCCCCGGCAAGGTTCCGCGCGAGGCGGGCCGCGCCGGCCTGGCGCGCCGCCGACGGCGAGGTCGAGACGTACTCCAGGGCCTCGAGGAGGACCTCGAGGTGGCGCAGGTCATCGGGATTGCCACGCGAAAGCGTCTCGCAGGTCACGACGTCGCAGGTGTACAGGTCGTTCGCGCCCGAGTACAGGTGGGCGAGCATCGCGATCGCCTCCGGGTCGCGGTTGCCGTGGTCGAGGAGCAGGGTCGCGTCGAGGAGGTAGCGCATCAGTCGCTCTCCTCGGAGCGCATTTCCTCGATCAACGCGCTGACTTCCTCGCGGGTCATCGGGCGCCCGCCCTTCGGAACGAGGGAGCCAGCCGCCGCCTCGATGGCGCGCCCGAGCTTGTCGCGCTTCACGCGCTGGGCCACGGCATCGGCCACATAGCGGCTGCGGCCTCGGGGGCCGGCGAGCTCGTCGACCTGACGGAGGAGATCCTCGGGGAGGGTCAGGTTCGTGCGGGCAAGGGCCATGGCATGCTCCGAGTGTGCGTTGGTATGCGCATATCGTAGCACACGGCGCCGTTGCCCAAAATCGGCCGAAAGAGTCGCCGCCGAATTACTTGCTCGCCACCTCGGCCAGCCGGATGCGGACGATGTCCGCGATGACCTCGACCGGAATGGGCTTCGCCGGATCGAAGCGCAACGTCGCCTTGCCCGAGAGATGCGGCTTCAAGGCATCGCCATGAACCGCGAGGACAGCGCCGCTCGCCGGGAACAGGCTCACGTGCCTCTTGAATGCCGAGAATGAAACGACGAACTTGCCGTTCGACCGGTACGCGGGCATGTCGTACGCGATCGCCTCCTCCGCATCGGGCGCGGCCGAGCGGATCGTGGCGCGCAGGTCAACCAGGACCGGGCGCATCGCGTCCGGCAGCGCGGCCATGTACGCGTCGACGGTGGCGTGCTTCGGCATCTCGAGTCCTCCGGCGGCTTTGGCATGGGCATCGTCAGCCGTCGCGCGGATGGTACTTGACACCGCCGCGAGGCTTGACGTATACCGCGTCACGATATTGTCAGCGCATCGAGATGGGGGCGCCATGATCGCCACGGCCGTTGTCGGCATCCCGCAATCGATCCGTCGGCGCTCGACCACCTTCGGAAGTTCCCATGGATCGTGACGATCCCGCCTATGCAGGACAGAGGGACTACTCGCGGGCACTCCTGAACCTGTACGACCCGCTCGTGCTCGGGCCAATCGCCCGGTTCGTGTGGCAGTGTCCGACCAGCGGGCTGCTCGAGCGATACCGGCGCCACATCCGCCCGAATCACCTTGATGTCGGTCCCGGGACCGGCTACTTTCTCGATCACTCCGGCCTGGCCGAAGGCAGCCCCGTCACGATCGTCGACCCGAATCAGAACGTCCTTCGCCACGTCTCGCGGCGCTTGCGCCAATTCGACGTGACCTCGGTTGAGGCGGATGTCCTGAAGCCGTTTCCGATCGTCGGGCCGTTCGATTCGGCCGCACTCCATCTCGTGATCCATTGCCTGCCGGGGCCCATGGCTCGCAAGGCGGCCGCGGTCGCCAACGTTGCGGCGGTGCTGGCGCCTTCGGGCGTGCTTTTCGGAGCTTCGATCCTCGGGAGCACGGGCAACCATAACCGGGTCGCGCGTCGGTTCCTCGCCGTCTTCAACTGGCAGGGTGGATTCGACAACCTGGCCGACACCGAAGCCGGCCTGCGCGAGATCCTCGAGGCTTCATTCGATCACGTTGACCTCGAGACGATCGGGTCGGCAGTCCTGTTTGCCGCGACCGGTCCGCGCCGTTCGGCGCCCGCATCGACCTGATCGGGAGGCCAATGTCGACCCTTGACGAACCTCCGGCATGACGGTACCGTGTGTTGCATGGTACGCGGTGACGCACGAGACCCTCTGACCGAACTCCGGCGCGGCGTTCTCGAGCATTGCGTGCTCGCCGTGCTCGACGGGGGTGAGTCTTATGCGTTCGACATCGTCCGGGTTCTCGCAGGGGCCGGCGAACTCGTCACGAGCGAAGGCACCATCTACCCCCTTCTGGCACGACTCCGTCGAGATCGGATGGTCACGTCCGAGTGGCGGGAGTCGGACGCCGGCCCGCCACGCCGCTACTACCGGCTCACCGAAACGGGTCGGAAGACCCTCGCGGCGTTCGTGGGCGACTGGGCCCGCTTTCGCGACGCGGTTGACGCGCTGTTCGTCCGGGCGAGTCAATGAGGAGGCCATGAGTGAACACTGAAGCGCTCGTTAACGATTACCTCGATCGCCTCGCGGTCGCGGCCAGGGGCCTCGTTCCGGAGCGCCGATCCGAGTTGATTGATGAAGTCCGCGAGCACATCACGGCGTCGATGGCCGAGCGCGGAACACGGGATGAGTCGGACGTCCGGAATGTCCTCGAACGGCTCGGTCGACCCGAGGACATCGTGGCCGCCGAGGACGGAGCTCAGCCGGTGCCCTCTTCTGGCGCCCAGCCCCAGGCAGCCCCACCCGCCGCAGACACCGGTTGGGGCGGGCTTGAGGTCGCCGCCGTGCTGCTTCTCACGCTCGGATCCGCGCTGCTGTTTGTCGGGCCGACCATCGGACTCGTCCTTGTCTGGCTTTCGAACCGGTGGACAACACGCGAGAAGACGATTGCCACCCTAATCGTGCTCGCCCTGTTCGTCCTTCCGTTCGCCGTGGGGCTGGCTGCAGCCGAAGTTGGCCGAGCCGTCTAACCAGCCTCAAAGGAGATCGCCGTGGACTTCCCGATCGCCATCCTTGCCATTCCGCTCGCCGGCATCGTTGCCGCCGTCTTCCTCGTCGTCGCATTGACGAGGCGCAAGAAGTAACCGTCCGGGCCGGTCGGCGCTGCCTACTCCCCGACCGGAACCCGGAACTCGACGTGGCGACACGACGGGCAGGCCAGAATTTCGAGCTTGATCATCTGCTCTCCGAGCTCGGCCCATTCACCGAACAAGAGCTTCCAGCCGCCGCTGGTTCCTCCGGTGCGGAACTCCTCGATGCCCATCGAGCCCATCTCGGTTGCGCACCGGAGGCAGGCGTTGTCGTTGCGGCCGATCGAAGGCCTCGGTCCGGTCATATCGACCTCCTCGCCACGTTGGCGTGAGCGGGTAACGTTGCCGCTTCGCGGTGCGTCGCCCGAGCTTGATCGGCAGGAATACTAGCCCCCGGCCGCGTCGGCGCAGTCATAGAGGCCGAGGTTCGTGGCGCCATCGAGTGTGACGGCGGTGCAGGCAGTGGTGACCCAAGCGTTCCGGGCTGAGCTCAGCGTGTTCCCGGTTGCCGCCCCAGGTCCGCCGGACTCCCCGCCGGCGATCACGAATCGGAGTTGACCGGACGCGATATACCCCTTGAGCGGGTCGAGCGTCGGCGTCGGATCCGATCCGTTGAAGCCGCCGATCGCCATGACGGGCTCCCCCGCCGCGAGCTCGATCGCGCCGGCCTCAGATGATCCGTTCGCGGCCACGATCCAGGTCGCGCTGCCGCGGTTGGCGAGCAGGTAGTCGATGGCGGCCTGGTTCACTGCGAGGCCTCCCTGCCCGCCCGTGGCTCCGCCGGGTACTCCGCCGCGGCCGTCGTCGGGTACTCCGCCGGTGGGACCCCCGCCCGGGATTCCACCGGATCCGCCACCAGGCGGCGTGCCGCCGGGGCCCCCGCCGGTGGGCGGCCGCCCTCCGCGCCCATCGAACCCGCCGTCCTGAAACCCTGCGCCGGGAGCACCGCCATCGGCGATCGCAACGGCCGGGCCGGCGCTCGGCGTGCCTCCGGCGTACGCGGTGCCCATCGTCTCGACGGCATATGCAGTCGGGGCGGCGAGCAGGATCACGAGCGCCGCTGCAGCGGCCAGCAACTGCAGGCGTCGCAGCGACGCAATCGGAGGTACAAGGATCAGAGCCGCCGCGACGACGGCGACAACGATGATCACGATGCCAAGGCCGGGCGCGAAGTCAGGCGTCCGCGACAGGAGAAACCAGGCAAGGCCCGCCGAACCGACGATGGTGGCCGCGAGCAGCAGGCCGCCGAGCCGGAACCTCGATCGAAGGCTCCACATGTCCACCGCGCCGGCACCCACGAGCGCCCCGATCGCCGGTGCCATCGCCACCGCGTAGTAGCTGTGGATGATCCCGGACATGAAGCTGAACACGATCGCGTGAACCGCGAGCCAGACGCCCCACATGAGATAGCCGGCGCGCCGTGCGTCCGTGCGTGCCGCGCGCCCGCGAAGCCACAGCCCGACCCCGAGCCCGACGAACGCCATCGGCAGCAACCAGGCGACCTGTCCGCCGAGTTCGGCGTTGAAGAGCCGGAACAAGCCAGGGGTGCCGCTGAAGGTCGCCCCACTCGGGCCGCCCGTCCCGCCGCCGGTTCCGGACGCGCCGAAGCCAAAGATCCGGGCCAGGCCGTTGTAGCCGAAGACGAGTTCCAGCGCGGAGTTCGTCTCGCTCCCGCCGACATAGGGGCGGTTCGCGGCCGGGATCAGGTCGACGATGACCACCCACCAGGCGCTGCTGACGATGACACCGGCCGTGGCGACGACGAGCCCGACGAGCCGACGACGAACGGAGCCCGGCGCGGCGATTGCCCAGCTGATTGCGAACGCCGGCAGCACGAGGTACGCCTGCAGGTACTTGGTGTTGAAGCCAAAGCCGACGAGGATGGCGGCGAGGACGACCCATCGAAGGCTGCCCGACTCGAGTGCCCGCACGAATGCCCATGCCGCGAGGACGAGGAGGAGCGTCAGGAGCCCGTCAGGGTTGTTGTATCGGAACATGAGCACAGCGGCCGGCGTGAGCGCAGCGACGAGGCCCGCGATGACCGCCGCGACGGGTCCGAACTGGCGCCTGACGAGGATGAACAGAACGGCGACCATCGCCACGCCGCAGAGCGCCTCGGGCAGGAGGATGCTCCATGAACTCAGGCCGAGGAGCCGGACCGACAGGCCCATGAGCATCGTCGACAGCGGCGGCTTGTCCACGGTAATGAAATTCGACGCGTCGAACGAGCCGAAGAACCAGGCCGACCAACTCTGCGACGCGGCCAGCGCGGCCGCCGAGTAGTAGGTGTTGGCGAATCCACTGACCGTGAGATTGACGATGTAGAGAATCGCTGCGAGCAGCGTCACGCCGATGAAGGCGGGACGGACCCATACCTGCCCGGCAGTGGTAGAGGCCGCTGCGTATGACGGCGCCGCGTCGAACGTAGGTGAGAAGGTTGAGTTCATGGTCAGACCGTATGAGACGGCGATGAGGAATTGCTGAGAAGACCGATCGGGACTCGGCCCGTGGTGCTGTCGCCACCGGGTGCGCGACGGTGGCGACAGCCGCGCCAGTGACGCGCCGCCGGAGGCGCGGCGATCACGAGAGAGCCGCTCAGTATCAAGAGGATCACCGGCAAGGACCCGAATGGCCGCCGCGTCGCATTCTCGGCGTCCAGGCCGGCGAAGCACTCGGCGGACGCTCTGACGAAAGGAACAGTTCGTGGCTGTGGTGACTCGTATCTAATGTGGATGCGCCATTGGCAATAGTGGGAGTGAGGGAGTTGACGAGGTCGAACTCGAGGTTCGCGCGAGACGAGTTCGTCGGGCTCGTCGAGCGGTACAACGACGACCTTCTCCGGCTCGCCTTCGCGATGACCGGCGATCGGGCCCTCGCCGAGGACGCGGTACAGAACTGCTGGCAGGCAGCGTGGCAAGCCCGCGACACCATCCGCGAGCCAGACCGGGTCCGCGGTTGGCTCTTTACCATCACCGCCAATCAGGTGCGCCGCCAACTCCGCCGTCGACGCCTGGCTGCGATCCTCCATGGCCGGCTGGCACCGCCAGATTCCGTGGATCCGCTGGACCCGGGGTACATCGATCTCGCCCGTGGCTTGGCGCGCCTTTCGGTCAGCGATCGAGAGCTCCTCGGCTTCCGCTTCGGGCTCGGCCTTACGTCGAATGAGATCGGTTCAGGCCTCGGCCTCACGGGTTCGGGCACCCGGCGGCGTTTGCAACGCGTGATTGGGCGGCTGCGACGGGAGCTCGGCGATGAATGAACGGGATGATGAGGCTGTGGCTCGCCTCGCCCGGAGGCTCCGGTCGTACCTGGCGGACGAGGCGCCCCCGAGCGATCCCAGACGGATGGTCGCGGCGGCCATGAACGACGCCCGACCGCGCACGACGTCAGCGTTCGCCGCCGCCGGCGCACTCGCCACGATTGCCGTCGTCCTAGCGGTGGCCTTTGCGGCTGGCCTCGTCCTGCCCCAGGGTCCCGGCGCGAGCAGCCTGCCGACCGTGTCCGGGACCGCGAGCGGATCCGAGAACCCGCCGACCGGAAGTGCGAGCTTGTATCCCGACGGCCTGCCACGGGTCATCGATGGCGAGGTCGTGTACCGGGCGGGCGATCCGGTCGTCCCCAGTTCCACGGAACCTGTGCTCGTCACGGGCTGGACTGTCGGTTGGATCGTCTCGGCCTGCGGCCCGCAGGTCCCCACGACATCAGCCCCGCGGTGCCCGATCTACGCTCAGCTCGCCGAGACACCTGGAGGTCCGACGGTCCTGCTCGTGGAGTCGGCGGGGGCCTACTGGTCCCAAGCGACGGGCGTTGTGGTCCGCGTCCAAGTCGATCCGAACTGGCGCTGCCCCGACACCGCGAGTTGCGTGGCACCGATCGTCTCGGGACTCGGGCTCGTATGGCAGGCGGGCCTCAGCCCGACGTCGCTTCCGTCGGGCGGGATCTCCGAGAGCCAGTCGATCGCCTTGGCCGGCACGTCCGCCAGCGGTGGCATCTGGGCCATCCGCGACACGTCCCTGCTGACCTCGGTGGATTCAGGCGTCACCTGGAAAGCGACGCCGATGACGTCCCCGGGTCCGTTCGGTGTGCTCGCCGCGTTCGTTGCCGATGCCGCTGATGCGTGGACGGTGACCGCGGGACCCGGTTCGACGGATTTCTCGGGTGCCTCGACCGATGTTCTCAGCCTGGTGGTGCATCGGACAGTGGACGGCGGGATGACATGGAGCGACGTGACAATCCCGGGGAACTACCCGGGGACTCTGCAGCGGCTCGTCTTCGTCGATCCAACGCATGGGTACCTTATGGCCTCCGCACAGCGCCAAAGCCTCGGCATCAGCACGATTCTGGCCACGAGCGACGGGGGCGCGTCGTGGTCGGTCGCCGGTGCCGCCGAGGCCCTCGGCACGGAGTTCAGCGTCAGTGACCGTTCCACACTCTGGTCGGGAGCGCAGCAGATCGCGGGCGGCTTCCTCTATGCGCTGCTCGACGTGAGTCGAGACGCGGGACGGACATGGGCCGATGCCGGCCTACCGGGGCTCGTCGGCGCCCAGGGGGGTGGCGACGTCTGGCTCGCCGGCCCGCCGCAATTCGTGGATCGAGCGACCGGTTTCGTCACGCTGGTCATGGACGACGGGACCGGGACGCAGACGACCCGTGTAGACCGTACGACTGACGGCGGGAAATCATGGTCGACCGTGGCGGCCCATCTCCGACCGGCTGACGCCAATCTTGTCGTCATCGATGCCAACGATTGGCTCCTTCCGGTCGCGAACCCGTTCGGGCTCCTGGCTACTGACAATGCCGGGACGACATGGCATGAAATGACGACAACAGGGCTTGGGAGCGTGTGGGTGGACTGGATGGACGTCATCTCCGGCGACCACTTGGTCGCTCTCGTATCGACGGGTAACGCCCTGCCCGGGCCCGAGGAACTCCGCCTCAGTTCGGACGGCGGTCAGACCTGGCAGCCAGCTGTCCTACCGGGTCAGCCCTGATGACGAACAAGCATCGGTTGCCGCGCAGCCTCACGCTCGATCCGCTACCCCGCGCGCCGGCGAATCTCCGCGCTGACGGCGGGCACCACCTGGTGGAGGTCGCCGATGACCGCGTAGTCCGCGAGGGCCATGATCGGCGACTCGGCGTCGGTGTTGATCGCCAGGATGCGCTTCGCGGACTTGCAGCCGACGATGTGCTGGATCGCGCCGCTGATGCCGCATGCGATGTACAGGTCCGGGGCGATTCGCTGGCCGGTCTGGCCGACCTGCTGGGTGTGCGGCCGCCAGCCGTTGCTCGTCACGACCCGCGACACGCCGATGGCGGCGCCAAGCAGCTCGGCGAGTTCCTCCAGCTCGGAGAATGCGGCCGCGGAGCCGACGCCACGTCCCCCGCCGACGACGACCTTCGCATCAGTCAGCGAAATGGAGCCCTTCGAGGGCGGCTCGTGACCGGTGACCCGGACCAGGAGGTCGGCCGGGGCGATCGCCGGCGCGAACGATGCCACCGCCGCGGCCGGGGACCCGGCTCGCTCGTCGACGGCGACGGCGTGTGGGGCCATCGTCAGGCACCGAACCGAGGCATCGAGCGTGGCGTCCTCGAGGAGGCTGCCCGCCCATCGCTGTCGAGTGACCGACCATGAGTCGCCCGGCGTCGCGGACAGGACGTTCGCCGCGAGGGGCGCCCCGAGCCGGGCTGCCGCATGGGCGAGCACTTCGGCACCGCGGTCCGTGCCCGGCCCGATGATGGCCACCGCGCCGCGCGCTCCGGCGAGTTCGGCCAACGCCGCTCCCCAGGCCGCGGGCGCGTAGGCGCCGGCAATCGCCGCGTCCGTGACGACATGGCCCGTCGTCACGCCGTGCGCTCCGAGTGCGGCGGCAGCTCCGCTGGCATCCGAACCGACCAGCAGGGCTTCAACCGGCGCCCCGCCGAGACCGTCGGCAAGCGACCGCGCGAACGCCAACGTCTCCAGCGAGACGCGGTCGGCGGTGCCGGCCCCATCGCCGGAACCGAGTTCGACAAGGACCAGGATCGGGCCGCTCATCGCGCCACCACGCCGATCTTCTGAAGCAGATCCACGACCGCTGGGGCCGCTTCGGCGCCACGACCGAGGATCTCCACCTGTGATTCGGCCTCCTGGGGCAGCCGCAGCATCGACTTCATCGGCCCTGTCGGAGCCCCGGATACGGCGGCAGGGCCGGAGCCCGAGGCGCCGATCGTGATCCGCTCGACCTCTTTCTTCTTCGCCCTGAGCCGTCCGGGGACCGAGGGGTAGCGGGGCAGGTTGAGCCCCTCTTTCACCCCGACGATCGCGGGCGTCGGCAGCTCGTAGGTCTCCCAGCCGCCGCCGGCCGCCTCACGCCGCGCGGTGATGGATCCGGAACCAAGCGTGAGTCCCTTCAGCCCGTTGACCACGGGCCGGCCGAGCGCGACCGCGACCCGGATCCCGACCTGGAACCCGCCACTGTCGGCCGATTCGTTGCCGAAGATCACGAGATCGAAGGGGCCACCGGCGGCCTCCTGCGCCCGGATCGTGTCGGCGATGACCGCGGCGGTCGAGACCGGATCCCATTCCGACCCGTCAGTCTCGAGCAGGACCGCCCGATCGACGCCGAGCGCCATCGCATCGCGAAGCTGCTCCTCGGCAGCCGCCGCGCCCAGCGTCAGGACAACCGATTCGCCGCCCTGTGCCTCGATGATCCGGACCGCCTCCTCGACCCCGCACTCCTCGTGTGGACTGATCGTGAAGCCGAGGAATTTTGTGTCGATCGCCTGACCATCGGCGGTCAGCACGATCCGGCCCCCTGTCTGGGGCACGCGCTTGACGCAGACGAGAACGCGCATCGGATCGGTTACGCCCGGATCCGGGCGTTGTCCGGATCGAACAGCGGTGTCGCACCGGCGATCGCCACGGTGACCGGGTAGTGCTCGCCGAAGTATTCGACGAGCAGCTTCGTCCCTTCGATCGCGTGCTCGGGCGGCAGGTACGTCATCAGGAGATGCTTCCCGACCGAGGGCCCGGAGCCGGCACTCGTCACGTACGAGCGGCGGCCCTTCGCATCCACGATGGACCGGCCATCGGGGGTCAGGATGGGCTCGCGGCCGAGCATGTAGCGCTTGACGCCGCTCGCCGACGTCGGGTCATCGACCGTGAGCGTGCACAGGATCGTGACCGGGTCGAAGGCGCGCTGCGCCTCGTACGCCGCGCGGCCGACGAAGTCCGCATCCTTGAGCGAAGGCCGGGCCATGCCCGCCTCGACGAGGTTGAAATCGAGCTCCAGCTCCGCGCCGTGGGCGCGGTAGCCCTTCTCGAGCCGGGACGTCACCGCGTAGGTGCCGATCCCCACGGGGACCATGCCATGTGGCTGACCGGCAGCCCACAGCGCGTCCCAGACCCGAAGCCCCTGCTCCATCGGGACGTAGATCTCCCAGCCGAGCTCGCCGACATAGCTTATCCGCGAGGCCAGCGTCCGGACGCCGTCGATGTCGACCGACTTCGAGGTCAGGAACGGGAAGGCTGCGTGGCTGACGTCGGCATCGGTGACCGACGCGAGGATGTCCCGCGAGCGGGGACCCCACAGCCCGAACGTGGTCATCGCGCTCGTCAGGTCGACGAGCTGGGCGGTTCCATCGGCCGGCAGGCCATCCACGAAGATCTTCTTGTCGCGCATACCCATGCCGCCACCGGTGACGACCCGGAAGTGGTCGTGGGCGAGCCGCATGATCGTGAGATCGGCGAGGATCCCGCCGGCCGCGTTGAGGAGCGGCGTGTAGACGGTCTTGCCCGAACGCACGTCCACCTTGTTGACACACAGCCGCTCGAGCGCGGCGAGGGCGCCGGGTCCGGTGACATCGAAGATCGCGAAGGCGGACAGGTCCACCAGCCCAGCCCGGTCCCGCATCGCGAGGTGCTCGGCGTTGATCAGCGGGCTCCACCAGCGGGAATCCCACTCCGCGGCCCGCGGCATGACCCGCTCGCCGTACTCGGCCAGGAGCGGCTCGTTGGACGCGTACCAGAACGGCCGCTCCCAACCGGCAGCCTCGAATGCAACGGCTCCGAGCTCGGCGTGGCGGGCCGCGGCGGGTGAGCGACGGATCGGCCGGTTGCTCTCCCACTGCTCCATCGGATGGACGATGCCGTAGGTCTTGTTGAAGCCCTCGGTCGTCCTGGCGCGGATGTGCTGCCAGGTCTTGTGATGGTCGTAGAAGCGGGCAATGTCGGACCCGTGCGGATCGATCTCGGGCGTGCCGTGGGTCATCCACTCGGCGACGCACTTCGCGATGCCGGGCGCCTCCTTGATCCAGACCGCGGCAACGGACCAGAGGTTCTTGACCTCGGGCGTCTCGCCGATGATCGGGTTGCCGTCCGGGGTCAGGCTCAGGAGCCCGTTAATCGCGAGCTTCACGCCGACCTTTTCGTCGCCGACGATCGACGGGAACAGCTCGAGGGCATCCTCGAGCTGCGGATCGAAGTCCTCCTGGGTGAACGGGAGCATCGTCGGGGACAGGGCGGATGCCTCGATGGACGGGATGTCGTCCGGATCCATGAGGATGGCGCGATGGGCGTACGAACCGACCTCGAATCCGTTGCCGTGCTGGCGCTCGTACATGTTCGTGTCCATGTCCCGCACGATCGGGTAGTCCACCTCGGTCCGCGCGTTGGCGAACATCGGGACCGGCCCGATGTCGATCATCTGGTGGACCGCGGGTGTCAGCGGGATGGAGGCACCGGCCATCTTCGCGATGCGCGGGCTCCAGATGCCACAGGCGATGACCACGTACTCGGTGTCGATGTCGCCGTGGTCCGTGCGAACCCGCGTGACCCGGCCGTACTCCGTGTCCACCCCAGTCACTTCGACCCCCGCGGCGATCGTCAGGGCGCCCATCTCCTGGGCCATCTGGCGCATGAGCGTGCCGGCCTGGAGCGAATCGACCAC
>JBDTOJ010000113.1:0-2054 GCA_039933295.1 Chloroflexota bacterium
GCGAACTGCATCCGAGCCCGTTGACGCTCGCAACCGTCGCTGCTACCATCCGATCTACCGTTAGCACTCTGGCATGGAGAGTGCTAACCAACAATCCGTAAGGAGATATCAGGCCTTGGCGCGTCGAATCCGTCGCTCCACCGGCCCACTGGACCATCGCGCACACGCGATCCTCCGGGCCGTCATCGACGAATACGTCCTCTCAGCGACGCCCGTGGGCAGCCTTGCCCTGGTTGAGCGCTATGGCCTCGGCGTGTCCAGCGCCACCGTCCGGAACATCCTCGCCGAACTCGAGCTTTCAGGCCTGCTCACGCATCCCCACACGTCGGCGGGTCGGATCCCAACCGATGAGGGCTACCGCTGGTACGTCGAGACGATCATGGAATCAGCGCTTATGCCCGAAGTCGAACAATTGATGATCCGTCATCAGTTCGGCCAGGTGGAATCCGCGAGCGAGCACTGGTTCCGTCTCGCGGCCTCGACCATCGCCACGATCACCCGGTCGGCCGGCCTCGCGACGCCCGCCAAGCCGGCGGCGGCGCATGTCCGTCGCGTCGATCTCGTCGCGATCAACGACCGACTCGCCAGCCTGGTCCTCGTGCTCCGTGAGGGTGCCCTCAAGCAGGTCCTCGTGAACATCGAATCGGGGACCTCGCAGGACACGTTGACGGCCGTCGCTGCCCGCCTGAACGGACTGGTCACCGGGCGAACCGCCACCGACATCGCCCGCGCCGTCCGCCGCATCCCCGACGATCTGCCCGAAGCTGACCTGATCCGCAGGGTGGGGGATCGGATCGTGCGGACGCTCCGCGAATATGACGTCGATGCCGTCGAGGACATCTTCAGCGACGGCCTGCTCAACGTGATGGGCGCTCCCGAATTCGCCCAGAGCGACAAGCTCCGACGGGTCTTCTCTGCGCTCGAGAATCGGGCCTACCTCGGCGAACTCGTCGGAACCGTGGCTGCGACCGGGGATGTGAGTGTCTTCATCGGTCACGAGAACGCGCCCGCGGACATGCGAGAGGTCGCCCTCGTCCTGGCCCCGTACGGACAACCCGGCCGCGCCGTCGGTGTCGTCGGTGTCCTCGGGCCCACACGCATGGCCTACCCGCAGGCCATCGGCACCGTTCGATTCGTCTCCGGGCTCATGAACGAGCTCATCGACCACCTGTACGCCTGAACCTCGGGAGATCCAGCCAAACCATGGACAAACGCACGCGCGCGCAGCAGCGCGCCGACGACATCGATATCAGCCCGACGGCGCTCCTCGCGGAGCTCGAGCGGATCACGGGCGAGCGTGACACCGCGCTGGTCGAGAAGGAGGAATTCCTGCTCGCGCTGCAGCGGGAGCGGGCCGAATTCACCAACTACAAGCGACGGACCGCCGAAGAGCGCCAGGCCATGATCGGCCTTGCCGGCGAGGGTCTGATCAACAAGGTCCTCAACGTGGCCGACGACTTCGATCGGGCCATCGACGCCCGCCCGACCGAGATCGCAAACGACGCCTGGTTCGAGGGCATCGAGGCCATCGACCGCAAGCTGCGGCAGTTGCTCGAGAGTGAGGGCGTGTCGGCCATCGAAGCCGTCGCCGGAACGCCCTTCGACCCGCGCGAGCACGAGGCCGTGGCCGGCGTTCCCGGAACCGAGCATCCGGACGGCGCGATTGTCATGGAAGTCCGGCGCGGCTATCGGCTCCGGGATCGAGTCCTCCGGCCGGCGCTTGTCGCCGTTGCTGCTGGTGCTGACCCGAACCAGCCCGCGGGCGGTCAGTCCGGCAGCAACGGCCCCAAATTCCAATAACCCCATCCACTGAACATCAATCGAACGAACAGGAGCGCACACGTGGGAAAGATCATCGGCATCGACCTCGGGACCACCAACTCGGTAGTGGCCGTCATGGAAGGCGGCGAACCGACCGTCATTGCATCGGCTGAAGGCGGCCGCACCGTCCCGTCCGTCATCGGGTTCAGCAAGACCGGCGAGCGCCTCGTCGGCCAGCTGGCCAAGCGCCAGGCCGTGACGAATCCGGCCAACACCGTCTACTCGATCAAGCG
>JBDTOJ010000114.1:0-1920 GCA_039933295.1 Chloroflexota bacterium
CTCGGCGACCCATTCGGAATCAACGGTCGCGTCGCGAGAATACGCGGCTAGAATGCAGCTGGCAGCATCCAGAATCTGCTGACCACCGCCGGGAATGTGTTCAGGAGCCCCCATCGATGAAGATCCGCGACGCGAAGCCGGAAGAGCTCGCCCCCAAGCCGCGCAAGCAGCGCGTTCTCACCCCACGGCAGATCGCAGCCCAGAAGCGCGATCAGTTGATTCACAAGACACTCAATGAGATCGCCGTCGGTCCGCTGTCGGGGCTCAAGAAGATCGAGCTCGAAAGCGGCGAGAAGCTCGCGACCATCCGGCTCGCGGTTGCACGCCAGATCGGTGCTCATCCAGCGAGCGTCAACATGGGCGTGCGCGACGGCGCGATCTACCTCAGCCGATCCCCGATCCCAGGGGCCCGTGGCGGACGTCCTCGCAAGAACGCCTGATCTACAGGTCCGACACCTCCCTACCGGCGCGGCGACCACGTCGGCGTTCGTCAGCGCTCGGCGGCGTTCGTCAGCGCTCGGCGGCATCCTCGAACAGCGGCATGCCCGTGCCGTGGCGATAGAACGGTCGGGACCCAGGCGAGAGCGGCGTGTTGCCGGCGATCAGATCGGCCGCTTTCTCGGCAACCATCATGACCGGCGCATAGATATTGGCGTTCGTGACGTACGGGAAGACGGACGCATCGACGACACGCAGCCCATCGAGTCCGTGCACCCGCATCGTCATGGGATCGACAACGGAAAGCGCGTCGATCCCCATCCGAGCCGTGCATGACGGATGGAGCGCCGTCTCGCCGTCGCGGGCCACCCAATCGAGAATCTCGGCGTCGGTTTCGACGGCCGGACCCGGGGACACTTCGCCCCCGTTGAAGCGATCCATGGCCGGCTGACCGAGCAGATCCCGTGCGACGCGGATGGCCTCGACCCATTCGCGACGATCCTGGCCCGTCGAGAGGTAGTTGAACCGCAACGCGGGATGAACGTGCGGGTCCAGGCTGGTGATCTTGACGCTGCCGCGCGCATCGGAATACATCGGGCCAACATGGACCTGATATCCGTGCCCGCCGGTCGGCGCGGAACCGTCATACCGGATCGCGAGCGGCAGGAAGTGGAACATCAGGTTCGGATACGCGACGTCGTCGTTGCTGCGGGCAAATCCGCCGCCCTCGAAGTGATTCGTCGCGCCCGGACCTCGCCGCATGAACAGCCACTGGAAACCGATCCACGGCCGGCGCCACTTCTCGAGCGAAGGCTGCATCGAGACCGGCTCTTTTGATCGGTACTGAACGTAGACCTCCAGGTGGTCCTGGAGGTTTTCGCCAACACCCGGCAGGTCGGCCACGACCGGGACCCCGAGCTCGTGCAACGCTCCTGCCGCCCCGACCCCGGACAGCTGCAGGAGCTGCGGCGTGTTGATCGAACCTCCGGCGAGGATGATCTCGCCCGCCGAGATGGTCTCTGTTCCGCCACCCTGGCGTTCGACCTCGATGCCCGACGCTCGCAGGCCATCGAAATGGACCTTGGTCACCAGCACGCCAGTTCGGATCTTCAGGTTGCGGCGACCCATCACCGGATACAGGTATGCCCGAGCCGCCGAGATCCGACGACCGCGTCGAATGTTCCGATCAAACTTGGCGAAACCCTCCTGTCGATATCCGTTGACATCGTCGGTCAGGGGACGACCCGATTCCTGCACCGCTGAGAAGAACGCCTTGAACAATGGGTTCGTGGCTGGCCCGCGCTCGAGCGGCAGCGGCCCGCCATGCCCGCGCCACGGATCATCCGGATCCGCGGCGAAGGTGTCCTCCATCCGTTTGAAGTACGGCAGGCAATGGGCGAAGTCCCAGGTCTTCATCCCCGGGTCGGCGGCCCAGCGCTCGAAGTCGAGCGGGTTGCCGCGCTGGAAGATCATCCCGTTGAT
>JBDTOJ010000115.1:0-17549 GCA_039933295.1 Chloroflexota bacterium
CCGCGCTCACGGCGACGGCGGTGGCATAGCGGTCGGCGCCACCGAGCCGGGTGACCGGCATGTGGTCAACGGTCACGCCGAATTGAGCGAGCTGTTCCGGAGAGACCGGCTTGGCTGATGGGGCGGTTGAGATCACCGCGCCCTTGGTCGCCACCAGCTGGAGGAGATACGTCCCGTCCGCCACCGTCGTGCTGCCCACCTTGGCGTTCCAGTCGAAGGTATGGGCGCCGAGGTCGGTCCCGGAAACGGCCTGCGTCCCGGCCAGCGTGCCGTCGGCGCGCCAGATGTTGAGTGCCAGGCTGTCGATGGCGCCATTCATCGACCACGTCAGCCGGATCGTGTCGGTGATGCCGTCGCCATTCGGCGTGACGATTCGCGTGCCGCCGCTTCCAACGCCATACCCGGCCAGCGTGGCGGTGACACCCGTGGCGTTGATCGGCCGCCGCGGGGCCACATAGGTCGTCGTCGATGAGCTGGCCGCGACCCAGACTCCCGTCTCGACGGGATCGACCGGCGACCACTGGCGCACCGGCGCGCTGACCTCGTACCAGGTGTAGCCGTCGGCGGACACGGGACCACCGGTCACGGCCACGGCATCGTACGTGTTGATCGTTCCGACGATCGCTGCGGACGTGCCGGCTCCGGCCCGCAATTTGAGGCCATCAAGCAGGACCGTCCCGAAGCCACCGACCGTCAGGGACGGGTCCGTGGCGGTCGAAGTCACGTTCCACGCCGACAGGTTGTTGTGGCTGTCCCGGCCACGGGCACGGAACGCATACGCATGTCCGTCCAAGCCGAGGAAGATCGAGCTCGTCGCCGTGGTGTTCATGCGCCAGTCGGTCCAGACTCCGCCGTCGGTCGAGACCTGAACGTCATAGGTGCCCATCGAGCTCTCATCCGTGCCAGCCCAGCGAACCTCGAACCCGGCGTCCCGCTGGGTGATTGAGAGCGCAATGACGCCAACCAACGGGGCCGTGGTGTCGTGGAGGAACTTGTCGGCAAGGGCCTGGTACAGCTCCGGTCGCGCACCGTCGTAGCCCAGGGCCCAGATGCCGGCGCCCCGAAGTCCCGTCCGGTTGATCAGGTCGTACCGAAGTTTGAGCGTCGCAGCGTCGTCGTAGTAGAGCTGCCGCCAGGCCGTGACGCAGCCGTACGTCGTCGTGCAGGTCTGCTTCTGGTACGCCGTCCAGGGAGCCTGCTCGATTGCGTCGTACCGACGCCCGTACTGGGTCGCGAGATCGGCGGCGGTTTCATAGAGCACGGTGACCGACGTCCCATACTGCGTCCCCGAGATGTTCTTCGCGTGCAGCTGGTCCGAGTCCGTGGACCACGCACGGCCGTAGTAGGGCACGCCCAGGATGAGCTTCGATGGCGAGACCCGGGCCGCGTACGCCGAGACGGTGTCGGTCAGGTCATAGACCGGGCCCGTGAGCGGACTGATCGAACCGGCCTGGGTCGCAGAAGAACCCCGGTAGTCATAGCCCATGATGAAGATTGCGTCGGCGCCACCAGGGGCCGTCGCGGCCTCGAGCGGGTAGTTGCCGATGTAGCCGGTCGTGTCGAAGGTGAGCTGATAGCCGGGCGCGATCGCGTTGAGTTCGGCGCGGACACTCCGTACGAGCGCGGTGAACTCGTCGGCGTAGCCGGAGACGATCGGCTCGAAATCGAGATTGACCCCGTCGGCGCCCCGCTCTGCGACGGCTGCTGCAATCTGCTTGGCGAGATTGGAGCGCGCGGTCGGGTTCCCGAGCAGATTGGCCTGCGTCGTCTGCTGGCCGGTCGTCCAGGCAAAGCACGTGATCGTGAGAACGACCCGCGTTCCGCGTTGGTGGGCCGCGTTGATGATCGACGTCATCTTCGAGCTCGTCCAGCCTCCCCAACCGGTCGTCACGCTGCCGTCCGAGTTCTTCTTGAGGAGGTTGCCGTTCTGGTCCGCACCGACGCTGAAATAGGCGACGGTGGAGAGGACGGACCAGTTCAGCGAGGTCGAACTGTCCGAGACCTCCCAGTACGGCAGAAACCCGAACACCTCGCGTCGCAGGCCGTTGGCACTGACCACCGCGTCGGGCTGGAACGCAGATCCATCAGCTGATGAACCGGCGGTGGACACGGTCGCACCGGCGATCGACGGGCCGATCGCGCCGTCGACCGGAACCGAGCCTGGGGACGGCGCGGGCGGGATGGCATTCCGGCTGGGCGCCGGGGTGCCCGTCCAAACGGATCCCTGGGCGGCTGCGTGGAGCGCCGTTCCGCTCACCCGGCCGGGTGGGAGTGCCTTCGACTTCCCGCCGCCGACCTCCCACGCATCGCCGACGCGCGGCGTGAACCCGACGGTCACCCGGTCGCCCGGGGGAAAGTCGATGACGTCGTCGGCGTGGACAAGCGCATCCAGGTACTGGATCGTGGGGCTCAGGAGTCCACTCTGGCCGTCCGGAGCTGATGCCGAAACGGACGTTGGGGTACCGGTGTCCGGGCCGACGGCCGTCGCTGCCTCAGGTGCGGGTTGCGAACCCATGGCCACCGCGGATCGCGCCAGGGCGAAGGACGGGAGCGTCATTGGCAACCCGAGGAGCGCGACGGCAAGCAGCCGCAGGGCGAGCCGGGCGGAGCGGGCGGAGCGGTTACCGGGCCTCGTCAAGCTGATCCTCGTGCGTTGCGGCGCGGAACGATGCGCCGACGGACCGATGAAGAACCGGCCCGTGGAAGACGAACGTAGGGCCGAATCGACGTCTCACCAAGCCTGACGATGGTCATGCCGTGAGTGGTACCGAGAGGTCAGGTGGAGTGCTGTGCAGTCCACCCCGGGCACCGAGTCAGCCCTTCAAGCAGGGCGCCGCCGCTCAGTTGACGTATTGCTGGAGCTGGATCCGGACGGCCTCCGACACGACGCCCGTGGATCCGAGGATGACCACCCGGGCGGGGTTGAGGCGCTGGAGTTCCGCGGCCGTCGCCGCCGGAATCGAGTCCTTCGTCACAAGCAGGATCGGGGCGTGCTGCCAGCCCGCTGCCGCGGCGCCCGCGAGAGCGTCCGGGAAGTTGAGCCCGGTGGCGACATAGGCGATCGCGACGCCCGGTGCGTAGGTCGCAGCGCTGATCGCTGCTGCGGTCGCGTACCGGTTGTCACCGGCGAGCCGCGTCACCGCGCCCGTCGTGAATGCGTGGAGGGCGTCGTCAACATTCGTGCTGACGACGCCACCGGCGCCGAGGATGACGATGCGACCGGGCTGCAGACGGGTCAGCTCATCGGCCGTCGCGCTGGGGATCTCATCCGTCCCGACGAGCAGGACCGGGGCGCCCTGGGAGCCAGCCGCGGCAGCTCCGGCGAGCGCATCCGGGAAGTTGAGCCCGGTTGCAACGTAGGCGATCGCGACGCCCGGTGCGTAGGTTGCCGCGCTGATGGCAGCCGCCGTGGCATACCGGTCCATGCCGGCGATACGGGTCACCGTACCGGTCGTGTAGGCCGCGAGGGCCGAAAGGACGGAGTTGCTGATGACGCCGGTCGCGCCGAGGACGACGATGCGACCCGGCTGGAGTCGGGTCAATTCGACCGCCGTGGCACCGGGAATGGCGTTCTGCGTGACCAGCAGGATCGGCGCCCCTTGAGAGCCTGCTGCAGCGGCTCCGGCAAGTGCGTCCGGGAAGTTCAGTCCGGTGGCGACATAGGCGACCGCAACGCCGGGCGGGTACGTGGCGGCGCTGATCGCGGCGCCGGTTGCGTACCGATCGACCCCGGCAAGCCGAGTCGGCGGCACCGTATCGACGATGATCATCAGGTCCGAGGTCAGCTGCGGATTGCCCCACGCATCTGAGGCCTTGATCCGCAGGTTGTACTGGCCGTCCGGAATCGTGGACGAGCCAACCTTGAGGTTCCACGTGACCGTCGGAGCCTCGCCCAACCCGGACGTCTCCCACAGCTTGTTCCAGCTCGCGTCGCGGAACTCCGCGGTCCAACTGGTCGACTCCGAGAATCGCAGGTCGAGAGCCAGCACGTCCGAGATGCCGTCGCCGTTCGGCGAAACCGTCCTCGGCCCGTCCGCGGACCAGAGCTGAGGACCGAGAGAGTCCTGCGGCTGGAGGGCAGTGTCGGCGGCCCATCCAGCGCCGCTGCCGGTCAAGGCCTGAACGTAGGCGCTACCGGCATCGCCGGCCACGTCGGTGACGCGCAGGGCCCGGCCAGCCGCGAAGCTGCTGCCCGTGGGATTCGACAGGCTCGAGTCCGAGTAGAGCGTCGCGCCCGCGGTCCCGACGGTGGCGGCGCCCGGGGTCACGAGGGTGTCCGGGATCGTGTCGGTTCGAACGTACGGGATGCCGGTCACGTCCTCGGTTCGCAGATCGTGATTGCCGACGAGCGATCGGTAGTAGCCGCCGGACGAGCTGTCGGGATCCATGAAGTCGGTGTGGGCGGAACTGCGCATCGACGGGAACGAGAACTCGTTGCCGTGGTAGTTCGATTGGGTGCGCCACATCTCGAGGACGGTCTGGTGGGATGTGAACAGGTCGCGAATCATGTAGTTGATCGTGCCGTGGCCCTCGGCAATGATCGCGCGGGCGCCAGCCTTCAGGAACCCCTGGGCGTAGTTGTCCGCCCGCTGCATGGCAACACTGAGGGTCGGGTCTGCGTTGCCCGGTTCCGAATTGCCCGACGCGTAGCAGAGATGGTTCAGGAGCACGACAGCGTTCGGCGCCAGGTGGATCTCGCTCGCGAGGAACGGCTCGCCGTAGTACTTGACGTTGCTGTCGCCATTGCCGGCCGTCGCGTTGAGGCCGAAGCCATCCTTCGTCGTGTACTTCGAATCGTAGGTGTATGGGCTCGGCCAGCCATTGCCGTGCCCGAGGTAGACGACCACGCTGGCGCCCTGGATGGCCGCTTTCGCGGCGGCCCAGGTGGCATTCGGGCTGTAGACCTTGACCACGTTGGACGACCACTTGATCGCCTCGGCATAGGCCGAGTCCCCGACGCTCCGGTAGTTCGACGTCGCGGACCCGGTGGCGCCAACGATGATCACGACCTTGGCCGTCGACTTCGGAGCGGCGGTGGGATCCGCAGCCACAGCGGCGCTCGGAATGGAGGTCGAGGCAGCGACGGGCGCGGCGGCGACCAGACCGAGGACGAGCGCGACGGTGAGCAGGCGGGCCAGATTTCGCAACGAACACTCCGATCGAGGCCCGCATTGGGCCGTGGCTTGATCTCGTGTTCACAGCCTCGGGGCGGGGCCGTTTTCGCTCAATGCCGCATGGGTACCGGTCGACATGGCCACATCGGAGCGCAGTGAGGTGCGGTCCGCACCGGCAGTGGCGCTTGCGGTCCCGGAGGGGGCGGTTCTTTGCTGGTGCGTCGAGTCGACACAGTTTTGCGCGCCAGGCCCGCGGGGCTCGCGGGACGCGCGCTACGGCCTCAGCGGGTGGGCGTCGGGGTCGCCTCGAGACAGGGCTGCTCGCCGTTCGGAATCGTCCCATCGGCGTTCGGCTGGCATGGTGTCGGCTGCTCGTCGGGTCCCGGCAATCCGCCGCGGTAATCGAGGATCACGAGCACGAATTCCAGGCGATCCAGCATCACCGCCGGTTCGATGAACGCCGTCTGGACGACCTCGTTCGCATCTCGTCGAACATCGATGACCCGACCGATGACGAGACCCTTCGGGTACGGCGAGCGGATGCCGCCGCCGAGCTCGATACCTGCGGTAACGACTTCCTCGCCGAGCCCGACAAGCGCGGCGGCGTCGATGTTGCGCATGGTCAGGCTGTTGGGCAGCTGACCGACGACCTCGCCGGTGGTCGCGCTGGTCAACAGCTGGCCGATGACGGTCGAGGCTGAATCGCTGATGAGCTGGACGATCGACGATGTCTGGCGAACCTCGACGACGCGGCCGACGAGGGCACCGCCGGCGCCGATCACCACATTTCCGAGGCCGACCCCGTCGGCCGTGCCGCGGTCGAGGGTGATCCGCTGCGAGACCTCGATCGACTCGCGGGCGATGACCGCGGCGGCGATCGTCCGATAGTCGAACCCATTGCGGAGCTGGAGGAGGCCGGTCAGGAGGTCGTTCTGGCGGCGGATTTCCTCGGTCTGCAGAGCCTGCTGCTGGATCCGGTCGTTTTCTGCCCGGAGGGCTTCGTTCTCCGTGCGCAGGGCATCGATCTCAGAGATGGCGGTGGCGATGGAGCTGACGTCGTGGCCGATGCCGTCGAGCGCACTCTGCAGGGGCCGGAAGGCGAAACCCAGGCCGCGCTGCAGCTCGACCACGAGCGGGTTGGCCGACGCGGCCATCATCACGAGGCTCAACACGAGCACGGCGAGATAGGCGACAGCGCGGCGGCGCGCGGGCCGGTTGGCGAAAATGGCACTCATCGAGGGACCGGCTGGACGGCGCCGTTCGGCGACATCGAGGTCAGCGCGGCGGCCGGATGTACGTCTCGGTCACGAGGACGCGCTCCATGGAACTCATTTCCTGGAGCACGAGACCGGTTCCCCGAGCAACGCAGGTGAGCGGATCGTCGGCGATATGGACCGGCATCTGGGTCGCCTCGGCCACGCGACGATCCAGGCCCGCGAGCAGCGCTCCACCGCCGGCGATCACGATGCCCTGGTCCATGATGTCGGCAACGAGTTCCGGTGGCGTCTCCTCGATCGTGTCCCGGATCGTGTCCACGATCTGGGCGACGGACGGCTCGATGGCCTCGCGGATCTGGTCGGCGCCGACCTCGACGCTTCGGGGCAGGCCCGTGAGAAGGTCACGGCCCCGAAGGTTGACGCGCTGCTGATCCCACTCGCCGGGATACGCCGACCCGATGGCGACCTTGATGTCCTCGGCGGTTCGCTCACCGAGCAGGAGGTTGTACTCGCGGCGCGCGAAGTTGACGATGTCCTGGTCCATCTCGTCACCGCCGATCCGGATCGAACGGCTGACGACGATGCCGCCGAGGCTGATGACGGCCACCTCGGTGGTCCCACCACCGATGTCGACGATCAGGCTGCCGGACGGTTCGCTGACCGGCAGGCCCGCCCCGATGGCAGCTGCCATGGGTTCCTCGATGAGCCGGGCCCAGCGGGCACCCGCATTCAGTGCCGCGTCCTTGACCGCTCGCTTTTCGACCTCGGTGACTCCCGACGGAATCCCGATGAGCATGCGTGGCCGAGCGATGAGCCCGATGCGGTCGTGAACCTTGTCCACGAAGTACTTGATCATCTGCTCGGTGACGTCGAAGTCGCTGATCACGCCGTCACGGAGCGGGCGCACGGCAATGATGTTGGCGGGGGTCCGGCCGACCATGCGCTTGGCCTCGGCGCCGACCGCGAGGACGCGGCGGGTCCGTGCCTCGATGGCAACGACCGACGGCTCGCTGATGACGATGCCGCGATCGCGAACGTGGACGAGCGTGTTGGCAGTACCCAGGTCGATACCGATGTCGCGCGAAAAGATGCCAAGCAGGCGGTCAAGCATGCGGGTTGGGGGTCCTCTGCGGATGACGTCTCAGGGCCATGTTGTCAGCGCCCGGTTGAGCCCGAGCAGTATACCCACGACCTCGGTGAGCGCCGCGATCGGCTCTTTACCCTACGCGACGGGGTCGAGCGCCTCGTCGAACTGACTCGCGTACAGCTCGTGGTAGAACCCGCCGGCGGCGAGCAGGTCGGCGTGAGTCCCCTGCTCCACGATGCTGCCCTCGTTCATGACGAGGATGAGGTCCGCGTCCCGGATCGTCGACAGGCGATGGGCGATGACGAAGGCCGTGCGGCCTTGCATCAGACGGGCCATCGCGCGCTGGATCAGGACCTCGGTCCGTGTGTCAACCGATGAGGTCGCCTCGTCCAGGATCAGGATCCTGGGATCGGCGATAAAGGCCCGCGCGATCGTCAGCAACTGCTTCTCGCCCTGGGACACGTTGGTCGCGTCGTCGTCGAGGATCGTCCCGTAGCCGTCGGGCAGGGTCCGGACGAAGTGATCGACATGGGCCGCCTCCGCCGCCTCGTCCAACCGCTCGTCCGAAACCGGACCGTCGGCGCCGTACGCGATGTTCTCGCGGATGGTCCCGTTGAACAGCCAGGCATCCTGGAGGACCATGCCGAACGTCCGCCGAAGGTCGTCCCGGGTGAGCTCCCGGATGTCGACGCCATCGAGCTGGATCGAACCGCCGGTCACGTCGTAGAAGCGCATCAGCAGGTTGACCAGCGTCGTCTTGCCGGCGCCGGTCGGACCGACGATGGCGATCGTCCGACCCGGCTGGACATCGAGGTTCAGCCCATCGATCAGTGGCTTGTCGGGCGCGTAGCGGAATGCCACGTCGGCGAACCTCACGTGCCCAACAGTGGCGTCCCGGGTCTTGGGCGTCGCGGTATCGGGGACCTCCTCCGCCTGGTCGAGGAGCTCGAAGACGCGCTCGGCGGACGCCACGGCGCTCTGAAGCACGTTGATGATCGACGCGGCCTGGATGATCGGCATCGTGAACTGCCGCGAGTACTGAATGAAGGCCTGGACATCGCCCAGCGACAGCTGGCCGCTCGCGACGCGGACGCCGCCGATGACCGCGACCGCGACGTAGTTCAGGTTGGACACGAAGGTCATCGCCGGCTGGATGATCCCGGAGATGAACTGGGCGCGGCGGCTCGAATCGTAAAGCTCCTCGTTCAGCACCCCGAACCGCTCGATCGCCTCCTCCTGACGCCCGAACAGCTTCACGATCGTGTGCCCGGTGTGCATCTCCTCGATGTGCCCGTTGAGTGTCCCGGTCCGCTCCCACTGGGCCGCGAACTGGCGCTGCGATCTCGTGGCGATGACGACGGTCACGGCGATCGATGCGGGCACGACCAGCAGGGAGATGACCGCGAGGAGCGGGCTGATCGTCAACATGATCAGGAGCACGCCGATCACCGTCAGGACCGAGGTGATCAGCTGCGTGAGGCTCTGCTGGAGCGACTGGCTGATGTTGTCGATGTCGTTCGTGACCCGGCTGAGGATGTCGCCGCGTGACTGCCCATCGAAGTAGGCCAACGGCAGGCGTCCGAGCTTCCGATCGACACGCTCACGCAGTCGATAGACGGTGCGCTGGCTGACGCCCGCCATGATGTAGCTCTGGGCCCAGCTGAAGGCAGAGCTCAACAGGTACACGGCCGCGACAATGACCAGGATCGCGGTCAGGGCCGAGAAATCGACGCCGACGCCGGGCGTCACGTTCATGCTGCCGATCATGTCGGCGAACGTGTCCTGGCCCTGGGCCCGCAAACCCGCGACGACCTGATCCTTCGACACGCCGCTCGGGAGTTGCTTGCCGATCACGCCTTCGAACAGGACGTTCGTGGCATTGCCGAGGAGCTTGGGACCAACCACGGCGAACGCCACACTGACCACGGCCAGAATCAGCACGGCACCGATGAGGCGGCGTTCGGGTCGGAGCTCGCCGAGCAGGCGCCGGAACGAACCGCGGAAGTCCTTCGAACGTGCTGCCGGGGCCTGCTGGAACATCATCCCGGGACCGCCTCGGCCGGGCCCGCCTGGCCCGCCTGGCCCGCCGGGGCCGCGTCCCATGGGACCGGACGGGCCGCCTCGCATCGGCCCGCTCATGCGACCTCCTCCTCGGTCAGCTGCGAGTAGACGATCTCCTGATACGTCGCGCTCGACTCGATGAGTTCGTCGTGCGTGCCAACCCCCGCGATGACCCCCTGGTCGAGCACGATGATCCGATCGGCGTGGCGGATCGTTCCAACCCGCTGCGCGACGATGATCACGGTGGCACCTCGGAGCTCGCGCTTGATCGCGGCGCGAAGCCGGGCATCGGTCCGGAAATCGAGGGCCGAGAAGCTGTCGTCGAAGATGTAGATGTCGGGCCGCCGGGCAAGGGCACGGGCGATCGCCAGGCGCTGGCGCTGGCCACCTGACACGTTCGTACCGCCTTGGGCGATCGGTGCTTCAAGGGCCAGTGGCATCTCGCGCACGAACTCGCTGCCCTGGGCAATCTCGAGCGTCTTCCAGAGCGCGTCATCGGACGCATCGGGGTCGCCGACACGCAGGTTCGAGGCAACCGTCCCGCCGAACAGGAATGCCTTCTGCGGCACGAACCCGATCCGTGCCCAGAGCTCGTTCCGGTCGAATGCCCGCACATCGACGCCATCAACGAGGACCGTCCCGCCGGTCGCGTCGTAGAGGCGCGGGACAAGATTGATCAGGGTCGACTTGCCGCTGCCCGTGCTCCCGACGATCGCGGTCGTCTCGCCAGGATTGGCCTCGAACGAGATATTGCGAAGTACCGGCTCGTCGGCGCCGGGGTACCGGAACTCGACTTGGCGAAATTCAACGCGGCCGTGGCGCGCTGGTGCCAATGGCTCGGCCGGGTCCGCAATCGACGGGACCGTGTCGAGGACCTCGCGGATGCGCCCGGCCGAGACGACGGCGCGGGGCACCATCACGAACATGATCACGGCGGTCATGATCGCGAACAGGATCTGGAAGATGTACTGCATGAAGGCGGTCAGGTTGCCGATCGGCATGGCCCCGCTTTCGACCCGGAACGCCCCGAAATAGAGGATCGCGACCGTCGACAGGTTCATGATCGCCATCAGGGACGGGATCGTGATCGCAAAAAGCCGGTTGACCTTGAGGCTCGTCTCCATCAGGTCAAGGCTCGTCTCGTCGAATCGGGCTTCTTCGTGGCGAGTCCGGACAAAGGCCCGAATGACACGGACACCGGCCAGGGTCTCGCGCATGACGAGGTTGAGACGGTCGAGCTTCTTCTGGACCGCCTGGAACAGGGGGATGGCCCTGGTCATGACGAACCCGATCAGGAGCACCATCAGCGGCACGATGACCAGGAGGAGCCCGGACAGCGGCACGTCCTGCCGAAGGGCCATGATCACGCCACCGACGGTGAGGATAGGGGCCGAGATCATGATGTTCAGGGCCAGTAGCACCAGCTGCTGGATCTGCTGCACGTCGTTGGTATTGCGGGTGATCAGGCTGGCGGGGCCGAACCGATTCACCTCGACCTGGCTGAACGACTCGACTGAGCGGAAGATCGCGGCGCGCAGATCGCGCCCGAAGCCCATCGAGATCCGGGCGCTGAAGTAGACGCCGATGATCGAGGTGATGCCGAGCGTCCCCGACACGAGCAGCATCAGGCCGCCGACGTGGAGAATGTAGTCCGGATCGCCCTTCGAGACGCCGTTGTTGATGATGTCGGCGAACAATTCGGGCAGGTAGAGATTGGCCAACGCCTGCGCGAGGAGGAGGACCAGGACAAGGGCGATGGGTCGCCGATAGGGCGCGAGGTAGGTACGCAGAATGCCGATCATCGCCCGTCCGCCGGCGATGGACCGCGCTCCGCAGAGGCCTGGAAGTGGGCCTCACGAGCTCGGCGGAGGGCGCGGGCCCCGAGGAGGAAACCCTCGAGTTCTGCATCGCTGAGGTCCTGCAGCAGCACTTCGAGTCGGCCGCGACGCTCGGCAGCGACGCCGTCGATGAGACGCCGACCGGTTTCGGTCAGCACGACCCGCACGACTCGCCGATCGTCGGGGTCACGTTCGCGCCGGACCAGATCGCGCTTGCGCATGCGATCGACGATCCCGGTTGCGCTTGCCTGCGATACGTCGAGTGCGTCGGCCAGGCCGCTCATGGCAGTCGGTCCGTCGCTCTCGAGAACGGTGAGCACGTTCAGGTGGATCAGGCTCAACGGGCCAGACGACCAATGCCGCAGGTAGCGCATGACACCCGCCGGCGTGTGCGAGGTCAACTCTTCGAGCAGTTGTGCGAGAACGACGGGGCGATCCACGTTGAAGGTCAGGTCCTTTAGGTCATGTTGATACTACATGCGACCTAAAGCATATACGATCTGCGAACGCACGGTGAAGTCCGCTCAGGCGACACGTCCAGGCGCCATCGTGGAGCGATCGAAGGCGATCCCGCGATCGCGCATCGACACCCAGGCATCGTGCCCGATCACCAGGTGATCGAGGACGTTGATATCCAGGAGTCGACCGGCGGCAAGGGCCTCCGCCGTCAGGTGCAGGTCATCCGGACTCGGCGTCGGATCGCCACTCGGGTGGTTGTGGACGAGGATGATACCGGCCGCGGTCAGGCGGACCGCATCGCGAAAGAGCTCGCCGATCCGGACGACCGAGGCGCTCAGATTGCCCTGGTAGGCGGTCACGACGCGCTGCACGACGTTCTTGGTATTGAGGACGACGACGCGGAGTTCCTCGCGTTCGAGTCGGCCCATTTGGAGTACGAGGCGGTCCGCGACGTCGCTCGGCGAGCGGACAGCCCATCGAGCCGTTGGCCAGTCCGCGAGGAGACGCCGTCCGAGCTCGAAGGCAGCCTGCAGCTGAGCCGCCTTGGCCGCACCGACACCGGCAATGCCCTCGAGTTCGAGGCCCGAGGCCCGAGCGACTCCGGTCAGTCCGTCGAACCGCGCGATGGCGTCCTCTGCAAGGCCCACCGCCGATCGGCCACGCGAACCACTTCCCCACAGGAGTGCGATGAGTTCGGCTGACGTGAGACCCCCGGCGCCACGCAGCTCCAGCCGCTCACGGGGCCGCTCAGCGGCAGGCAACTCGCGGAGCGTCCGACCCGCCGGACGGGGATCATCGGTTTGAACCGTCGTTGACATGGGCCCTCCGCCAGCTCAATCGATGCGGCGGGCAAGGCGTCCCCGGGCCCGAACGACGGAAGCCCGCCGATTCCCCCCGCCATCCGGACCCAGGAACACTGCGGAGCCTATCGGTGAGCCCTTACCAGACGATTACCCGTCCGTGCATCGGGACTCTCTGAGCCAAGGGCCGGGGCTGGGACGTGGGTCGGCCGTTGCGCGTTGCCCGATCGCCGCACGCTGGCTCGAACCTCGCGCGTCGTTCGGACCCGGAACGCGGCTCGCCCGGGACGCCAGGACTCGCCGATCGCGGGTAAGCGCCGCGATCAGGCCGTGAGTGCTCGCTCCGCCACGACCAGGAGGATCGCGTTGAACGTCGCGTGGAGCCCGATCGATGCCCAGAGTGATCCACGTCGGTTGAAGACATAGCCGAGCGCGAGGGCCACCGGGACGCGCGCGCCAGCAGCCACGATGGCAATCCCGAATGCGATGCCGAACGTATCGCCGCTCTGGTCGAGGATATGGACAAACGCAAACAGCGCCGCGGCGCGGATGATCGCCGTTCGTGCCCCGGACATGCGGAGCCACGCGGTCTGGGCGAAGCCACGGAAGAACAGCTCCTCGTAGACGGGCGCGATGATCGCGCCGGCGAGCAGGTTCACGACGAGGCCCGTTGACGATCCGGTCGGCGGAAGGGGTGAGGTCGGCTGCTGGCCGATGATGCTCACCAGAAGGGCGACGGCGATCCCGGTCACGAGGACGACCGGGCCGGCGATCAGCGCCCCCGATACGAAGTCCGCGAGCGCCTGGCGATCGGGTCGGCGAAGTCCCATCTCGCCCCATGTCAGCGCCTCCGAACCCACGACCATGATCCGAAGGATGAGCACGACCACGATCGCCTGGAGCGCGATGCCGAGGAGCGTCAGCGCCGGGCCATCGATCTGCACGTTGAGCATCTGGAGCGGGGTCAATATGACGATGGCTGCGAGATACCAGCCGACCACGACGGCGACGAACGTCAGGATCGGGGACGGTCCGGCATATGCGACTCCGCCGGCACGACGTTCGATGGCCTGTGACCCTCCGAGGAGGATGAGCGCGACCAGCAGGACCACCATGCCGAGCACGAACAGGACCACGCCCGCGATCGTGGCACCGGCCAGCAGGCCGATGAGCGTCGCTCCGGCTCCCGTCAGCACGGCAATCCAGCCGCCGACGAAGAGGCCGGGCGCCCGGCGGCCCTCGATGGTGAACCGGAACAGGCTCATCACGGCCGACGAACCGGTCGCGGCAGACGAGCCCTCCGGGTCAGGGTCGGTTGCTTCCGTCCGCGTCGCGGGGTCCGCTGGAATCGCCGGGTCGAGACTCATCGATTCGGACCCGGGCTCGTCCGAGCCAGTGTCAGGAGCACCCGGTCTGATGTGGCTGTCGTTCGCGGATTCGGGCTCGGGCCCGGTCAAGATTCGGCGAGCGAATCGCCCGATCGTGATCGAACCGCGCGAGACGCAGCCGACCGAGCCGATGCCGGCCGAATTGCCGCCGAGCGACTAGCGGACCGAACCGCGGCCGTGGCGTCACCCGTGCCGAGTGCCTCCCGCCCAGGCGTCGAGACAGCGCCCGCCACGATCTCCGGTCGTTCGAAGTCACGACCGCACCACGCACACAGGGACCAGTCGAGACCAACGAGTTTCGAACAGTTCGGGCAGACGCGATTGAGCCGCGTCCGGCAGGTCGGGCAGATGATCCATTCGTCGTGGACCGTCCGGTCGCAGCTCGGGCAGTGCCGAACGGCCTCGATCTCGGCCAGCATCGCCTCCTCGGCGAGATTCCGTTCGTAGATCTCGCCGATTCGCTCCTGCGGTCGCACGATCCGGTATGCGAATACCGCGAGCGGGAAGATCGGAAGCGCCACGATGATGACCGCGGCCGCGAGGTACGGTGCAATGGGATTCTCGGTCCGGAGCTGCATATCCCGGAAGGCCCAATAGGCCGCCGCGAGCCACAGCACCAGCACGTAAATCAGGAGGATCCGGCCACCGAGCTGGATCACCGGGTTGTCGAAGATGGAGCCGATCGCGCTGCCGATGGTTCCGAGAATCTGATCCATCCGGTGGGCCTGAGCCTCCAACTTTGGCGTGCGCCGACGATGACGCTCCGAGGACCGGGGCAGTGTACCAGCGTCGTTCCGGCCCGCCGGAACGTAATCAGGCTGCGGGCGCCTTGCCGGACCTCGGAGCAACCGCCAGGATCCCGCCGACGATAAGGACCACGGCCCCGGCAGCACCAACGATGGACCCGAACACCGCCCCGAAGTCGCCGATGACGTACGGCCACAGCAAGCCGAGAAACACTGATCCGCCGATGAGCGGCAGCACGGCGCTCCGGATCCATGGGGACACGCCGTTGGGCAGGATGGCAAGGATGACGATCACGACGAGCACCGCCAGGATCGGCAGGTTGGAGAGGCTCGACAGTCCCCAGCTGCTGGTGTAATCGACGATGCCCGGGGCCCAGGGCAGGAGGAAGCTGACGGCCGCGACGGTACTGCCCACCATGACCAGCCATCCCGACACGCTGTTCGGCGCATCGAATGGGAGGTCAGCGAACAGCGGCGCTTCACCCGGCCGCGCGGCGGTCAGGGCAGGTCCCGAAGCAGAGGGCGAGCCGCCTTCCGATCGAGACTGCGAGACACCTCCAGGAGCCGGCGCCGAGGAGTTTCCGGCCGAGCTCGAGGGCATCGATCCCGCGTAGCCCGCGCCACCTGCTTGCCCGCCCGTCATGGCTGATCCGCTCCTTCCAGGCTCGGGCGTTCCCGCGAGGGGCATCGCTCCGGCGAGGCCAGCGGCGGTCGGCGCAGCGGCGGTCGGCGCAGCCGACGCAGCCGGCTCAGCTGACGCGGAGTCCAGCGAGCGGGACACCGAGGCGGCACCCTGGTGCACGGCCGATGGGCTGAGGTATGCGCCGGGTAACTTGAGTGGAGGCACGATGCCGCCGGACGCAATGCCGTCGACCGCCTGTCCCTCTCCGATGGTCTCGGGCGTCCTGTCCGGCGTCGTGGTGGACTGTGCCTCGGGCGCGTCGATGTCGACGAACACGCCGCACGATGGACAGGTGAGGCTGCCCGGCTGGATTGGTCGTCCACAAGACCAGCATGGAACCGGGCCACCCGTCATCAGTACTCCCCCAGCGCGCGAATGCGCATGCGTGTGCGTGAGCTTCAGGGTGCCAGATGTGGCGACGTTCTGGAAGCCTCCATCGGTACCGGCCCGATCGGCCGCCAAGACTGTAGCTGGCTCCACTGGCCCGCTCCCTCGCCTGTGCCGTCGGATCAGGTCGATGAATGCACAGCGGGATGCGGCAGGACCGGTTGGCGCCGCCCGATTTCGAAGGTCCAGGCGGTGGATCGCCAGGCGGCGGCGAACGCGATGAGGACGGTGGTTGCGATCCAGCTGACGGACAGGAATCCGAGGGCCAGGCCGCGATCGAAGACGCTCGTCCCATCGAGGATCGCGATCCGTGCGTGCTCGAACGCGAGCCCAATGGCCAGATCCCCGCCGATGATCACCGCGAGCAGCGCCCCATTCGTGACGAAGAGGACGAGGAGTCCGGTTGGGCGGAGGAGCCCGACCACGCCGCCACCGAGTGCTCGGGCGATCCCGGCGCCCCATGCCAGTCGCCGCTCGGCAATTCCACCCACAGCCTCGCCGAAGATCCAGGCCGTCACGATGGCAGCGACATTGACGGGCACCTGCAGGATGACTCGGATCGCGATGGGAACCGCCGGGTCGCCCGGTCGGATGAGCTCACCGTACGCGGCGTTCACGACCGCAACCATGCCAACCGCGATGGCCACGGCGGTCGGCACATGGGCGAGCCAGCGAACCGCAACGGCGCGCCAGGGCCCGCCGGCAATCGGTTGGGCTCGATCTTCGAGGTCATCCTCCGCGGCCGCATCCCGGATGAGGGCGAGGTCGATCGCCGCGCCGACGACACCGGACAGCACGAACCATGCCAGGGCCAGCCCTGCGGTCGACCCGACGAGGATGAGGAATGGGACTGACGGGCCACCGAAAACGAACCCGACCAGGGTTGGACCCAGGGCATTCGCAAGTGCCGCGGTGCTCGGCAGCGGGATCAGCGGAAGCAGCACCAGGACCAGACCGCCGCGGAGCAGAAAGGCTGCGAGCGCCAGAATCCACCAGCGCGGGCGCGACAGGACCGCGAGGAGCGACAGACCGAGCCCTAAAGCAGCCGTCATCCGCGGGTGGCTGTTCGTGGCGGTGGTTGTCCGTGCGTGGCGGGACTACGGAGCTGGCGTCGGACCGGCGAGCGCGTCGAGCTGCGCGAGTGCCTGTCGGACGAGTTCGATCTCGCGGCCATAGGCCGCGAAGTCGCCGTTGCGCAGGGCAGCCTGCGCGAGCTCGAAGTGAGCATTTGCGTACGCGATGAGCCCGGTGACATCCGTCGGGATCCCCGGTCCGGCCGTAGGAGTTGGCGTACCGCCTGGGCTCGCAGTCGGGCCGCCCGTGGGCCCCGGGGTCGGTGACGGGGCAGCGCCGATGAGCTGATCAAGAGCCTCGGCCAGGGTCTCGCCCCAGACCACCGAGGTGGGCGATGCGACGACGATTCGCTGGAATTCCGGGAACGACGAGGAGGTCGACTGGAGGTAGACCGGCTGGAGATAGATCAGCGTGTCGCCGACCGGAACCACGATCAGGTTCCCTCGTACGACCTTGCTCCCGGATTGATTCCAGAGCGTGATCTGCGCCGAGATCGTCGGGTCCTGATCGATCCGCGCCTCGATCTGCGCCGGACCGAAGACCGTCGTGTCGGACCGGAATCGGTAGAACCGGACTCCGCCGTAATTCGCGGCGTCATTGCGCGCGGCAACCCAGGCGATCATGTTCGGCCTGCCGACCGGCACCATCGGCTGGAGCAGCAGGAATTCCGGATCCGCCTCGCCCGGCATGCGCATG
>JBDTOJ010000116.1:0-14797 GCA_039933295.1 Chloroflexota bacterium
CTCCTGGCGGCCCTCGAGGAACAGCTCGACCTGGGCGATGTCGGCGCGGTAGGCGTCCTTCGAGACGGCCTCGATGCACGGGCCCTGGCAGCGCTTGATGTGGTACAGCAGGCAGGGCCGCTGAAGGGCTCGTTCACCGTCCTTGATGTCGATGGTGCAGGTCCGGAACGGGAACAGGCGACGGACGAGGTTCATCGCCTCGTCCACGCTCGAGGCGGACGCGTACGGGCCGAAGTAGCGGCTCCCGTCCTGGGGCAACTTCCGGGTCCGTTCGATGCGCGGGAAGTCGTCCCCCAGCGTGACCTTGATGTACGGGTAGCTCTTGTCGTCCTTGAGCCGGACGTTGAACATCGGCTGGAAGCGCTTGACCAGGTTTCCTTCGAGGAGGAGGGCTTCGGAGATCGAATCGGTCAAGGTGTATTCGACGTCAACGACCTTGTCGATGACGCTCCGGATCCGGTGCATGTCCCCGGCCGGCGATTCCTTCTGCCAGTAGCTCCGGACGCGACTGCGCAGGCTCTGCGCCTTGCCCACATAGATGACCTCGCCCCGGGCGTCCTTCATCAGGTACACCCCCGGACGATCGGGCAAGTTCTTGAGAGTCGCGGTGAGGGCGGTCGGGAGCGGATCGGTCACCGCTCCATGCTACGGGGGCGTAGGAATCGTGCTTCCTTATCGGCTGTTGGTGCGCATCGAGACCCGGTCCTAGGACGCCTTGTGGTCCCACCGATGCGCGGAGCAGCGGGACGTCGATCCATCGACGAGGTCGAGCTGGAACGACCCCATCGCGTGGCCAGCCACAACCAGGTTGACCTGATAGCAGGCTCCGGTGAGGCCGCCGGTCTCCAGGACCGTCATCCAGCGCCCCGGGCCTGTCTGGCGGCCGGCCTCGACGGTCATCGCCGCGGCCTTTGATCCACCACAGGGCACGACCGCGAATCTCGCCGGACCGGACAGTGGCATCCCGTCCATCCAGGCACGAACCTTGATCGGGACGCTTCGACCGCGATGAACCCTGGTTCCGGACGCACGCACCGGAGAATCCCAGACCACGCTGCCCACGTGCACCATGACGGTGAACGACTGGCTGGTCGAGTTGCCCGCCGCGTCGCTGGCGATGCAGGTCACCGTCGTCGCGCCGATCGGGAACGTCGTCCCCGACCCGGGATCGCAGCTGATCCTCGGCGACGCGTCGACGTCATCGGTCGCCGTCGGCACCGGGTAGTCGACGACCATGCCGCCGGGGTCGCTCGTCATGACCTCGATGTCGCCGGATGCGCTCGTGAAGGTTGGGGCGATGGAGTCACCACTGACCGGCTCGACCACATCGAGCACGAACGCGACCGACGTGAAGCCGGTGATGCTCGACGCATCCGCGACGCCGGCGGGCGTGAACGTCCGGCCGTACTCCACCACGAACGTGTAGTCGAGTCCCGGCGTGGTCGGCGCGACGAGCGTCACGTGGCTCGGCAGATCACCGGCGACCTCCATGGGACCGGAACAGCCCGAGACCCCGGCGGTATCGTCGGCCCACGCGCCTGGCACGGGCCCGATGGTCGCGTCGGTCGCGCTGATCGATCCGCCCTCAACGGGAGACGTCGTCGCGACTTCGCTCACCGTCACGACCTGGCCGGGATCCACATGATGCAACCCGCCGCAGAACAAGGTGAGGGTGACGTCGCGCGAGATCGTGGCGCCGGGCGCCACCGAGCCGAGGTCGACATAGGTCTGAACGCCGACTGTCACCTCGTCACCGTCCGCAGCCAGACTATCGGCGAGCACCGTGCCCGAGAACATCAACAACATGGCAACTGCGAGAGCACCGGCGCGTGCGACCTGACGACCTGGCATTGGCTTCCTCCCATGCCTGCCCGCGGGGTTGTGCGGGTCCGGCTCAGGAAGGTTCGGCGATCCGCTGCACATTCGACATGGGATACAGGTCCCGAATGGTGCCTGCGTGCGCCCGACAGGGGTACTGGTCTGCTTCGTCATCGGCTCACGGCCGCCCGTCAATCGAGCTGTGTCAGGTCGCAGCTGAACCCTTCGTCGCGCGGCGCCGCCAGATCGAGATCCCTACCAGTGACCCGGCGGCAATCGCCCCGACGCCCACCACGATCTGGAGGATCGGCGTTTCCGCTTCGATGACGATCGGCGCGTCGGCCGTCTCGCCGTTGGCGTTCCGAACCACGACCCGGTACTTGCCGCCCGCGACATCGGCAGGCAGGGTCAGGGCCACGAACAGCGATCCGTCCGGGGCCGTTTCGCCAGCACCGATGACCACGGTCGCGTCGGCACGGCCCACGAGTTCCACGGTCACCGCCAGCTCGGTCCACAGGGCATGGCCCTGAACGAGGATTTCGTCACCCGGCTTCACGACGGCCGGCGTCACGACGACACCCGATCCCTCGCCATCGGCAAGCGCCGTCGCCGCCACGGCCAGGCCGAGGCTCAAGCCGAGACCGGCCGTGACGAGGGCGCGGATCACGGGGGTCGAGCGATTCACGTGACGGAGCATAGGGGAAGACTCCGGGCCAACCGAATCAAGAGGCCGGGCGCGATGCCCGGCCTCTTGTCGATTTCGATCGATTGGTACTGGCCTACGGGGCGCAGGCCGAACACTTGGCGATTCGCCCATCCGTCGTCGGGGTGAGCGTCGGGATCGGCCCGAGGAAATTGAAGTACGCCTGCAGAACGGTCGCATCGAGCACTTCGTTGGAACCGGTCTGGCCGTCCAGGAGCATGCGATACGAATCGCCGCCCTGGTTGATGAAGTTGATCGTCGCCATGGTGTAGACCGTGCCGTCCGCCGCGATGGGCGTTCCATCGGGCATCGTCACCGAGTACACACGGCTCGGAGTACATGCGTAGGTGGCCCCGGTGCCTGAGCAACCGCTGGCCCGCGCATAGTCGAACGCGAACCTGAAGCCTGAAATCTGCGGGAAGCGACCGTCGCCACCCGTGCCGTCTGCGGCGATCTGGCTCACGCCATTCTCGAGCGCCGCCCACAGCTGCGCACCGGTCACGGTTCGCTTGAGGACCGTATTTCCGAACGGCAGCGTGGAGTAGATATCACCGAGGACGAGATCCCACGGCGCGGCCGCAGGAGGCCGCACGAGGGTGATGTCCAGGGGCGCGTAGGACGACGGGAGTGCGGAGCGGATCCCGCCGCCGTTCATGTACCCGAAGTCGGTGCCCTGGAACCACCGCATGCCGTCTGCGATGAGGTCGCCCTGGGGGACTTCCTGGCGCCGCTCGATGTTGCCGCCTCGCACGAACGTGCCGGTGGCGGTCGCCACCTTGACGTCGAGGAAGGTCGCCAGATTCAGCCGGTAGGGCGCGAGCATCGACAGGATCGAGGCATCGCAGTAGGCGGCCGGTGCCGGTCCCGAGGGATCCGGACACTCAGCATTGACGAGTTGCGCGGATGTTCGGGCAGGGGCTGTCGGCGTGACGAACGTCACCGACTTGGACAGAACCCCGCCGCCCTTGCTCGGCTGAAGGGTCAATAGGGTTCGTGCGTACGTTCCGCCCTTGCTCCGGTTCTCGTGAACGAGAGCACCGTTGATCGTTCCGGAGTACTGGATGTCGGTGTGGTCTCCGAGGATGACGTCGACGCCGGACACGCCGTTGGCGAACGTGACGAGTTCTCCGAACGGATTACCGCTCGTATCGAACCCTCGGATTCCCTTGTGGGTGATCACGATGACCGCGTTGGCGCCAGCCTTTCGGGCGATGGTCGCAAACTTGTTGGCCGCCGCGATCCCGTCTGTCACTTGCAAGGTTCCGAAGTTCCCGGGGCTGACCAGCCCTGGGGCTTCCTCGTTCGTGATGCCAATCACGGCGACCTTCGCCCCGGCGATCTTGAAGTAGCGGATCGGATCGATGCCGGAAAGGTTGCCGCTCTGGTTCTTCAGATTTGCGGAAACGTAGGTGTACGGCGAACCTGGGTGCGTCGAATCGGTTGGCGCTCCGGCAAGGTCGATCATCTGCTGGAGATGCGTGAGTCCTCGATCGAAGTTGTGGTTGCCGAGGGCGTTCACGTCGATGCCCATCATCCGCTCGGACAGAACGGCGGGGATCTCGTCAAAGAAGCCCGACAGCGGCGGAGTCGCACCGAAGTCGTCGCCGGCCGTCAGTGTCAGGGTCGGGTAGGCGGCGCGATCCTCCTGCCATCGGGAGGCGATGGACCAGGCGCCGCCGACGTTGGACGACGGGTCCAACTGGCCGTGCCAGTCCGATACGTTGAGTAGCTGGATCGTCACCGGCGGTGGCGGCGCGGGCTTCTTTGCCAGCGCACCGGCGGGAATCAGGATGGCCACCATGGCCAGGATCAGGAATGGCAGGAGCCGCCGTCGACGGGGCGCGCGATCAGGGAGCGGCATGGGCACGTAGTCCTCCATGAGCCGTGGCGCCTCGTATGGACGCCCCTCCAGGCTGAAGTTCAACCTTACCCTGATCGATCGATCGTGGTGCTGTACGACACCGGGCTGCTGGTGCGTAATGGTGCGTGCGTGCACCGCTTCACGATCCATGTTTGCTCCTGTACGACTCGGTAGATTTCCTGGTCATCGACCGGTGAGCGTCAGGCAATCGATCGATGACCGAGGCCCAATCGTGATCGCGGAACATGGGCCGTGGCCCAGACCCTGACCGTCGCTGAACGACTCGCGCGCCTCGACCCGGAACAGCGGGCCGCCGCCACCGCGCCACCCGGCCCGATCCTTTGCGTCGCACCGGCAGGAAGTGGGAAGACTTCGACCCTCGTGGCCAGGATTGCCTGGCTGGTGGACGGCGGCGCCGACCCCGGAACCATCACGGCACTTACGTTCAACCGACGCGCGGCCGAGGAGTTGACGGAACGGCTCGAGGCCGCACTGCCAGAGCACGGCAAGAGCATCCGGGTGCGCACGTTCCATGCGCTGGGCCTCGAGATCCTCCGCGAGTCGGGCGAGTCGGTCTCTCCCCTCCTCGACCGCGACGCCGTGCTGCGCGGATTGATCCCGCGGATCTCGCTGACGGCGCTCCGGCGCCTCGATACGGTCATCTCGCGATTCAAGCTGGACCTCATGGTGGATCCCGAAGCCGTTGCGGCCGACCCGGAGGCTGGCCCGGTGGCAGCGGCATTCGTCGCCTATGAGCGGGCGCTGGCGACAGCCGGAGGCCTCGACTTCGACGACCTGGTGGCGCGTGCCGTCCGGCGGCTCGAAACGGACCACCCCGTCCTCGCGACGTGGCGCGCCCGTGCGGTGCATCTCCTGGTGGATGAGGCGCAGGACCTGGACCGAATGCAGCTCCGAATGGCGATCGCGCTGGCGTCGCCCGACCACCGCATCTTCCTCGTTGGGGACGATGACCAATCGATCTACGGCTGGCGGCTCGCGGATGTGCGGCGGCTCCTTTCACTCGCCGAAACCTCGCTCCCGGGACTCCGGCGTCACGATCTCGAAACGAACTACCGGTGCCCGGCGCCCGTCGTCGAGCGGGCCGTTCGGCTGGTTGCCCACAATGAGGAGCGCTTCGTCAAGACGATCCGGTCCCGCCCGAAGGCCCCGGGCACGCTGGTCCTTGCGCCGACCCAGGACGATCCCACGGACATTTGCGGAGCCCTGATCCGATCCTGGCCGAGTGATGGCAGCACGCGCGCGATCCTCGCCAGGACGAACCGTGAGCTGCTCCCTGCCGTGGCCGCGTGCCTGACCCTCGGCGTGCCGTTCCGCGTGCGGGACCTCGAGTTGCCGCTCGAGTCACCCGCCCTCGACGGCCTCCTCGACCGCGTCGCCCGTGCGCCCGACCAACCCCCGGTGGTCACCCTCGCCCGCCTACGGGTCGCCGAGCAGGGCGACGCGAAGGGGATCGCCTCGGCCCTGCTCGATTGGGCTCCCGCCTACCCGGACGCCGGGGCACTCCGGGCGGCTGTCACGGCAGCGCGGGATCGCCTGGCTACCCTGCGACGGGACGACGCCGCGCTGTCCCTCGCAACCGTTCACGGCACCAAGGGCCTCGAGTTTGACCACGTCGCGGTCATCGGACTCGATGCCGGCCGATTCCCGAGCGCTCGGTCCATCGAAGACGCCGAGGATCCGGGGCGCGCCCTCGAGGAGGAGCGCCGGCTCGCCTACGTCGCGTGGACCCGGGCGCGGCGCACCCTGACACTCTCCTATGATCCGGCCGCACCATCCCAGTTTCTCCTCGAGGCCTTCGATGAGGAGGAGTTGAGCCTCGTGGCGTAGGATCCCGGCATGTCGCAGATTCCATCGCTCGGTCCGCGCGGTGAGGGCTGGGTCATCCTGCAGCTCGTCGTCCTCGCATTCATCGGCCTCGCCGGCTTGACGCTGTCCACGCCGGAGCCCGATTCGTGGAGTTCCGCCAGCACGGTGGCCGGGACGCTCCTCCTCCTGGGCGGGGCGGCACTCGGCCTGGCTGGGATCTCCGGGCTCCAGGGCGGCGATGCACTGACGGCGGTCCCGATGCCGCGCGCCGAAGCAAGACTGGTCGAGACCGGAGCGTACGGACTGGTCCGCCACCCGATCTATGGGGCACTGATCCTGGGGTCGATCGGCTGGGCGCTCCTTCGTGGGTCGCCGGCGGCCCTCGCCTTCACCGCGGTCCTCTTCGTTGTCCTGGACCTGAAGCGTCGCCGCGAGGAATTGATGCTGATGGAGCAGTACCCGGGGTATGCCGCCTACCGCACGCGGACCCGTCGCTTCAGTCCCTGGATCTGGTAGCCGCCAACGGACGCGCCGGGCCGGCCCGGCCAGCTGTCCAGCGGGCCGGCCCGGCCAGTCGGTCATGGCTCAGCGGGCAGTCGGCCGCGGCTCAGTGGGCCGGCTCAACGGTCGCGCGGCGTCCCCTGCTCGCTCTCATAGCGGTGCATCTCCCAGCGAGCGATGAGCTTCAGGAGTCGATCGATCGCGGCGAGGAACGGCTCCGTTGCTGACGCCGGCAAGGTGTCACGGATCGAATCCTTGACCCCGAATGCCGCTCGCCCGGCCCGAGCCGATGCCCGGAGCGCCGGGATCGGGTCATCCCGAAATCGATCCGGCATGGCTCCCAGGTAGCGAACCCAACGGGCCGATCCGACCGCGACGGCCGCTGCCAGCAACTGATCGGCGGCACGAGCCGCGGCAAGCGCGGCGGCATCGATCTCGGGCGTTTCGTGCCGTGCCAGCACGGGCTCGCGCTCAGCCACGACCGCGAGCCGCAACCGCCTCTCGACGCTTCGATGCCATCCCCTTTGCGCCGGCACCGTTCGCGCCAGCCGCTCCGTCTGATCCAACCGAGCGTCCAGCGGTAGCTCGACGCCGGCCAGCTTCTTCTGCGAACGTGACGTCGGACAAGGGGACGAGCGGCTCACCGCGCAGCACCCGGGCCAGGTACTCGCCCGTCGCGGAACCCGGCGTCGCTGCGACGTCCTCGGGTGTGCCCTCGGCGATGATCCGCCCACCCCGCGCACCACCTTCGGGCCCAAGGTCTGCGATCCAGTCGGCGGTCTTGATGACATCGAGGTTGTGTTCGATGACAAGGACCGTGTTGCCGGCATCGACGAGACGATGAAGGACCTGGAGGAGCTTCTCGACGTCGGCGAAGTGGAGGCCCGTCGTGGGCTCGTCGAGGACGTACAGGGTCTTGCCGGTCGCTCGCTTCGATAGCTCGGTCGAGAGCTTGACCCGCTGCGCCTCGCCGCCCGAGAGCGTGGTAGCAGGCTGCCCGAGGTGGATGTAACCGAGACCGACGTCGTTGAGCGTTCGCAGCTTCGCGGCGATCGACGGCACCGCCCCAAAGAACTCCACGCCCTCCGCGACGGTCATCTCGAGCACATCGGCGATCGACTTGCCCTTGTAGTGGACCTCGAGCGCCTCTCGGTTGTAGCGCTTGCTCTTGCAGACCTCGCAGGGAACGTAGACGTCGGGCAGGAACTGCATCTCGATCTTGATGATCCCGTCGCCCTTGCAGTTTTCGCAGCGGCCGCCCTTCACGTTGAACGAGAACCGGCCCGGCGAGTAGCCGCGGACTCGCGCCTCCGGCGTCGCGGCGAACAGTTCCCGGATCGTGCCGAACAGGCCCGTGTAGGTCGCGGGGTTCGAGCGTGGGGTTCGGCCGATCGGGCTCTGGTCGATCTCGATGATCTTGTCGATGTGTTCGGCGCCCTCGAGCGCGTCATGTGCCCCGGGGGTGGAGCGAGCGCCATGCAGCTCACGGGCAAGCGCCCGATACAGAACCTCGGTCACGAGCGTGGACTTGCCGCTCCCCGAGACGCCCGTCACGGCCGTGAACGTCCCGAGGCGAACGGACAGGTCAACGTTCTGGAGGTTGTGCGCCCGCGCGCCGCGGACCGTCAGGTGTCGGCCGTTGCCGGCGCGACGCACTTCCGGAATCGGCACCATCCGCTCGGCCCGGAGGAACGCGCCTGTGATGGATCGAGGCTCGGCGAGCACGTCCTCGATCGGCCCGTTGGCGATGATCTCGCCGCCGTGCTCCCCTGCCCCGGGCCCGATGTCGATGACCCAGTCGGCCGTCCGGATCGTCTCCTCGTCGTGCTCGACGACGAGGACGGTATTGCCGAGGTCCCGCAGTCGCGTCAGCGTGGCAATGAGCTTGGCGTTATCCCGCTGGTGCAGGCCGATCGACGGCTCATCGAGGATGTAGAGCACGCCCATCAGGGTCGTCCCGATCTGGGTCGCCAGTCGGATCCGCTGGGCCTCGCCACCGGACAGGGTCTGGCTCGTTCGATTGATCGTCAGGTAGTCGAGTCCCACGTCCACGAGGAACCCGAGTCGCGCCCGGATCTCCTTGAGCACCTGATAGGCAATGGTCCGCTCTCGTTCTGATATGCGATCTGCGAGATCCTCGGACCAGGCGAAGGCGTCGGTGATGGACAGGTCGGACACGGTCGAGATATCGCGCCCGTCCACGGTGACCGCCAGGGCCTCGGGGCGGAGTCGCTTGCCGTTGCACTTGGGACAGGGCTTCTCAACCATGTACTTCTCGAGTTCGTTCTTGATGAACTCGGATTCGGTTTCCCGGTACCGCCGCTCGAGGTTCGTGACGGCCCCCTCGAACGCGGCGACGTACGAGTTCTCGCCGCGTTCGTGCTTGTAGCGAATGACGACCTTCTCGTCTTTCTTGGCGTAGAGCAGGTAGTCGACGGCCTCGGTCGGCAGATCCCGGATCGGCGCCGAGGGATCCCAGCCGTGCGATTCGAACACCGCCTCGGTGATTTTCATCCGCCACGAAGCATCGGTCGGCATGCCGTTCGCCTTGACGGCGCCGGTCAGGACGCTCTTCGAGCGATCCGGGATGACGAGTTCAGGATCGATCTCCAGGCGCGTCCCGAGACCCGTGCAGGTCGCGCAGGCACCGTGCGGCGAGTTGAACGAGAAGCTGCGTGGTTCGAGCTCATCGATCGTCGTCCCGTCGTACGGACACGAGTAGCGCTCGGAAAACCGCCGCTCCTCGAAGTCCGGGGCCTCGTCCTCGCGCGAGGCCGCCGCGATCAGGACGACGCCTTCCCCGAGGCGGAGCGCGGTTTCGATGGAATCTGCCAGTCGCGGCGCATCCGGGTCCGGCAGCGCTTCGCCGGTCGACGGGTCGATCGGGCGGCCGGCCTCGTCCAGTGCCCATCCCTCGGGCCGGTCCGCGCGACGGACGATGTAGCGGTCAACGACGACCTCGATGGTGTGGCGCTTGTACTTGTCCAGAGTCGGCGCTTCGCTGAGGTCGTAGGTTCGCCCATCAACCCGGACACGAACGAAACCCTGCTTGCGGGCCGTCTCGAAGACGCGATCGCCCTCAGTCTTGCGATCTTTGATGAGTGGGCCGAGCACCAGGAGCCGCGTGTTCTCGGGCATGGCAAGGACCTGATCCACGATCTGCTGGACAGTCTGCCGTTCGATCTCGCGACCGCAGTTCGGACAGTGGGGATGCCCGATCCGGGCAAAGAGCAGGCGGAGGTGGTCGTAGATCTCGGTCACGGTACCGACGGTCGACCGCGGATTCCGGCTCGCGCCCTTCTGGTCGATGGAGATGGCCGGCGACAGCCCATCGATCTGGTCAACATCGGGCTTTTCCATCTGCCCGAGGAACTGGCGGGCATAGGCGCTCAGGCTCTCGACATACCGGCGCTGGCCCTCGGCATAGATCGTGTCGAAGGCAAGGCTCGACTTGCCGCTCCCGGACAGCCCGGTGATCACGACCAGCCGGTCACGCGGGAAATCCAGGGTCACGTTCTTGAGGTTGTGTTCGCGCGCGCCGCGAACCACGATCCGATCGAGGGGCACGGACGAAGTGTAGCGGATCCATGCCAAACCGAACAGGTGTTCGTCGCACTGGATCCGGGACCGGTGGCCGCCCCGTGACGTGAAACGACCGCCGGGGGATGAACCGACGGTCGCTTCGCGCAGAGCGAGGTGGCGGTGCCCGGCTATTCGGCTCCGGCCACCTTCCCGATCGCAGGGTCGGGCTGCCCGAGCCGCATCAGGAAGCGGAAGAAGATCCCCGCACCCGTGAGCCCGATGAGCCCGAGGCTCGTCCAGAGGATGGGCCGTGCCAAGTCGAGGTTTTCCGTGCTGATGAGCATCCCGGGGATGCTTCCAAGGTATGCCTGGTCCGCGGCTTCCATCCCGTAGACCTGCGGGACGATGTACAGGATCGAGGCAAGGATCAACAGGCCACTCAGCAGTCGGAACGCCGCTGGATCGTCGTCCGGGTCACGAATGAGCTTCACGGCCAGTGCCCAGAGCAGGACGACGGTCGCAAGCGGAGCCGTGATCGGCAGACCGGTGACGAGGTACAGGTTGGGCATGACGAAGATCAAGCTGAGGCCGAGCGTGATGACCAGGAGCGCATCCCGGAACAGCACGTAGGACAACCACCAGACATCGCCGCCGAAGCGGAGTGTCAGGGTCTGAAGGAACCGGAGGACGTACGGTCGGGCAAAGTGCAGGACCAGGGTGAAGGACCAGAGGATTGGAAGGATTGCTGCAACCGACAGCACCATCCAACCCTCGCCGCCGGCCGATAGCGCGGCCGCAAGGTCATCGCCACTGAGCGGTTCGGCTGGATTCATCGGGAAGCCTCCTCTGTCGAGGTCGCACGGCTCGGGCGACGGCCCGTGCCGCGAAGGTTGTACGCGACGGCGGTCAGCCCGAGGATGCCGACCAGCGCTGCCGAGAGGAAGCACAGGGGCAGGGCGACGTCAGGGTTCTGCGATGAAACGAGGAGCGGCATGATCGATCCGATCAGGTCCCCTTCCAGATTCGTCGACTGGGTCCCGAGGAAATACGGAACGATGTACAGGACGGCACCAATGCCGAGCAGGATGACCTGCCAGCGGTAGCCTCGAACGTCGGCATCGCCGCGCGTCATCAGCTTGATGAGCATCACCGCGAATGCGGCGACCGCGGCCAGGCCGCCCGTGATCGGGAGATCCTGTCCCGAGATGACATCCGGGTAGAAGAAGATGAAGCTCCCGAGGAAGACCTGAACGACGATCAGGTCCCTGAGCGCGATGTAGATGATCCACCACAGGTCCGCGCCCAGGCGGAGCGTGAATTTTGCCGTCGTCCGCACCATGTACGGGCGACCGAGGTGGAGCGCCAGCGCAAGCACCCACAGGACGACGAGTGCCGCCCCGATCGTTCCTTCGATGAAGTTTTCGCCGGCGTCAAAGAAGCCTGCGACTTGATCTGGGGTCACCGAACACCTCCGCTTCCCGTGATGGTCGGCGTCGCATACGCCAGGACCTGTGCCTTGATGGTTGGGTCGGCAGGAGACGCTCGATCACGAGCGCCTCGGCCAGCGCTCACGCTCACCGTTGGGCAGCCGTAGACCGCGTCGCACCGGAAGCAGCGGCTGGCCTCGGACCGAGCCGTTGGCTCGTCAAATCCAACCTGGGATGCCTTGAACGATCCGGCCTCGAACATCGGAAGCGGTGCATGGGCGCGCGCTCGCGTCGCGAGGCTCAGGTTCAGGGTTGGCTCCGGCGGCGTCGGATAGCGAACCGCCGCGAAGATCTCTGCCTCGCCGTCACGAGCCCCGGACAGATGTTCGTGGATTGAACCTGCGGCGCGCCGGCCGGAAGCAACAGCGTCAATGATCGTCTTCGGCCCCGAGACGACGTCGCCGCCGGCAAAGATGCCGGCTCGGCCGGTTGCCAGGGTCCGCGGATCAGCAACGATGCCGTCGAAGCCGCTGACCTCGATGCCGGCACCCTCAGGCAGGATCGACGGATCGGGCTCCTCCCCGATGGCCACGAGGATCGTCGAGGCCGGCAACTCGGATTCGCCATGGGGCACCGGCTCCCAGGTGGCAGCGCCTCCGTCCACGGGGGCCACGCGGCGACGCTCCTGGACGCGCACCGCGACGGCGACGCCTTCGCGACCAATCACGGCCACGGGCACGACGCCCGGTCGGATGTGGACGCCCTCGCGTTCGGCGGCCTCGACTTCCTCGGCCTGGGCCGGCATTTCCTCGCGCCCGCGCCGATACGCCACGGTCACGCTGGTCGCGCCGCTGCGAAGCGCGGAGCGGGCCGCATCCATCGCGGTGCTGCCACCACCAACGACGACCACGTCGCCGGTCAGCCGCGGCGCCTCTCCGAGGTTCACTCGCTTCAGGAAGAGCGTCGCCGGAACGACGCCCGACAGCTCCTCGCCGTCAATACCGAGCCGGCGACTGCGCGACGCGCCGGTGGCGAGGAAGATCGCGCGGAAGCCCTGGGCCTCGAGGTCGGCCAGCGAAAAGTCACGACCCATGGCGCGGTCGAGGTGGAGGGTCACCCCGATGCTCACGATGCGCCGGATCTCCTCGTTGAGGGCCTCGCGAGGGAGCCGGTACTCGGGGATACCGATGGCCATCATCCCGCCCGGAACGGGCATCGCCTCGAATACGGAGACCGAGTAACCAAGACGGGCGAGGTAGTACGCGGCGGACATGCCGGCCGGGCCACCACCCACGATGGCAACACGCTCCGGCCGCACGACAGCAGGGGGCGGAATGGCCGGCAATGACCCGTGCTCGACGGCGAACCGCTTGAGGGTCCGGATCGCGATCGGTTCATCGAGCACGCCACGCCGGCAGGCGGCCTCGCAGGGGGCCGTGCAGATCCAGCCACAGACGGAGGGGAACGGGTTGACCTCCGCGGCGACCGCGTAGGCCTCGTCATAGCGGCCCTGAGCGACAAGCCCGACGTATCGACCGGCGTCGGTGCCGGCGGGGCACGCGAGCTGACACGGAGCCGCCGGATGATCGGAGCTCGGGGCGGTCGTCGGCTCGGGCTCGACCATCGACTTCCAGGTCTGCCATCCCTCGGGCCGTTGTGACGTCCGCCAGCCGAACAGATCCCCCCACGGGGAGACGTGCGTTCGCTTGAGGGACTCGGTCGTGATCTGAGAGAGCGGCACCCAGCCGTGCTCATCGATCGGGCGATGGACCGGTCCCTGCGTGGGAGCGAGGGCAACGACGCCGGCTTCCTCGTGCAGCGACATGACAACGACCGGACATTCCCGAATGCAGATGCTGCAGCCGATGCACTCACCGACCTGGGTCGGGTGCTCCATCATCCAGGGGAACGACGCCTCGTGGCCCTGCCCGGATTCGATCCCCGGCAGGCTCGGGCGGCTCATGTCGAGTGCCTCGACCGGACAGACATCCATGCAGATGCCGCAGTTGATGCAGTTCGACTGGTCGATCTCGATGCGATAGCCCATGGCGCGCCTCCGCTGCTGATCTGCGCCACCAGCATCGGGACGCGAGGGGCCGAGCGCGACACCCGTGGGGACGGGACGCACCCTGCCCAGGTGGGTAGGAAGGTCGGGCCGAATGGCCCGTGCCATGCGGCACCCCGAGCCAGCCGGTACCCTCCCCGCCGGTCAGACGAGGTGGTCGCGGACCGCGCGGGTTGCCAGCTCGGTTCGGCTCTCAGCGTGGAGTTTCTCGAGGATGTTCCGGAGGTGGTACTTCACGGTGTTCTCCGAGATCTCGAGCTGCGTGCCTATCTCCTTGTTCCGGAGACCGGTCGTCACGAGTTGGAGGACCTCGAGCTCGCGCGGCGTCAGGCGGCTCGGGTCCTCGGCGGCGTGATATTCCCGCGCGCCGGACGAAGCGCCGGACGGGCTGGCCCATCGGGCCAGGATCCGGGCGGCCGTCGCTGGCGTGATCGCGGCCTCGCCTCGTTCAACGGCCTCGATCATCGTTCGAAGCTGCCGGGCGTCCAGGCTCTTGAAAAGATACCCGCGTGCCCCGGCCTTGATCGCCTCGAACAGGTCGTCCTCGTCCTCGCTGACCGTCAGCATGACCACGGCGGTCTCCGGATGGCGCATGCCGAGCTCCTGGATCGCCTCGATTCCGGACTTGCCGGGCATGCGGACATCCATGAGTACGAGATCCGGCCGCAGGCGATCGACGGCCTCAATGGCCTCGTTGCCATCGGACGCCTGGCCCACGATGTCATGTCCCCATGCGCTCAGCAGCGAGGCAACGCCATCACGAAAGAGCGCATGGTCATCGGCCAGCAGGATGCGCATCAGTCGGAGCCTCCGAGTGGAATGGCCAGGCTGACGACGGTCCCGCCCTGACGCGACGCCAGCCAATCGATGCTGGCCCCCATCGCGGACGCGCGTTCGCGCATCGCAGCCAGCCCATACCGGGGCCAGTCGGACACGCCTGCATCGTCGTGCGTCATCCCGCGCCCATCGTCCTCGACCCGCACGACGAGGGCGCCCTCGAGGATCTCGAGGCGAATGAAGACGCGTTGAGCTCGGGCGTGCTTGCGCACGTTCGTCAGGGACTCCTGGACGAT
>JBDTOJ010000117.1:0-16411 GCA_039933295.1 Chloroflexota bacterium
GTATGGCGCGCCCGACAGGATTCGAACCTGCGACCTTTGGGTCCGGAACCCAACGCTCTATCCACTGAGCTACGGGCGCGCGAACGCCGATGATACCGCCGCGCCGCGGCCAGGCCTCCCGGCGGGTTTCCGGGTTGATCAGGTCCGCGGTGCTGTCATCCGGAGCCACCATCGCTGCGCCGCGACGCCCGACCAGATGAGCTCGACGACGCCGAACGGCCAGGCGCCCTGCAGGAACCCGTAGGCCGAGGATGCGAAGCAGGCAACGGCGAACGCCAGGACGAACCGTGGCGAACGAGGCTCCAGTGCATAGAAGACGAGCATGGCCGTGACGGCGACGGCTCCGAACCCGGTCAGCGTGTCCACCAGGGGATTGTACGAACGCCGCGCGGATCCCTCGGCCGCGACAGGGCGGCCGAATTCCGGCCGGAAATAGAGCGGAGCGGCTCCCCGAGGGGAACCGCTCCGTTGCTGTCCCGGTGACATTCCGCCGAAGCGGATGCTTCCCACGCGTCAAGAGCATCTATCACGTCGGCTGCACCGACTACCCTGACCCAACCTACCCATGACCTTGCCGCTGGGGCAGCGGCCTGCGCGAACGCAAGACCTCCGGAGCATAGCCGAATGGGCGCTCAATTCCAACCCTTTTCGACGCACCGTTGGTGTAAATTCCTTAACCTTCGGCCGGAAAGGGCGGTTTCGCGTGCGGCGAGGCGGCGTTTCGGTCAGTCCTCGTGGATGGTCACCGACGTCATGGCTACCGGCTCGTCGGGCAGGTCCTTGCTGTTCCGGGGGGCGCCGACGATCTTGTCGACGACATCCATGCCCTTGGTCACGATCCCGAACAAGGTGTAGTTCTTGGGCAGCTTGCCGGTCAGGTCCTGGTGGCAGATGAAGAACTGGCTGCCGTTCGTGTTCGGCCCGGCGTTCGCCATCGCGAGCGCCCCGCGGGTGTAGTCGCCCTTGAACGGCTCGTCCTCGAACTTGTAGCCCGGACCGCCGGTCCCCACGCGATTGGTATCGAGTGATGCCTTCTTGCCGTGCTCGCCGTCGCCGGCTTGGGCCACGAAGCCCGGGATGACGCGGTGGAAGACGACGTCGTCGTAGAAGCCCTTCTTGGCGAGTTCGACGAAGTTGCCGGCTGCCTTGGGTGCATCGGTGGTGTAGAGCTGGACCTCGATGTCTCCGAGATCCGTTGCAATCGTTGCGGTGGTCATGGGCGTCCTCCTCTTGGGCCTGGTCAGGGGTTGGTAACGGTCACCTTGGTCATGGCGATGGGGTGGCTGGGAAGTTCCGCGTCGGCGGCGGCGGCGATGGCATCGACCGCGTCCATGCTGCCGCTCACCTCACCGAAGATCGCGTAGGTGTTCTTGCTGGCAAGGGACCGTGCCGCGCCGTCATCGAGAACGATGAAAAACTGCGAACCCTGCGAGTTCGGCGCCGAGGTCCGGGCCATGGCGAGCGTACCGCGGTGGTAGGTCGTTGTGACCAGTTCGTCCTGGATGGTGTAGCCGGGTCCGCCGCTGCCCGTTCCGGTCGGGTCGCCGCCCTGAATCACGAAGCCGGGCACAACCCGGTGGAAGACGACGCCGTCGTAGTAGCCGCACGACGCAAGGGCCACAAAGTTGCCAGCGGCGATCGGCGACAGATCGCCTTCGATCTTGAGCGTGATGGCTCCGAGCGAGGTGGTCAGCTCGACCGTGCGCGTTTCACCGGCGCCGAGGGCGGCGGGCTGGCTCGTCGGGCAATTGGTCCCGTAGGGACCGGCCCTCTGTGCCGTTGTGCCGGCCGGAGTCGCGGAGCAGGCCCCGAGAATGACCGCCGCCAACGCAACGGCGACGACGAGGGCCGTGCGACGGGACGGGAACGGGATCAAGCGGCAGCCTCCAGGGCGGCGGTGTAGTCGATGGCCCCGGACAGGAGCGCTTCTCCAAGGATGATGCCCGCGATCCCGGCATCGCGCAGGCGACGGATCCCTTCCAGGTCACGGACCCCACCGGCAACGACGAGTTCGACGTCCACCGTCGCCCGCAGATTCGCGAGTGTTTCGAGTTCTCGATCGCCGCCGCCGTGGCCGAGGACAAGGCGAGCGACACCTTGCCCCACAAGCTCGTCGGCGAGCTCACGGAGCGTGGGAACGTGCGATCGCCGCCACGGGAACGCCGCCAGGCGCTCCGCGCGTGCGTCGAGGCCAACCGCCAGCCAGTCGCCCGCCAGGGCGAGGCATTCCCGGAGCGTCTCGGCGTTGTCCGCGACAGCCATGCCAACGAGGACGCGCGTCGCCCCTGCCGCGAAGGCGAGGCGTATGCCGTCCGGCGTGTCCACACCGCCGGCAAGCTGAAGCGGGGTTGCAACGCGGGCCGCAATCGCGCCGACGGTCTCGAGGTTGATGGGCGCTCCAGCCCGGGCACCGTCGAAGTCGACGAGGTGGATGACCTGTGCCCCAAGGGCGACGAAGTGCTCGGCGATTCGATCCGGGCGGTCAGTCGGCGCTCCGACCCCGCTCGAAACACCGGGCCAGAACACGATTCTCGAGCGCGCCTTTTCGAGGTCGATGGCGGGGATGACCTGCATGCGTCCGCTCAGCGACGCGCGGCGGCGCGCTCCGTGCCTGCGGCGCCACCAACGCCGCGCGGCTGCGCCTCCCCGGCGAGGAGCCGCCGATGGAAGCTGATCGGGAGGGACCCGTTCGTGAGCAGCGCGTCGTGGAAGTCGCGCAGGCTGAAGGCATCGCCGAGGCGCCGCCGTTCGTCGTCGCGCAAGCCAAGGATCAGGATCTTGCCGAGCAGGTACGAGAACTGGTACGTCGGCCATGATGTGTACCGATTGACCTCGGCCAGCGCATTCGGGCGCTCGAACCTGGTGTGTTCGACGAGAAAGTCCGTGGCGGCGTCAACGCTCAATTCGCCTCGATGCATCCGGACATCGAGGATGATCCGGCACGCACGCCAGATCGCGTCCGTGGCCAGCGCCAACCGGAACGCTGGGCCATCGTCAAAGCCCTCCTCTCGCATCATCTGCTCGGAGTACATGCCCCAGCCTTCAACGAACTCGGGTGCATCTGTGAACATCCGGGTCAGGGACGGATTCCGCGAGGCCATGACCAGCTGGAGATGATGGCCGGGGTAGGCCTCGTGGATGCTGGTGTTGCTGATCCCCGCCCGGTAATGCTCACGGATCGCCGCCGGGTCCCCATCAACGGACGGCGTCACGACGTAGGTCCCGATCGGGTCGGCATCGAATGGCGCCGGCGGGAAGTAGGCCGCGAACGGCATCACGTTGCGCAGATAGCCGGGCGTCGGGATCACGAAGATCCGTTCGTCGGACGGCACCGTGACCAGATCGTGATCGATCAGGTGCTGGCGAGCCCGGCGCATCGCGAGACGGTACTCATCGAGCGCCGCATCGAAGGTCGCCGGGTGATCCGACTTGACGCGCTCGATGACTTCGACCTCGGTGGCGTTGCCGTCGATTGCCCGTGCAGCATCGGCCCGGGCGGCATGCTGGATCTCCAGCTGCTCCCAGCCGATCGCGAGGATGGCATCCGATTCAAGGCCATCGAAGGCCCGCAGGCCGACCAGCTCGTCGTAGCGCTCCCTGCCCATCTGCCATTCATCCGAACCGTGATGGAGCGATCGGGCCACCCACTCGAGATGGTCGACGACGGCCGCTCCAGCACGTTGCGTGCCTGCCCGCACGCGCGCCTGCAGCGGGGTTGGCAGGTCGAGCTCCTCCGCCGCCTCGACGATCTCGTCGAAGAACGAGGGGAGGTCCCGACCCGACGCAATCTCGCGCTGCTGCCAGAGCCGAACCTGTGGCCCGATCGCTCGCGTTCGATGCTGGTCAAGGTGGCCGGGAATGGCCTCGAGGCGCGCCGCCATCGCCTCGAACCGAACGAGCGGCGTATCGAAGTCGCGGGTCAGGAGCGGGAAGAGCGCGTCACCAACCGCGTCGATCCCCGCCGACTGACGTTCCCATCGACGAACGACATCGACATCGAAGATCTCGCGCCGGACGTTGTGGATCTCGAGGTCCCGGTCGAACCTGGCGGACGCACTCATCCCCACGGGATCGAGTGCTTCGATCGCGGCGAGATGCTGCCGATCCGCCTCGAGCTCGCCGAGCACGTGGTCGCGGGTGGCATCCGTCAGTTGGTCGTCGAAATTGTGGATCCCGTAATACGTTGCCGCGACGGGATCGGCCTCGATCACACGCCGGAACCGGGCCTCGACGAGATCATGGAAGGGATCATCGGCCGGACCTTGATCCGGTGCTGCTGGCGGCCTGGGCAGGCCCATATCGGCGAAGGCGTCGCGCTTCATCAGCCGGCGATGCCTGCCGTAGTGGGTCGTGGCTGGGCGGATGTCGTCTCGGCGAGTGCGGCGCCCATGATCTCGACGGTGCGCTCGATTTCGGCCGGGCCGATGCCCAGGTGCGTCGCCGCCCGGATCTGGCGGTGGGGGAACCAGTCGAGGAGCAGGCCGCGCGCGCCGCACGCGTCGATGAACGCCTGGCCATCCCGCTCAACCCGGAACAGGACGAAGTTCGTGACGACACGATCGGGATCAAGGGGACCGTCACCGGGTTGCGCGATGTCACCGGGGGAGACGATCCCGGGCATCGATGCGAGGGCCTCGGCAAGTCGCCGGGCGTGCGCGTGGTCTTCGGCCAAGCGTTCAATGGTGCCGGCCGAACCATCCCGCAGGGCGACGATACCGGCGGCCGCGAGGATGCCCGCCTGACGCATGCCGCCGCCGAGGAGCTTCCGCGCTCGGCGTGCCCGCCAGATGAAGTCCCTGGTTCCCACGACGACGCTCCCGACCGGGCAGGACAGGCCCTTCGACAGGCAGAACGTGACGGAATCGGCCGGGCCCGCGAGGTCGATACCCGATACGCCAAGGGCCACGGCCGCGTTCCAGAAGCGTGCCCCGTCGATATGCAGCGGGATACCGTGCTCGTGGGCAATCGCCGCGACCGATCGCTCGTAGGCGATGGACAGCGGCCGTCCCATCGAGTGCGCATGCGTGTTCTCGATGACGATCAGACCCGTGATGGGTTGATGCGGGTCCGATGCATCGCGGAAGGCTTCCCGGATCTCGTCCAGGTCCATCGTCCCGTCGGCCCGTTCGTGCAGGGCCCGGACCGAGGTCCCCACCACGACCGCATGGCCTGCGGCCTCGTCGAGGACGACGTGGCTCTGATACCCGGCGATGGTTTCCTGACCGCGCCCGAGATGGGCCATCTGGGCAACGAGATTGCCCATCGTCCCGGACGAGACGAACAGGCCTGCCTCCTTGCCGAGCAACCCGGCAGCCCGCTCCTCCAACGCGTTGACGGTGGGATCGTCGCCAAAGACGTCGTCCCCGACCTCGGCGTCGGCCATGGCACGGCGCATCTCGGGTGTCGGGCGCGTGACGGTGTCAGAGCGAAGATCGATCAAGTCCATCGGCGTCGGCAGAATACCGCGTCGGCTGCTTCTCCCGCCGGCCACGGGCTTCGTGGGGTTCTGACAGCGGTTCTCCGGCCTGTTATCCTCCGCACTCGCCGCGGACCCGTGGTGTAGCGGCCCAACATGCCAGCCTGTCACGCTGGAGATCGCCGGTTCGAATCCGGTCGGGTCCGCCATCGAACTCGAATTCATCCTGCGCCCCGTCCGCCCGCCCGGACGGGGCGCGATTTCGTCCCGGGGTACCCTGCCTCCGTGCTGCACCGGGTCATAGCCTTCGTCGCCATCCTGTCCATCGCCCTCGGTGCGTGTTCGCCGAGCAGCCCGACGGGCTTGCCGACATCCGGCCCGGTCGCGACCGCCACGTCCACGCAGACGCTCGCACCAACCCCGACGCCGTCGCCGTCTCCGACGCCCGAGCCGACCTTGACGTCGGTCGTCCAGGCGCTTGCCCCCGTCACGAGTTTCCGAGCTCCGTGGACCGAGACATCGACCGTCGAGGTGGCGGCGGTCCTTGCGGGAACGTCAAAGCGGTATGCGGCCATCGAGGTCGTGGCTGATCAGCGCGAACAGGTCGCGACGGCCCTCGGGCTTGCCGACTCGGTGTCGCACCTCCCGCGCCTGCTCTCGGCACCGGACGCAGCCACGCTCCGGACCGACATGGCGGCTCACCGTGACCGGCTCGGTTTCCTGCTCGCCGATGACGTCGATCCGAGCGTCCGCGCGCTCGGCTGGGAAGGCCGGACGCTCTTTGGCGCAGATCGTGTGGCGAGCCTTCGAGCATGGCCGCTGCTGGTCACGTTCACCTATCCAGCGGGACAGGCGCCGCCTGCCGCACCGACGGCCTATGACCCGTCCCTCGCCTGGACCCTCGTGGCCGGCGGCGACATCATGCTCGATCGAGGCGTTGCCAAGACCGTCAAAACTGCCAAGAAGGGCGTGGACTTTCCGTTCGACGGGGGAAGCGTCGCGATCACATCGCGCTATTGCTGCTCTTCGTTCGGCTGGGATCTGCCGCGGTTCAAGCGAACCGGGGATGCGGGCGCCGTTCGTGCCCTCGTCAGTCACGCGGATCTGGCGATCGCCAACTTCGAGAACCCGGCCCCGGATGCGTTCACATTCCATGCCTCGGGGACCGTGTTCAGCGCGGATCCGGCGCTGATCGAGGGGCTCGCGAACGCGGGCATCGACTTCGTATCACTCGCCAACAACCACATTCGCGATGCCGGCGCGAAGGGCATCCTCCAGACCATGGCCAACCTCGACAAATGGGGGATCGCCCACGCGGGTGCCGGCGCGAACCTCGCGGCCGCTCGCAAGCCCGCGCTTCTGAAGGCCGGCGGCGTGACCGTGGCAGTCCTCGGCTACGACACCATCGCCGGCGGCTACTTCGCGACTGCCTCGCGGGCCGGCAGCGCGCCGATGACCGCGGCCAATGTCAAGGCGGACGTGGCCGCGGCGCGCGCCGCCGGAGCGGGTGTCGTGATCGTCTTCCCGCACTGGGGCACCGAATACGACCCGACGCCGTTTGCCGGTCAGCGCAAGCTCGCTCAGGCCGCCATCGACGCCAGCGCGGACATGGTCATCGGCAACCACGCGCACTGGGCCGCGGGGATGGAGATCTACAACGGCAAGCCGATCTGGTATGCCCTCGGCAACTTCGTGTTCGACCAGTCCTGGTCCGAACCCACGATGGAGGGGATCACCCTGGAGCTGACGTTCCAGGGCACGCGCCTGATCCAGGTCCACATGCGCCCGCACCTGATTCTGGACAAGGCGCAGCCGAACTTCATGGACCCCGCCGGCAGTGGGTCCGTGGTCATGGGCCAGGTATTCGCCGCCTCGAAGGGCATCCTTCCCTGGTAGTCCGCCTACCCGAGCCCGGCGAAGACGTCCGTTTCGGGGCCGGTGGTCGGCACGCGGGACTCCCGAAGCACGTAGGCCTCCTTGCCCCAGTACTCGCGCCAGGCGTCCTTGCCGAAGCGCAGGAACGGGCTGTCCGGGCTCATCTGGGTGACATGGCGCCAGATCGCCGCCCACTTCCGGTCCAGCACGTCCGAAATGTCGATCCACGTGGTGACTGACTCGTCCGGCACCAGCATCTTGGCCATCTGGGCGCGGAAGCCCTCGAGCTGCTCCGGCGTGGCGTCCTTGGGTTCGCTCCAGAAGCTGTCCTCGCCCAGGGCCTCCATTCGGTCCCGCATCGCATTGCGAACGGAGGCGGGGATGGCCTGCTCGTAAAGCTTGAGAGGCGCCCACGGCTCGAGGCCGCCTTCATCCGCGCCGGGACCCATGCCGCCGTGCTCGGGCGCCAGTTGCTCGGGATACCAGGCGGTGTCCCCGGCGCGGTCGTAGGCGCGAACGGCAACATCGTGCGTCCGGATGTGGTCCGGATGGCCGTACCCACCGAAATCGTTGTACGTGGTCATGACGTGGGGTCGATGTCGTCGAACGAGCCAGGTCAGCCGCCTCGCCGCCTCGTCGATGTCGGCCTGCCAGAACGTCCTGGGATCGATGTTGCCGACCCGACCCATCATGTCCGAGTCTCGATAGCCGAGGTTCTCCCACTCGGTGACGCCCAGCTCGCCCATCGCGGCTTCGAGCTCGGCAGCCCGAATCTCCCCCAGGCGTCGATGGTTGTCGGGCGTGTCGAGATCAGGAACGACGATGTCGCCCTGCTCGCCCCGGGTACAGGTGACGAGGACGACGCGGTGCCCGGCGGCGACGGATTTGGCCATGAGGCCACCGGTGCCAATGGTCTCGTCATCAGGGTGCGCGTGCACGGTCATCAGGGTGTATGGACGCGGTTCTGTCATGGTCGTGCCATCCTACGGCGGATTTCCCGAGAGGTCCGCCGTGCGTCACGGATGTGTCACCTCGCACGCCCAGACTGGGTGTTCAGCGAACCGCCCCAAGGATGGTCATGATCGAATCAGGAATCCGAACTTCGCGTCGCGCCGTATCGATGATCACGCTCGGCGTGGCCCTCGTCCTCGTCGTCGCCGCCTGCTCGAGCGCCGGAGGTGGCCCCCTGACTTCGACGTCGGCAACCGGCGCGCCGTCGACGAGCGCAGGGTCAACCGTCGCCCCGGACGCGTCGCCCACTGCGGCCGGACCCGGCACTGGCGCGGTCCTGACCCAGGCATGGGCGACAGCCGAGCTGACCGACGTCCGCAACGGGACGACCTTCCGCATCGCCGATCTTGTCGCATCAAACAAGGTCGTGTTCATCGAGACCATGGCGATCTGGTGCTCGAACTGCCGAGCCCAGCAACGGGATGTCGTCAAGGCGCTCGCCGGGCTCGATCCGGCACGGGTTGTCTGGATCGGAATTGACGTCGAGGCATCCGAGAGTGCATCGGATCTTGCCGACTACAGCCGGAGCCTCGGGTTCGATTGGCCCTACGTCATCGGCGATCAGACGCTCCTGCGTGCGCTCGCCGCAGAATTCGGTGATCAGGTCCTCTCGCCGCCCTCCACGCCGATTGCGGTGATCGGCACCGACGGAACCGTGACCCTGACGGAGTTCGGCCACAAGAGCGTCGATCGGATCACGGAGCTGGCCGCCTCGCACGGCGCGTAGGCGACGCCGAACCGCGCCATGTTTGATCAGCTCGGTGGAGCGCTCGCCGGGCTCGGACCCATCGGCCTCGGCCTTGCGAGCGCCGCGTCACCCTGCCTGCTCCCGCTGTACCCGGGCTTCGTGGCCTATCTGGCCGCCAACAGCAAGGCCCTCGAGGGCCGGCGAGGAACCGGACTCCTCGGGCTGATCGTGCTCGCCGGCGTCCTCACGATGATGACGCTGATCGCGATCGTCCTGGTCATCATCGCGGTGCCGACGAGCCGGCTGCTGGCCGTTGCGACCCCGGTCATCGACGGGCTGCTGATCCTCCTCGGTCTCCTCCTCCTGGCCGGACGAAATCCGTTCGAGCGTCTGCCAGGTGCCACGGTGCCGATCGTCGAGAACCCCTTTGGGCGGGCGTATGTGTATGGCCTGTTCCTCGGGCCGATCGCCCTGCCGTGTGCCGGACCATTCCTGATCTCGCTCCTCGGGATCAGCCTCGGGGTCGCGGACGCAACCGGCAAGATCGGTACATTCCTCCTCTTCGGACTCGGTTTCGGGCTGCCGCTGGTCGTCCTGTCGTTCTTGACCGGACTGCGTGCCCAGGCCATCGTCCGCTGGATCGTGCGCCAACACCGCCGCATTGAGATCGCGGCAGGAGCGCTCCTCGTGGTCGTAGCAACCTTCGATCTGATCGACAAGTGGGATTCGATCGTCATCACCCTCGGGCTTGCCTGACGACCATCGGGGAAAGTCCGCATCGGGGAGTACCGATGGGCTGTTGCGCAGTCACACCCGCTCCCCGATGTTGGAACCATGATTGGATCAGTCGGCAACCGCCTACGCCTCGTGCTCCGCCAGCCGGAATCCGCGACCCCCGCACCCCCTCTGGAGCCTCCGATTCCCGAGGTCGAATTCGTCGCCTACGCGGAAGACGGACGCCTGTCGGGTTCGATCCGCCTGGATGCAAGTCGCCTGTCGGACATGCTCAACAGCCACGACGAATATCTGCTTGTCGATGTCCGCGCCGAGCGCATCCCGGACGGCAAGCCGATGATCGTCCCCGAGATCCTCGTTCGCCGGGAAGAGCTCCTCCTCATTCATGCCACGGGTCCGCGCGGCGAGCGCGAGCGACGACTCCGAACCATCCCCCGCGCCGTGTCAATCCAGACCGGACCGTTCCTCGTGACCGGCGACATCCATGCGAGTGCCGGCATGGACACGCTCAACTACTTCCGTCGCCGCCGGCCCATGGTCCCGTTGACCGATGCCTGTATCCAGTACAGCACCGCATCCGGGCCCGTCACCGAGTATGTCGACGCCATCGTGGTCAACCGTGACCTGATCGCCTGGGTGCGGGTCGGCAAGTCCGGTGCTGTCGCTCGCGATCAGATCGACATCACGACGCCGGACGTGGGCAACCGGATCGCCTGACGCGATCCGTCCCGACCCGGCGCGTCACCTCGGCCCTCCGTGGGCCGTACCATCGTCGCGATGGCAGCCTCTGAACCAGCCTTGGGACCTCTCGCCGGCCTGCGCGTCGTCGATTGCTCAACGGTCCTCGCCGGCCCCTACTGCACGATGCTCCTGGCCGATCTCGGGGCGGACGTCGTCAAAGTCGAGCCACCGGAGGGCGACGCGACCCGCCGCTGGGGCCCACCCTGGGTCGGTTCTGCGACCGCCGGCACCCGAACCGCCGCGTACTTTCTGGCCGTCAATCGTAACAAGCGCAGCATTCAGCTCGACCTCCGGACCGATGGTGGCCGCGAGGTGCTCCAGCGCTTGATCGCTCGCGGCGATGTTCTGGTAGAGAACTTCCGCGCCGGTGGTCTGGCGAGGCTGGGATTCCCCGATCCAACGCTCGCGTCGCTCAACCCGCGTCTCGTCCATCTGGCGATCAGCGGTTACGGGATGCATGCCCAGAACCCGGCGAAACCCGGTTATGACTTCATCGCACAGGCTGCCGGCGGGCTGATGTCCGTCACCGGGCAGGAGGGTGGTCATCCGACCAAGGTTGGTGTTGCAATCAGCGATGTCGTGACGGGCCTGTTCGGGACGATCTCTATCCTCGCCGGCCTACTGGCCAGACCCGCAGCCGGCGGCCAGCGGGTGGACGTATCGCTCCTCGGCAGCACCCTGGCCGTGCTCGTCAATCAGGCCCAGAACGCCTTCGTAACGGGTGAGTCGCCAGGTCGACTCGGTAATGCCCACCCGAACATCGTGCCATATGAGACCTTCGTGACGGCCGATGGGGTGATTGCGGTCGGCGTAGGAAGCGAGCGCCAGTGGCCTCGGTTTTGTGATGCGGTCCGACTGCCCGAGCTGGCGTCCGACCCGCGATTCGCCACCAACGGCGACCGTGTGGATCGGCGGCGCGAGCTGATCCCGTTGCTCGCCGCGAGGTTCGCGACCGCGCCGACCGCCGCGTGGCTGGAACGTTTGGAGGCGGCCGAGATCCCGGTCGGCCCCGTTCGCGACGTCCTCGATGCGTTCGGCTCGCCTGAGGCGATCTCAGCCGGCGCACGTGTACCGATGACACATCCAGTGCTCGGCGTGGTCGATCAGGTACGCAGCCCATTCGACTTTTCAAAGACACCGGCTGAGATTCGGACTCCGCCGCCGCTCCTCGGTGAGCACACCGAGGACGTACTCAAGGAACTGGGTCTGTCGGCCGATGCGATCGGGCACCTGCGGTCGACCAAAGCGCTGGGTGTCATCCCCCAGGATGTTGTTGACACGGACCCGCCGCGGGGCTGATCGGCCTGATTGATCAAGCCGGGTCGTCACCGCTCGGCTCAGCAGCCGAATCGACGGAAATCCGATTCCGCGACGCTCAACCACCGCGCTTCTGATAAGCCAGATCGATCACGGCGGCCGACGCCCGAGCCGCCCAGCGTGGCGGCTGACGCTACTTGTAGGTGAATTGGTCACCGCTGACCACCGGCGAAACGCCGCCCGGGGTGGTCACCGTGATGTCCACCGTACCCGACGCATGGGCGGGTGCCTTATTGACGACGATCGTGGTGTCGCTGGTCACCGAGAACGCCGCAGACGTGCCGCCAAACTGGACGCTGGTCGTGCCCGTGAAGAAGTAGCCGCTGATCGTCACGGTCGTATTCTTCATGCCTAGAGTCGGCGTCACGCTGGAGACGAATGGCGGTTGATAGACCCTGATCAGTCGCGGGTGTGGGCTGACAAGCTGGGTCGCGATCGAACTGAAGACGTCGACCAGCTCGTTACCGTTGATGACATTGAAGAAATGGGGGGTTGGCGGCACAACGAGCGGATCACCTTTCTCGAGAAGTTGCATCAGCCCGAGATCGACCTGACTGGATCCGGCCCCGCCCGTGCCGATGGCGATTGAGTACGCCTCGTCGGCGGACCCAATGTAGCTATTGATTTCCGGTGACTTGGGCCGCTGGCCCATCGACGACGTGGCCGCGACACCATTGGGGCCCTGATCAGGATTTGGCCGCCCGTCGGAGAGCACGATGACGACCCGCCGCACAGTGCCATTCGCGGGCACAGGGGCGGGGTTCCCAGGGCTATTCCTGGTGTTGGCGGTAAGGTCGGCGGCACCCGTGGCCATCCCTACCTTGAGGGGCGTCGAGCCCGCGGCGGTGATTCCGTTGATCGCCGTCTTCAGTGCGGCTGAACTGAGGGCCCACGTGTTGAGAGAGGTCGCAGTCGTACCACTGAATGTCGAGATCCCGATCCGGTTCCCGGAAGGCCCGACTCCGCCGTATTGCGGGAGGTTGAGGTAATCGACGAATTTGTTCGCTGCGTCCTTGGCCCAGTAGATCCGCGGCTGCGCACCGCATGGGCTGGGGTTGCAGGGGCCCGAACCCGAATTGCTCCCGTTCATGCTGCCCGACGTGTCGATCACGATTTCCACGTCGAACGACGTCGGCGTCTCGCCGCAGAGGCCCTTGCACGCCGCGGCCTGGACGGTTCCCGTGTACCCGCTGTTGACACCGACGAGGCGGCCGAACGAGTAGGGCGTCTCAGCATTGCCACTGACCATGACGACATTGCACTTGTCACCCAGATCCGGTCGGCAGGCCGAAGTGCGCGTTGCGCCGGCACCGATGAAGTCGGCCACGACGCTGGGGCTGTGGCCCAGGGCGTTGCTCGGATTGCAATCTCGAGGGGTGAACGCAACGATGTCCTGATTGTCGAATGCCGTCGCCACACCGGCTCCGATGCCGATCAGGCATCGGTACTGAATCGTGTAGTCCGAGGTCGGGAGTCCTGGGTAGGTCGCCTTGATCGTCTTGTCGATCAGGGAAGCCGCGTTGGCGGCCGCCGCCGGTCCGTCTACCGGCATCAAGGTGCCGCCAGCCAGCGCGCCTGCATCCACCGCGTTCACGAGGGTCTGGCGGTTGTTGCGGAGCAACCCGACGTCAATCACGATCGACGCGGCCACGAGGACGAGGATGAGGACGAGGGTAAACAGGACCAGGACCTGTCCGGCTTCGTGATCCCCCTGACCCTGGGCGGGAACCCGGAACCCTCGGCCAGACCGCCCACGCAGAGCGGCCTTCACCAGCCCGTTCATTCGAAGACCATCTGCACGGTGGAACTCATGTCGAACGTCTGACCGAACAGGAGCGGGAAGAACGACTTGTAGACGTACGACACCTTCACATTGACCGAATCGCCAGAATCAGCGGTCGAAGGTGAAGGAGTGCCGGGGCCGTCAAACGTGCATGGGACGGTCGTACCAGGCTGGATACATGTGGTGGTTGTGCTGACGTTCAGCTTGTTGAGTCCGTCGGCGACGCCTAGTACCACATTGTTGACCCGGCCCGGGATGCCCTGCACTGTCGACGGGGTTTGCGGACCGGTCCTGTACGCGTCGGCGAGAACGGCGTGCGCCCCCTCCCGAGCCGCGTTGATCACGGTCATCCGCGAGTAGAGCATGAAACCGAAGTCGAGGACGCCGGCCAGGATCAGCATGAAGACAGGAAAGACGAGGGCAAACTCGACCATCGCCTGGCCGCGCTCGCGATTGCGCCTGCGCCGTGAGGTCCCGGCTCGGGCTGGGCCCGATCTCCGGAAGAGCTTGCCCATCGTCGTGGTCCCCGATCTGGTTGTGCCGCTCGATTTCCCCGCGAGCTGGCTGGCTAGGTGTACCTGCGCACCGTATGCGCACGAACCAGGTCCTGAAACGGTACGAATGTCCCGCCCTCTGGTACTGGTAAATCTGCTCCGGCGAACTTGCCGCGTTCCTTGCGAACATCTACACCGGACATGACCAGACCATCCCGACTTGGTCAACCAGGCGGATTTCGCTCCGAAATTGGCCGGCAAAGGCGAGCACATCGCCCGGATCTAGCCTTGGAATTCCTCGCCCAACAGGTCCATCAGCAGGCCGTCATGCCAGTGGCCATCGGCACCGCGCTCATAGTTCCGCATGACCCCGACGCGCCGGAATCCGACCTTCTCGTAGGCGCGGATCGCGCGCTCGTTGGCAACCGCCGGATCGATGATCAGGCGATGGTGGCCGCGCACCCGGAACAGGTATTGCGCCACGAGGCGGATGGCGTCTGGCCCGATGCTGCGACCTTGCCACGCACCCCCGACGAACAGGTCGATGCCGGCATGCCGGTAGTCGGGCGTGTTCTCCTCGGCGAACTGGATGAGGCCGACAACCGCGCCCTCGACCTCGATAGCGAGTCGAATTTCGTCGTCATCATCGAAGACGCCGGCCACGGTCGTGGGGACATCCTCGTGGACCCACCAGCGGGCGACCTCGGGCTCGGCAAGGATCGCCGAGAGGGACGACCGGTCGCCTTCGACGATAGGTCGCAACTGGATTCGGGAATCGGTCAGGACGAGGTCGGGTCGCACGCGCGAATCGTGGCCCGGCGATGAACGAATGGCAAGTCGTTGGCGTTGCTCTGCGGGGCTGCACCTGATCGCAACCTCGGTGCCAGCCCGCGCGCTAGACTCGGCGAGCGTCAGCATCCCAGGAGACACCCACCATGACCGACCCCCGCGAGCGCTGGGCGCTCATTCTCGGAGCCTCGTCCGGCATGGGCGAAGCCACCTCCCGCGCGCTCGCGAAGGAGGGCTACAACATCTGTGGCATTCACCTCGACTTCCGGGCCTCGCTTCAGCGCGTCGAGGAAGTCAAGGCCGACCTTGCCGCCGAGGGCCGCGAGGTCCTGTTCATCAACATGAACGCCGCCGATGACGAGAAGCGTGCGGCCGCTCTCGATGCCCTCAACGAGCGATTCGCCGCCGCCCGGGCGGCTGGGCGTGAGCCATACGTCCGCGTCGTGATGCATTCGCTCGCCTTCGGCAGCCTCGTCCCGTTCATCACAGACGACCCCAAGGAAGGCGTCGATCGCAAGAAGATGGAGATGACCCAGGACGTCATGGCCAACAGCCTCGTGTACTGGGTCCAGGACCTGTACCGGCGCGGGTTCCTCGGCAAGGGTTCCAAGATCTACGCGATGACCTCGGAGGGCTCCAGCCGGGTCGTTCCGTCGTACGGCGTGGTCTCGTCGGCCAAGGCCGCCCTCGAGAGCCACATCCGTCAGCTCGCGATGGAGCTGGCCCGCAAAGGTTCCGGAGTGACCGCAAACTCGATCCGGGCGGGCGTGACCGTGACCCCGGCGCTGATGAAGATCCCCGAGGCCCAGGCCATGATCGACATCACGATGAAGCGGAATCCAACCGGTCGGATGACGACGCCGCAGGACGTCGCCAACGCCATCGTGAACCTCTCGGGAGAGGGCACCGACTTCATCAACGGCGACATCATCAGTGTCGACGGCGGCGAGTTCGTCAGCGCCTGACATGACCGATGCGGGCGCCGGCGGCGCGGGATCCAGCCCGGGTGCCCGCGATTCGGTGGCCCCGCTGTATGCCGATTGGGCGAAGTACCGCCGCCGGATGGTCGACGGGATCCGTGGCCTGACCGAGGCCGATCTCGCCCTTCGCGGCGCCCCGGACCACTGGCCGATCTGGGCGATCACCGCGCACCTCGCCGGGGCCCGCGCGTACTGGCTGTGCGGCGTGTTGGGGGAGCCCGGCGCGGACGCCACGCCGTTTCCGGCTCCCTTCGCGCTTCTGGGCTGGGAGGATGAGCTCGATGCGCCTCGCTCGGTGACGGAGATCGTCGATGCGCTCGAATCGACCTCGAAGGTCATCGATGGCTGCCTGGCGCGCTGGTCGCCGCCGATGCTCCAAGAAGCCTTTCCGCGCGATATCGGCACGAGTCAACCGCAGATGCATACGCGGCAATCGGTCCTCCTGCGACTTATCACCCACGACGCGTTCCACGCCGGGGAGATTGCGCTGACCCTGGGCATGCATGGCCGGCCGATCCTCGATCTCTGGCCGCCGTCCCGACCCGAGCCGCCCATCGCCTGATTCAGGCCTCGGTCGCCACC
>JBDTOJ010000118.1:0-39239 GCA_039933295.1 Chloroflexota bacterium
TTCATGGCCGAGGCACATGCCCAACTCACCGGTCGCCCGGCAGCGTGCCTGGCAACGCGCGCAGTCGGAGCCTCCAACCTCGCCATCGGAATCCACACCGCGACGGCCGATTCGAGTCCGATGTTCGCACTCGTCGGACAGGTCGAAACGGTATCGCGAGGGCGCGAGGGCTTCCAGGAAGTCGACCTCGCCGGCACGATCGGCGGTCTCGCGAAGTGGTCCGCCGAGCCGCTCGATGTCCGGGGAGCGGTCGAAGCGACCGGTCGGGCGGTGGTCGAAGCCCTTTCTGGACGCCCTGGGCCCGTCCTCCTGTCCATTGGCGAAGACCTGCTGGACGCCATGGTTCCCGTTGGCCTGGTGCCGGACCCTCCACGTACGGCACCTCGTCGCCCTGACGAAACGGAGGTGGCGGCGGTCCTCCATCTGCTGGCGAACGCCCGGAACCCGGTGATCCTGGCCGGCGGCGGTGTCCTGCGCGCACGGACGTCGAACGACCTCCTCAATCTGGCCGAGCTCCTGCGTGTTCCCGTGGTCGCCGCATGGCGGCGCGGCGACGTCATCTCCAACGATCACCCGCTCTATCTCGGGATGACCGGCTACGGGGCGCCCGCCACGGTCAGGGAACGGCTCGAGCGGGCTGACGCGATGCTCGTGATCGGGTGCAGGCTGAGCGAGATCGCGTCATTCGGCTGGTCCATTCCCACGGCCTCCACCCAGTGGGCGCATGTCGACATCGCGCCAACGAGACCATCGCCTGACCTCGCGGGACCGATGATCCGCGTCGAATCGGACGCGAAGCTGTTCCTCAGAGCTGCGGTTGCCCGCTTGGAGCGTAGTGGGGTCCTGGATGCGGCGAGTACCGATGCCCGCGTCATTCGGAATGAAGCCGATCGCGCGGCCTGGGAGGCGGCGACCGTCATCGATGCCCACCCATGGACCGGCCCCGGCATCCACCCGGGCCGCGTGGTGAAGGCCCTGCGCGAAACGCTGCCGGAGGATGCGATCCTCACGACCGATGCCGGCAGCTTCGGGAGTTGGGTGGCCCGAGGGTTCCGATTCCGAAAGCCCGGCACGTTCCTCGGGCCGACCTCGGGCGCCATGGGCTACGGGCTGCCGGCCGCGATTGCTGCTGGCCTCGTCCATCGCGATCGCCCGGTCGTTGCCATGGTTGGCGATGGGGGACTGGGGATGACGGTCGCGGAGCTCGAGACTGCCGTGCGGCATGGGCTTCGAACGGTCGTCCTCTGCTTCGATAATGAGCAATACGGCATGATCCGTTCCTATCAGGACCGCCGCGACGATGGGTCCACGGCCGGGACGGATCTCGGGCCCGTGGATTGGGCGGCGGTAGCGAAGGGCTTCGGAGCCTACGGCACGCGGATCGAAAGCGATGAAGCATTCGTGCCCGCCCTGCAACGGGCCCTCGCCGCTGATCGACCCACACTCCTGCACCTTGTGATGGATCGTCGGTGGACAGGGGTCGACGCTCGCCCCTGATCGCGTCCCGGTACGATCGGATCATTTTTGCCCCGCGATCCGGCTGCTAGGGTTCACGAGAAGTCCCGCGGCTGGAGAATCAGGCAAGCGTGCATCCCGACCCCTACGCGATCCTTGGCGTGACCCCGGACGCAACTCCGGCGACGATCCGCAAGGCGTATCACGACCGCGCCCGATCCACGCATCCCGATCTGATCGGCGATGCCGGACTGGCGACGATGCGCAATCTGAACCTCGCCTGGGATGCCCTCCGAGACCCGGTGCGACGCGCGGCGTATGACACGTCCCGGATGCTGGCGGGCCAGGCCGGCCTGTCGCAACCCCGGCAACCCGAGTGGACCGGTGCGGCCGGTCGGCCACCGGGACGACCATCAGGGAGTCGCCTCGACTTCGGGCTGTACTCCGGATGGACGCTCGGAGAGATCGCGCGCCACGACAATGGCTACCTGATGTGGCTGGCGGATCGACCGGAGGGCAAGCCCTTCGCCGACGAAATCAAGACTGTCCTGGAGGCCATGCGCCCCGCCGCACCCGACTTCAGTCGAGACAAGCCGAACTGGCGACGATGATCCGACTTCAGGTGACCTGCGTCGCGAAGATCTGATCCAGCGTCGCGGCCGGGTCGTCGGTCAGGCCGGTGTGCACCTCCGAGGGTTGGATCATCGTGCTCGAAGGGCTTGCAACCCAACGAAACCGCTCGGGATCCGCGAGCGTTGCGATCGGCCCGGCAGTCGGATCACCGCGCACGATCCGCCCGATGACGTCGAGATGCTCGCGGATGGATTCCAGATCAACCTCCGCGGCGATGGCCCGTATCGCGGCCTCACGCGATGCGTCCAGGGCAAGGCGCACATCCAGGAACCGGCGCGTGCGGCAGAACACGACGACGCCCACATTGATCCGCTCACCCCGTTCAACTCTGGGAACGAGCCGGATGACGGTATATTCGAACGGGTCAGCCGACATGTCGGCTCGCATCGATCTCCGCGGCGAGGCGTGCCTGCGCCACCGTGCGATGTTCGAGGTACCGGCGATAGGCCTGGCGCTGGGCGGCCGGGTCCCCGACGAGTCGGTCGGTCCCCAGGAGCTGGTCCGGGACGGCCGCAACCGCGTCCGCGATGACCGACGTGGTCACGCGCGGGGCCATACGCCGATGGGCAGCAACGATCGATTCGGCGCGCGGGAGCAGCACGTGGTCCCGAATGGTCGGAATGTCACGCTCGGCGTGGGCGTCGGGATTGGTCCATGTGTGGTGCACGTACAAGGCGGCTCCGTGATCGATCAGGTAGAGGCGGCGGTGCCACGTGAGGATATTCGGGTTGCGCGGCGAGCGGTCGCTGTTCGTGACCAGCGAATCGAACCACACGACGTTGGCGCTGAATTCCGGATCGGCGTTTGAATCCGCCATGGGACTGTAGGTCAGCGAGCCCGGCAGGAAATCGAGACCGACGTTGATCCCCGGACTGGCGATGAGCAGCTCGCGGACCCACGGATCCGGCTCGTCGGCGGCGAGCAGGGGATCAACGTCGACCAAAACGATCTCCGGAACGGGAAGACCGATCGCCCGACCAAGTTCGCCGGCAATGATCTCGGCGACAAGCGCGCGAGGGCCCTGGGCCGCGCCGCGAAACTTGACGACGTAGAGGCCATCATCGTCCGCCTCGACGAGGCCCGGCAGCGAACCTCCTTCTCGGAAGGGCGTGACATATCGCGTTGCGCGAACTGTTCGCATCGGGTGATCATGACCTCAGGAACGGGATCCAGCCCAGCTTGAGTCCGCATCGACATTGATGGATTAGGCTGCGGGGATGGCAGCACCCAAACCACCCGTTGACCCGGCGGAGTTGCGACGGCAGGGCGCCGGACGCCACGCGACCGGCGATGGGCGGTTCGTCGTTGAGCAGTCGTCCAATGGATGGATGGTCACGGACGCTGAGCGCACCAATGAACTGGGCCTGTCGCTCGTTCGTGGGCCTTTCGCTACCTTGATCGAGGCTCGAGAGGCCGTTGCTGCCGCCCGAACGGGTCCCTTGCCGATCTCGAACCTCGCCGATCGGATCGCGGCGATCCCGAAGCAACGCGCACGGCCGTCCGTGCCGGCGCGGGGTGCGGTCGAGAAGCGCGAACCGGTTGCACCGCCGCCGCCGGTAATCCGGGAGTTCCGGTCGCGTGATGGCGACGGCCTCAGAGCCCTATGGACAGGGGCAGGCTCCAACGCCGTCGATATCGATGACATGCGCCTGCGCAAGTTCGCGCAACGGAATCCGGGCACGTTCCTTGTTGTCACCCAGGCCGACTCCGTTATCGGGGCGGGTCTCGGCGGCTGGGATGGACGATACGGCTGGCTGCACCTCCTGGCTGTGGCCGGCGATCACCGGCGAATCGGCCTTGGGACGCAATTGGTCCGGCGGATCGAAGTGGGCCTCGAGGCGACGGGTTGCCGCCGTGTCCGAGTCATCGATGAGGGCAGCCCGGCTGACCTTCCCTTCTGGCGCGCCGCCGGATACGGACGTGACGAGAGCGGATATCTGGCACGCGAGATCGGTGCGGGAGCCTCGGGTGCCGGTGGGTCGACAGAGCCGTCACAGGACTGACACGCCCGGGGTCATGTCTCGGCCGGGATCAGGGTTTGGCGCCCGGATCGGGGTTTCGCGACCGGATCAGGGTTTTGCGCGGGATCCCGTTCGTCGTCGACGCTTCGGCAGCTCGAGGGCCGCCTTGGCCTGCTTGTCCTGGATCTGCTTGAAGACCTTGCCCATGCCCGGCTTCATGAGCGCTCGACTCTCGGCATCGAGGTCCTGGTCCCGTCGGCGAATTCGCTCCGCCTCGCGCGGGTCAACGTCGTCAGACATCGGTCAGGCGACGAGCCAGGTCACGAGGACCGTGACGGCCGGAGGCAGCATCTGGATCAGTGACACACGCAGGAAAGCGCGGTTGTGGCCCACGAGGATAGCGCCCGCCGCGACCATCGATCCGCACGCAAACATGACGATCGCTCGGCCGGGGGCCAGTTCATCGGTGGCAACCAGCGACAGGCCAACGAGCACGCCAATGACCAGGAACAGGTTGTAGAAGCCCTGGTTGAAAGCGAACGACCGGACGATCGCCGCGTGTTCGGGCGACTTCAGTCCGAACCGTGCCCATACAGTCGGTCGCATGAACCAGACGCTCTCGAGCAGGAAGAAGTAGGCATGGATCGCCATGGCAATGAGCGCGGCGGCAATCGCAATTGGGTGCATTCCAGCAGCATAGACTGGTGGTCCAATATGCCGAAGGACGGTCGGTCGGTCGTCTCGATCCGCCCCGGTCTGATGGAGGTGAGCCATGGGAATTGCCGAGAGTGTCGCCAATGCGAGCGCCTACCTGACGGCGCACCCCGATGAGGCGCGCTATCGCGACGGCGCCGCAACGGCGACCCTGGAGACGGGTCTACGTGTCTCCGTCTCGGGCTCGGCGGGCGAGTCCCTCACCACGGATATGCCATCGGGGATCGGTGGCGGCAATTCGGCCCCCTCGCCAGGTTGGTACCTGCGTGCTGCCACCGCCGCCTGCGTCGCGTCGCTGATCGGGATCCGTGCCGCCGCGACGGGGATCGTGTGCTCTGGGATCGAGGTCATCGTCGACAGCGAATCGGACGACCGCGGGATCCTGGGACTCGAAGAAGACTTCCCCGCTGGCCCACTGTCGGTGCGGATCGCCATCTCGATCCGGTCGAGCTCCGCAGCATCGGACGTTGACGCGCTCGCGAGGTGGGCAGTCGCCCACTGTCCCGTATCTGACGCGGTCACGCGGGCGGTCCCGGTCGAGATCGTCGTTCAGGCTTCGTAGCCTTCCCAGCGCTCACCGATAGAGGCGTTTCATGGCATCCGAAACAGCCCGATTTCAGGGCTTCAGCCCAGCGGCGATCCAGTTCCTCGTCGACCTCGCAGCGAACAATGACCGCGGCTGGTTTCAGCCGCGTAAGGCCGAGTACGAGCGGCTGCTGAAGGAGCCGATGGAGCAGCTTGTGGCCGCGCTCGCCGTGCGGTTCGCGGCCGGCGGCCTGCCACTGCTCGCCGATCCCAAGCGCTCGCCGTTCCGGATCTACCGTGACACGCGATTCAGCAAGGACAAATCGCCCTACAAGACCCACATGGCGGCGAGTTTCCCGTGGCTGTCCCGGTCCGAGGGCGGCGTGCCCGAGGCCGGCGAACACCCGCACGGCAATGGTGGCTACTTCAATTTCATGCCCGGCGAGATGTACGTCGGGGGCGGCATGTGGATGCCGGAGCGAGAGCGCCTCGACGCATTCCGCCGGGCACTACTCGACGAACCGGAGCGGGTGGCGTCCGCCATCGAGGACCCTGCATTCGTGGCCGCCTTCGGGGGTGTGAACAGCCACGAGACGTACAAGCGGGTCCCGCCTGGCTGGCCGGCCGATCATCCGCGGGCTGACCTGTTCCGCTGGAAGGACGTCGTGTTCGGGCGTCGACTGTCGGACGAGGACGTCTCCTCTCCAGACTTGCCTGACCAGTTGACCGAGGCGTACGTCGCCGCCCTGCCCGTATTCCGATTCCTGGAAACCCTGCGGTGATACGACGTTGATCCGGGCACGAGTCGCGGGCCTCGTCAGCATCCGGTGGGCGCGTTGAATCGCCCGCCCACCCTCTCGCCGCGACGCCTCAACCGAGCCCTGCTTGCTCGACAACTGCTGCTTGAACGCTCCAACATGTCTGTCGAGGATGCCATCGACGCGATTGGCGGTATGCAGACACAGTACGCACCGTCGGGCTACGTCGGGCTGTGGACCCGGCTCGCCCATTTCGAGCGGGATGCCTTGACCCGCACGCTCGAGGACCGCTCGGTCGTCCAGGCCACCCTGCTTCGGACGACGATCCACATGGTCACCAGCCGTGCGTTCTGGCTCTATGCCATCGGGATCCGCGATTCGCGTCGGCGATGGGCCATTCGGGTCGCCCAGCCCACAGGGGACCGAGCCACGATGGAGGCGCTCGCGGGCCGCGTGCGTGAGGCCTTGGCCGCCGGACCGCGCCACATCAAGGAACTCGGGCCGGATGGCGCGGGATTCCTCGGCAATCTCGCGGTCTGGGTGGACCTGGTCCGGGTCCCACCATCAGGGACGTGGGACCGGCGACGAGCCGACATCCTCGCCGTTGCAGAGGACTGGATCGGACCCACCGACGTCACCGAGAGTGATGGCCTCGCGCATCTCGTTCTGTCCTACCTTCGAGCCTTCGGGCCGGCACCGTGGCGCGATATCGCCGGCTGGGCGGGGATCTCGGTGGCCGACGCTAGACGGGGAGGGGAGAACCTGACGCTGGTCCACTTTCTCGATGTCGATGGACGCCCGCTGATCGACCTGCCAGATGCCGCGCTGCCCGATGAAGACGTTGCCGCACCTGTCCGTTTCCTCGCTCATTGGGACGCGGTCCTGCTGGTCCATGCCGGGCGAACCGGCATCCTCCCCGAATCGCATCGGACGCGCATCTTCAACTCGAAGAACCCGTTCTCGGTCGGCACGATCCTGGTCGACGGTCACGTCGCCGGAACCTGGTGGTCGAAGGGCGCGCGGATCGAGGTCGACATCCTCGAGCCGGTGAGGAGAGCGACGCTCGATGAGATCGAGGCGGAACGCATTGCGCTCGAGGCGTTCTACGCCTGACGTTCGAATTCGCGAGTCCCGATCAGCCGCCGGACACCGCAGGGATGATGTGGACCGTTGCGTGATCGGGCACCGTCGTGTTGAGCGCTGCTCGAGCGCCATCCACGTAGACGTTGAGGTGCGTCCGCAGCGCCGGCCCAGCGTCGAGGAGACGATTGCGGATCCCCGGGACCTGGTCCTCAAGGTGATCGATCAATTCGGCGACCGTCGCTCCACCGACCTCGAGGCGGCGCGGAGCCCCGGGGAAGAGAGCTACGAGCGATCGCGGCAGGTGAACGTCAGCCACCGGCGGTTCAATCAGTCCAGAATCGCGATGTCGACCGACCAGATCGGGGGCAGGTTCTCCGCCACGAGGTTCCAGGATCGCCCTTCGTCAGCGCTCCCGTAGACCTGACCGTTCGCCGTGCCGAAGTAGACACCGACGGGATCGAGGCGGTCTGCGGCCATGGCCTCGCGCAGTACCCCGATGAAGGCATCCTTCTGGGGCAGGCCATCGCCGGACCTGGTCCAGGAGTCGCCGCCATCGTTGGTGCGCCACACGGCGGCGCTGCCATCGGGCACGTAGCGTCCGAGTTCGGCGCCATTGAGCGGTATGGTCCAGACGGTCATCGGGTCACGGGGATGGGCGGCCATCGGGAACCCAAAATCGGATGGCAATCCGGAGGTGATTTCGTCCCAGCTCTTGCCACCGTTCATGGATCGATAGACGCCGCAATGGTTCTGCTGGTAGAGGTGCTCGCCACCGTCGGCGGCCATGATGAGTTTGTGGACGCACTGGCCGTACTCGGGGTACTTGTCAGGAGAGAATTCCGCCCGCACACCCTTGTTGCGAGTTTCCCAGGTCATTCCGCCATCCTGCGTTTCAAACGCGCCGACGGATGAGATCCCGACCCAGACGCGATCAGCCTCCGTTCGATGCGGGACGATCGAATGCAGGATCAGGCCGCCGGCCCCGCCGACCCATTCGGGTCGAGTCGGGTGGTTCGTCAGGCCCTCGACGTGCTCCCAGGTCGCGCCGTTATCGCGGCTGCGGAACAGACCGGCAGGCTCGACGCCGGCGTAGATCACGCCTTCGGAAGCCGTCACGTTCCAGACGGTCTTGAGCTTCGGTCCGTCGTCGCCGTAGGTCAGTCCTTCGCTCGAATGGGTCCAGGTCGCGCCGACATCATCGCTGCGCCAGACCGCGGGTCCGTACCAGGGACTTCCACCGCCGGCCAGGATCGTGCCAGTCGCCGCGTCGACCGAGATGTCGTGGATCGGCCACGCGTCGCACATGGGTCCGCGCAGGGACCAAGTGCGCCGGTCGGTGTCACCGTCGATGATGAAGGCGCCCTTGGGCGTTCCGATGAGCAGGGCCACTCGATGGGACATTCGAGCCTCCGGGATCAGTGGGTCGTTCGTGTGAATCTACCCGAGGATGGCGCGATGGGTTCGGCCTCGGGCATTCACGCTGGCGCCGGGCTTCGGGCTCAGCCGGGCGCGGGTTCGGTGGCGTGCACGCAGACCCGACACTGGCGCTTCGGCTAGGGCTTCTTGTTTCCGCCGTTGCGCAGGTGCGGACTCCCGCCGTCGCGCGAGGCTCGAACCTCGGACGGGCGGGAGATCTCGGCCGGTCGATGCCAACGCAGCGGGCGGGCCAATTCGCGGACGACTTCGCCCTTTGCCTCGAGATCGAGCTGAACGGCCTTGCACCACCAGCCAGCCCGCTCGCCGCCCGGAAACAGATCCTGGGGGAGGAGTGGGACTACGGCATCGCGCATCTGCTGTTCCGTGAACCCCGGCTTCGACGCCGGGAGCGCGGCCAGCAGTGCATCACGCATGGCACGGTATTTGCCACCGTCCACAGGCGTGGTCTTGCCGGGATGGTTGACGTTCTCGATCCTGACGCGATCGGGGAGTGGTGCTGCTTGTGCCTTGGCCATTTCGATCCTCCGGGGTTCGAGAGTACTCCACGCTGGGTTTGAGCGGGCTCGGAGGTTGAAGCTCCGGGTCGGGTTTCGCGGCTGGGGGCCCCAGTTCCTTCGGGCCGCGAGACAGCAGGCGGACTCGGTGGCCGTTTGCCGGACACGCGACTCACCGGCCGGACTTGAAGTCGGTCTCCTTGACGAGCTGGCCCGATCGATCGAACGTCCGCCAGACCCCGACCTGTTTGCCCCGATCGAAGGTTCCGGCGCGCATCACGCTGCCATCCTTGCGATAGAACTCCCAGGCTCCGTGCATCTCGCCATCGAGCTTGAAGCCCTGCCACTGGATGGCCCCGGACGGATAGTAGGAATTCTCCGGAACGGGATTGGGTGTCGTGGCCATGTCCGGATTATCGCGGAGCGGGCCGTTTCTGGCCCCGGGATCGGCCGTGCCGGTTCGGTATCCTCGTAGCCGGCAACCGACACGCATCGTGAAGCGGATACCGAGCAACCCGTCTGGCTGCGGCCCGCGGCCCGAGGCACCTCAGGAGGATCCCAGCATGGACCCCGGCGTTCAGGAATTGCGCGTTGTGGTGACCGCGCCGGACTACGAGGACGCGGTTGCGTTCTACCGGGATGCGCTCGGGATGCCGGAACTGGCCGCCTACAGCACGGCCACGACGCGAGTCGTGATCCTCGATGCTGGAAGGGCCACGCTCGAGATCGCCGACCCACCTCATGCGGCGTTCGTAGACGATCTTGAAGTCGGGCGCCGTGTTGCGGGCCAAATCAGAATCGCGCTCCAGGTCTCGAGTTCAGCGATTGCCACGACGCGGGCTGTCGCGGCTGGCGCCGAGCTCATCGCCGGTCCAACCGCCACGCCGTGGCAATCGCTGAACTCCCGGCTCGCGGCGCCCGCTGGACTCCAACTGACGCTCTTCGAGCAGCTCGAGCCAGAGTTCTGAGCTCATCCATGCGTGGCTATCCACCGCTGCCCAAGTCAATCGCCGGGATCCGTGTGCCTCAGGACGACATATCGGCGCGTGCCTGGTCTTGGGCACACGCCAATCTGCCTGACTACCTGCTGACGCACTCGATTCGCGCGTACTGCTGGGGTGGCGCAATCGCGGAGGGCGAGGGGTGGTCGTTCGATGCCCCGATCCTGTGGACCGCGGCGCTATTGCACGACTTCGGACTGACGACGATTCCCAGGAACAAGCAGTGCTTTGAAGTCGAGGGTGCCGAGGTCGCCCGCCGTTTCGTGACCCGCTACGGGATGCCCGCTCACAGGGCCGATCGGGTCGCCGCCGCGATCGTCATGCATATGCAACCCACGGTGACGCTCGAAGACGGCGTCGAGTCCGTGCTTCTGGACCGCGCGACCGGCCTCGATGTCCGCGGCGATGGTTTCGACCTCGTCGATGCCGTCCGTCCCGCTGTCATGGCCGAATTCCCGAGGCGAGCGTTCGACCGCCGCTTCCTTGCGGCGATCAGGCGTGAAGTGACGAGCCGGCAAGGCTGCCAGAGCGACCGACTGCTCAACACGAAGGGCCTCGCCGCCTGGATGGATCGGTCGCCCTGGCGATCGGCGTCGTGATCTTGGATCCTGCCGCCTCCCACGCCGCGCCTCTGCCATGAGCATCATCCACATCGCAATTGCGTCGACACGCCTGACGAAAACACTCGATAGGGCCCCGTCGTATGGTTGAAATCGCTATCAGGGAGGGTGGTCCGATGCGCAGCGTGACTTATTCGATGGGCGTCTCGGTTGACGGGTACATCGTCGGCCCGGACGGCGACATCATTCCCGCGCCGCCGCCCGACGCCGAGGTCTGGAAGTTGGTCACTGATGAAATTCGAGGGGTCGGCGTCCACCTGATGGGACGCCGGCTGTACGAAACGATGCTGTACTGGGAGACCGCCGGCCAAAATCCATCGTTTGACGACGAAGAGATCGCGTGGGCCGCGCTGTGGAATCCGCTCCCCAAGGTGGTGTTCTCCAGGTCGCTCTCGGCGGTACAGGGCAAGGCCCGCCTGGCGTCCGGCAGTCTGGCGGAGGAGATCGCACGGTTGCGAGCCGAGCCGGGGGAGGGCGACATCGCGATTGGCGGCGCGACGCTCGCTGCCGAGGCAGCTTCGTTGGATCTGATCGATGAGTATCGGGCGAGGGTCTACCCGATGCTGGTTGGCGGTGGCATTCCGTACTTTCCACGAGGCGAGCGCCGGGTGGATCTCGAACTCATCGAGAGTCGGCCCGTCAGCTCGGGCATCGTCTACCTCCGCTATCGCGTGGCACGCTAGCCGCCTCCAACGCGGGGCGCCGGGCTGGTGGCGCAGCACGGAACGCCCTTGTGCGCCAAGGACGGTGGGTAGTCGTGCGCCGCGCCTGGCTCGCCGCGTGGCGTGTCTGATCCGAGAGGCCCGCCCACCGCCGCCGACCTGAGTCCTGCCGACGGAGACCGCCTTCTATGGAATGTCCTCGAACTCGCCCTCGGGGGCGTCCCAGTGGATGAGAATTCGCCCGCAGGCGATCCGTGCCCGCAACCTACGCTCGATCATCGACACCTGGCGCACGGGTCGGCCCATTCAGCCGCCAGCCGTGCGGCGTCTGCGAACGCGGAGGACCGGTGCGACCCCGCCATCGAGAACGCGAGATCCGTGAACATCGCGTCCTCCCCCACGAAGGCGAGAAGGGCGCCATCCCAGCCGACGAGGACATTCAAGCCAAGGGCCTGCATCGGCTGCGAGAGCACGAGATCAAAGCGAGCAAGGGCCTCAGCCTCGCTGATTGAGTCGATCGTCCGCATTGATCCAGTATCACCCCACAAGGTCGTCATGATCGGCCCCGGTCGCCCGGTCGCCCGGTCGCTACGACTTACCAACCGTGCTCGCGGCACACAAGGGAACGCCCTGACTCGTGCCACCTCACGGTGACCCACGATCAGCTACCCGTTGGCGCCAACGATCAACTGTATGGCGGCTGGCCGATGATCCTGTCCGTTCTCAAGACGTGGCTCGAGACCGGGGAACTGCTGACAACGCCCGGTTCGCTGTTGTACCTGACTCCCGCGTGACCTCTCAGCCGAGGCCGTACTGTGCGAGGACGGGAGCGAGTGTCCTGACCCACACGGCTGCGGTCAGCCCGCACGCCGTGATCGCCAGTCCGAGCGCCAGGATGCCTTCGACGCGAAGGCGAAGGTCGCGGCGGTGAGCGTCGCGCCCCTCGAACGGGTCACGAAAACGGCCAAGTTGTCCGACCATGGCTTCCTCCAGTGCGGGCAATATGACCGCTGCCTCCCGGGTTCAATTCTCGACTCACGAGTGGCCCTTGCCCAGCCTGACCATCGGGTTCCGCGGAGGGCCGGATAGGGCCAGTCAGACCCGACCAGGCGTGCTGCGGCGTGCCGGGGCGCAACGCGCCATCATCCGCTTGTGCGCTGCACCTTCACAATCAAAAGGAGTCGCTGACATCATGGATTGGACACTTGAAGTCGTGTTGCTGCCGGTCAGCGATATCGATCGGGCGGTGGCGTTCTATCGTGACCACGTGGGTTTTCACCTCGATCACGACACCACGAACGAGTGGATGCACGTTGTCCAGCTGACGCCGCCCGGGTCCGGCTGTTCGATTGTCATCGGGGACCTTCCGGCCCAGAGAGAGATGGCTCCGGGGTCCATGCGGGGCCTCCAGCTCGTCGTTGCCGATGGACGGGCTGCGCGCGCTGAACTCCTGTCCCGCGGCGTCGAGGTCAGCGACATGATCGTCTTTGGCGAACGCGATGGCGGTACCTTCTTCGGCTTCTCGGACCCCGACGGCAACACCTGGTCCGTGCAGGAACTCAAAGCTCGAGGCGAGAGGCCGCTGATCCCGGTAGAGCACCGAACGCCAACGGCAGAATAGGTGCCAAAGGCGCGGAGGCAACCCGGGCAGCGGCCGCGAACCGCGATGGCCTGACCTCAGGCCGCGTGCCCTTCGCCGAGACGCTCGCCGGCATCGATTCGTACCGGGAGCCGGTTCTCCGCCGGCGTCAACGGGCACGAGAATCGCATGTCGTACACACAGGATGGGTGATAGGCGAGGTTGAAGTCGATCGTGTAGGTGCCGTCGTCCTCGGGTTCGATGTCGAGATATCGGCCCGCACCGTACGTCTCGGTGCCGGTGGTTCCGTCCAAGAAGGGCACGAAGATGGACGTTGACTGGCTGCCCTCGAAGGCATATCCGGTCAACTGACACGAAACGGAGCCGACGCTGAAGTGAAACACGCCCGCCCGCGTCGCCGGACGGAGCCGATTGTCCGAGGTTGGAATGCTGAAGTTCATCGGCTCGGACCCGACATATGGCTCCAGGCTCAGACCTTCGAAGACCAGCGCCTCGTTGACATCGAAGTAGGGGAGCCCGGCAAACCCCTCCCGATCGGCCGGCGGTAACGGGCTACCCGCGGCGGTCCGGAAGTAGTCGTCCTTGTCCTCGCGAAAGCCGCGGACGGCATCGGCATATCCGACCGGCTCATGCTCGTGGTGCGCATGCTCCTGATGATCATGTTCGTGGTGCTCTTGGGTCATCGATGGCTCCAGTGGTGTGATCGCATTGTGCCGGAGGCGCCTGCAGGACGCCCGCAGGACCCACACGCCGGACGTGTTGCGCGGCCCCGAACCCGCGCGAGCCGGGCTGCTGCCCTCACGAACACGCGCGCATTGACGACAGCGCGGCGGCTATCCTGCCGTACGTGCCAGACATCCCACGATCCATCATCGAGATGGTCGCGCCCGCGCGCCTCGGGCGCAGCTTTCGATTCCTGCTGTCCGCCACGTTCATCAACAATGTCGGTGACGGCATCGCGCTGTCGGCGGGCCCGTTGCTCGTGGCGTCAACCACGCGCGATCCGTTCCTCGTTTCGATGGCCCTGCTCAGCGAACGTCTGCCCGTCTTTCTCTTCGGGGTCCTCGGCGGTGCCGTCGCAGACCGGTTCGACCGGCGACGCCTCGTGGTCGTTGCCAATGTTGGTCGCGCAGTCGTCCTGATCGCGCTGGTCGCGACGATCGCAAGCGGCACGGTGAACATCGCCGCCGTGCTTGCCGCGCTCTTCATCCTCGGGACGGCCGAAACCTTTGCCGATTCCGCTTCAAGCACGCTACTTCCGGGTCTCGTTGCCCGCGAGGACCTCGGGATCGCCAATGCCCGCCTCCAGGGCGGGTTCCTGCTCACCAACCAGCTGGTCGCACCGCCGATCGGTGCGTTCCTGTTCGCGGCAGGTATGGCGCTGCCGTTTGCGGCGAACGCGGCGGCGTTCGCCCTCGGTGCCATCCTCATCTCGCGCGTCGCCACGAGCACGAGACGCGAGATTGCAATGCGAACCGGCCTGCGATCCGAGATGGCCGAGGGGATTCGATGGCTCATGGCCCACCCGCCGATGCGAACACTTGCCCTGACGATCTTCACGTTCAACGTCACCTTCGGAGCCGCCTGGTCCGTGCTCGTGCTCTACGCCGGGGACCGGCTGGGTCTGGACGAGGTCGGCTTCGGAATGCTCATCACCGCGACTGCGGCGGGCGGGCTGATCGGCGCCGTGCTCTACGGCCGCCTGGAACGGCGCTTCTCGTTAGGCAACATCATGCGCGGCGGTCTGATCATCGAAACGCTGACGCACCTGACCCTCGCCCTGACCACACTGCCGGCAGTCGCATTTGGCATCCTCGTCCTGCTCGGCGTGCATGAGTTCGCCTGGGGGACCACCTCGACAGTCGTGCGGCAGCGAGCGGTACCCGATGCCCTCCTTGGGCGAGTGGGCGGCGTCTACCGCGTCGCCAACGTCGGTGGGATCGTGATCGGCACCCCGATCGGCGGTCTCCTTGCCAAGACATACGGCCTCACGGCACCGTTCTGGTTCGGATTCATCGGTTCGGCCGTGCTCGTCGTGGTCCTCTGGCGCACCTTCCAGCTGATCGGCGAGGCCGGCGATGTCGCCCCGCCGAACCCGGACGGCGCGGTTGAGGGGTAGCAGATGGCCGATACAATCCGGTAATGGAATCGTCGTCGAACGAACCGCCGAAGACTTGGCACTACGGGCTCATCGCGCGCTGGTGGGCGGAATTCAACACCGCTGCGCCGGCTGAACTGGCGTACTACCGGGCCGTCATCGAGACGTACGGCCAGCCGGCACTTGATCTCGCCTGCGGGGCAGGACGCCTGCTGATCCCGCTCGCCGGCGACGGTTTCGATGTGGACGGCGTTGACCTGTCTCCGGACATGCTGGCCCAGGCCGCGAGCATCGCGTTGAGCAAGGGTCTCAGCCCCGGCCTCCACGCCTCGGCGCTGCACGAAATGAACCTGTCGCGCCGATACCGGACGATCTACTGCTGCGATTCCTTCGGCCTGGGGGGCCAGCGGGCACACGATGAGCTCGCCATGCGTCGCGCCTACGAGCACCTCGAGCCGGGCGGCGCGTTCGTGTTCAACCACTACCTGCCCTATGACGAGGTCGACAAGGAGCGGTGGGCCGATTGGTTGCCCGAACATCGGCCCGAGCGCCCGAATGAGTGGCGTGAATCGGGGGATCGTCGGGCACTGGCGGACGGTGATGAGATCGAATTGATCGGTCGATACGTGGACTTCGATCCACTCCTCCAGCGCTACACGCGGGAGATGCGCGCCATCCTGCGGCGCGATGGCGAGGTGATCGCGATCGAGGAGAACGTGCTCCAGGAGAACGTGTACTTCGCCCAGGAACTCGTCCTGATGCTGCGACTGACTGGTTTTGTGGACATTCGCATCGAGGGCCTGTACAACGGGAGGCCGGCGGGCGTCGATGATTCTACTGTCGTCGTTATTGCGCAGCGACCGGACGCGTAGGGCATCGCAGCGACGACAACCCGATTTCCGGCGTCCTGGGGCATCATCGAGACGAACGTATTGGATCGGGAGAAGGCATGACTCAGGATCGGATCGAAGCGCTGCGGGCGAGTCTGCCGTTCTATCAGTGGTACGCGCGGTCGCCGCACTCGGGACGCGCCGGGCAACCTGGCGTGATGGACCTGCTGTTCGGCAATCCGCACGACATGCCGATTCCGACGTACGTTGAAGCGATCCTCAAGCACACTCAACCCCGGGATCCCTCGTGGTACGCCTACATGCTCGATCATCCGGCCGCGACCGAGACAGCGGCGGCCGACCTCGCCGAGCACACCGGAATGCCCTGGAAGGCCGAGGACATCGCGATGACGACGGGCGGATGGGGTGCGATCGCGACGGCCATCCGGATGGTCACGGAGCCCGGCGACGAGGTTATCTACTACGACCCGCCGTGGTTCTTCTACGACATTCTCGTTCGCGGCGCCGAGGCAGTCCCGGTGGTCCTGCCACTCGATGCCCCGCGCTTCTCGCCGGATCCGGATCAGCTCGCGGCCGCGATCACGCCGCGGACCCGGGCCGTGCTCCTCAACACACCCCACAACCCGTCCGGCCGCGTCCTGGATCCCGCCGAGCTTGAGGCCATCGCCGAGGTCCTGCGCAGCGCGTCGGAGCGGCACGGGCACCCGATCTACCTGTTGAGCGACGAGGCGTATCGGTTGATCGTGATGGATGGCCGCCGCGCTGCGAGCCCGGCGGAGTTCTACGACTACACGCTGGTTCTCTATTCGTACGGGAAGCAGTTGCTGGCCCCTGGGCAAAGGATCGGTTACCTCGGCATCTCGCCGCGGATCCCGGATCGGGCTCGGTTGCGCGAGGCGGCAACGCTGGTTCGGTTTGTGAATGGCTACGGATTCCCGAACAACACGCTCCAGCGCGCATTGCCCGAGATCTCGCACCTGGTCATCGACATGGCCGCAATCCAGCGGCGCAGGGATCGGATGGTGTCAGTTCTCGATGCGCACGGATACGAGCCAACGTCCCCGGAAGGCACCTTCTACATCATGGCCCGCAGCCCGGAGCCGGATGACGAGGCGTTCGTGGCGCGCATGGCCGCGAAGGATCTCTTCATCCTGCCGGGAAGCACCGTGATGATGCCCGGCTGGTTCCGGATCTCAGTGACCGCGAGCGACGGCATGATCGAAGCGGCTGCGGAACGATTCGCGGCGATCCCGGCCCGTGTCTGACGGCGTGGGAAATGTGTTTCCGACACCGGATACTGCGCTGACCCACATCCTCGTTGTGGCCGACCCGAAGCGATCGCGCGCCTGGTACACCGATGTCCTTGGCGCGTCCGTGTATCGCGAGTACGACGCTTCGATCGTCCTCCAGTTCGGCGGAACCTGGCTCCTGCTCGTCGAGGGTGGGGGACAAACCCCGGACAAGCCGGGAGTGGTCCTCGAACCGCCTACCGACCCGGGCCGCCGGGACAACCTGTTCACGATCCGCGTCGACGATTGCCAGGCGGTCTACGACTTGTTGCGCGAACGCGGCGGCGCCTTCCTGACGCCACCGATCGCGAACGGATCGGAGACGCGTTGCTTCCTGCGCGACCCGGACGGCCACCTGTTCGAGCTCAGCGAGTACCGCGCGACGGCCTGAGGACCCAACCAGACGCTTGGGGCAGTGTCACGGAGGCGGAACGGCCGCCTGCGGCGGCTTCGTTTCGGTACCCTCACGGTGTCACGCAAGGCTCGAAAGTCAGCCCGCCGGGCCGCTGTGCCTATACGCGACCAAGGAACTCCAGCACGCGCTTGGTCAGCAGTGCCGTCGCATCCGCGTCATACGACGGAAGGGAGCTGTCTGCGAAATAGTGCTGGTCGCTCGGGTAGAGGAACAGCTCGGCGTCATCGACCTTCGCGACGATCTCGCGAGCGGCGTCCACGTCGCCTTCGTCCATGAAGAACGGGTCCGCTTCGGCCCCATGGATCTGGACTGGGACAGCATCGGGCCAGGGGCCGATAGCCCACTCACCGGTGATCGGGAGGCAGGAGTAGCAGAGGATGGCGCCGCGGGCGCCGGGTCGCGTCTGGGCGAGACGCTGTGCCGACATGACCCCGAATGAAAACCCGGCGTACACGAGGCCCAGCGGCAAGTCGTCGGCGGCGTGGACGCCTCGCTCCTCCATGACATCGAAGCCCTGCTCCTTGATGAACGCCATGCCCTCGGGGATCGACGCGAACGTCCGTCCATCGAACAGGTCAGGCGCGTGGACCACGTGGCCCGCGGCGCGCAGCGCGTCGGCGAACGCGATGACGCCCGGAGTCAGCCCCTGGGCGTGATGGAACAGCAGAACCTCGGCCATCAGAACCTCCAGATGTGGGACGGAGTCGTGGAGCGCCAGCCCTCTCGGGCCGCTTCTGAATCTACGGGAAACTCAGCGCGCTGCGGCCATCCGGTCCGCACTGGCCCGGAGCGCATCCGTCACCTTGACCAACGGCGCCATGTAGAGCGGCGCACAGGAATCCCGACAGCGCGTCGCCAGATCTGCGATATCGCGCAACCGTTCCTCGATAACGAGCCAGGCGGCCTCCCGATGGGGGAGCAGATAGTCGACTGCGTAGAAGAGCTCGAAGCTGGGCCCGGCCGTGGCACCTGGGTAGTCGGGTCCAACCGGCAATCGCGTCACGAGGCTCCCGAGCGGTTTGACCGCCGTGAACATCAGCCCGACCGCCAGGTTGGCGAGCACCTCGAGCTGCTCCTCGGTCTCGTCGGTATGCGCGAAGTAGCGCGCCAGGAGCTGCAGGAGCACCTCATTCACCGCGTTCAGCAGATCGGTACACCGACTGGTGAACGGGTCCGAGATGATCGGGACAGCGGATCCATCCTCGGGTGGGCGGACACAGGCCATGAGGACCGGCCGAGCCGGCTCAAAGCCCGGGTCCTCTGCACGCATGGCCAGGTACTCATCCAGGATCACCACGAGGCGACCGAAGTGGGCGTCGCGCCAGTCCCCACGGGCGCCTTCGCCCTGCTCGATGATCGTGCCGATGGCCCGCCGGGCAGAGGCGAGATCGGTCACAGGGACGAGTTCGTCCCATCGGAAGTGGTCGCCGGTCGCCTGGGCCGCGGCGGGTCCCAGGAACAGCGTCTGTTCACCCAACCGTCCCGCCAGATGCTCGAGCCCTTCCTCGATCGCCCGATACATATGCCCGATCGTGGCGAAGTCCTGCATCTGCGGCCCGATGTCATCCTCATGGACGCTGGGCAGGGGAGCGGCCTTTTCGAGCGCGACGAACATGTCTGCATCGACGATCTCGACGTCCTCGGGGCGCTCCAGGAACGCGAAATGCCGGAGCGAGGTCTCACCGAACGGGAGCATCGACATCTGGATGCCGGCGGGATAGGCGTGGCGGGGAAGGGGAAAGTTCGGGCGCCCGAGATACGGCGCGGCACCGACCGACGTGAGGAGGTTCTGGACCAGCGCGAGGTGCAGCATCTCCTGCTGGCCGATGTGGATCAGTTCCTTGCGCCAACGTCGAACGGCCGCCAGCTGGGCCTCGGGCAGGCCATCATCCTCGCGGTCCTTCATGGAGAAAGCGGCATAGAGGTACTGGCACATGACCAGATGCTCGAGCGCGGCCGCCTTGCCGAGCGTGTACACGAGCGCCTCGCGATGCTGCAGCACGATCCCCGAAGGCGCTGCCGTCGGATCGCCACGGCTCCCAAGGATGTGGATGAGCCGGCTGGCCTGATCCGATTCTGCGCTCACGTGGTCGGTTCCTCGGGGTCGGGTTGGCGTATTCGGGGGACGGCGTGAGCATACGCCCACCGTACGACGCAGACGCCCATCGCCAGCCTGAGGACTAGCCCCCGAGTACCTCGCACAAGGTCGCGGCGAAGCCAACCGGATCACCCGGCTGACCGTATTCGTCCCCGAGGAAACCGCTGTGGCCGCTCGGAAACAGGACGGGTTCCGTGCCGAGACCAGCCGCGGCCGCCTCGCCGCCTCGATGCGCCAGCTCGCCCTCTGATTCGACTCCGACGCCGATCACGATTCGCGTGGATGCCGCCCGCAGTGCGTCGAAATCGGGCTCGTAGGTCGTGGACGAACGCATGTTCTGGCCCAGGAGCGGGTCGGCCCGATTGCCATCGTCCTCGGTCGGCAATCCGAACATTGCCGGATCGGGTGCCGGGCGTTCAAGGAAGGCGGCATCGATCGGGCCCTTGTGGCTCACGATGGCGATGAATCGCGCCATGCCCGCGCCGAGGCCATCCTTCCGGTAGGCGTCCTGAATGGCCTGGCACGCAACGAGCGCGAATTCACGATCGGGCAGGATCGCGGCGAGCGGCGGCTCGTGCGCGACGAGGATTCGAACCTGTTCCGGGTGCGCCGCCACGAGCGCCAGGGCGTTAACGGCACCGCCGCTGCTCGCGAAGAGATCGACCGGACCGACGCCCAGCGCGGCAATGACGCGGCTCAGGTCGTCCGCGTGCTCCTCGGGCGTGGATGGGCCGAGCCGATCGTCCTTCGTGCTGCGCTCGACCCCTCGGGGGTCGTAGGTGACCACGGTCCGATCGGCGAAATGGCTTGCCAAGGTTCCGAATCCGCTCGCTCCCATCGGGGAACCGATCAGGAACAGGGGAGGCGCCGCGACCGCTGCGGATCCGACCGCTCCGGATCCGGCGGACGTGGCCTGGCGAACGTCGTAGACCAGCACGGCACCCGGGACCGCCAGGGTTCGTGCGCTGCTGAACGTTTCCGTGGTCACACCACGGCCCCTTCGGCCAGGATGTCATCGATCTGGCCAACGGCCATCGTCAGACCCTGTTCCATGCCCATCGCCAGAAACTTCGCCATGGCGTCGGCGGTCGGGTAGCGGCTCTCGATCGACATCCGGGTGCGACCAGCGTCGATTGGCTCGATCTTCACGCTCCCGACGTTTGCCGGGAACCCTTCGTTCCTGGTGCCGTCGGGGTGCGCCAGGCCGGACTCGAACACAAGTCGCCGGGGCGGGTCCACTTCCAGGACATTCCAGAAGGCGTGCGGCTGGTCGCCGCTCGGGCCGGTCATGTGGTACTCGACGTAGAAGCCGGGCGTGAGATCGTGAGACGTGAACGTGGCCGGGTACGTCGGCGGTCCCCACCAACGCTCGAGTTGGCGTGGGTCCGCCCAGAGGTCCCAGACGCGCTCAGGCGAGGCGTCGAATTCTGCAGTCACGGTCATGGTCAGGGCAGCCGGATCCTTGTGGACGGCAGTAACGGTCATTGGTCGATCTCCTTGCTTTCGTTGATGAGGTCTTCCATGCGATCGATCCGGCCTCGCCAGAGCACCTCGTACTCGTCCAGCAGGCCACGCGCCCGCCGGAGCGATTCCATGTTGGTGAGGACGACCTTGCGGCGACCCGAGCGCTGCTTGGTGACGAGTCCGGCGCGCTCGAGGACGGCGATGTGCTTCTGGACCGCCGCGAAGCTCATCGGGTAGTGGCCGGCGATCTCGGCAATGCCCTCGGCTCCGGTCATTGCGCGGAGGACGATGTCCCGACGGGTGGCATCAGCCAGGGCGGCAAAGGCTCGATCAGGGTCGAACGCGAGGTCCACGGATACAACCATACGGTTGTATGGTGGCGATGTCAAGAACCGGGATGGATACGCGGAACCCTAGCGGACGGCGGCGATGATCACGTACTGATTCAGCCACTCGTCGCGCCCGATGTTGCCGTCGATGGGGTCGGGGATCGTGGAGTCGGTCTCGAGATAGCGGCCGAACGTGAGCCATTGCGTTCCATTCAGGAGGGTCGACCGCGAGACGAAGTAGTTGCGATGGGCCGTTGGACCCCAGGGATCGGTCAGGTAGATGCCGTTGATCGTGAAGTTTGTTGATCCCGTTCGGGGATCATCGCCGGTGACATCCCAGCCGTTGAGGACTGCCGCATGAACGCCGTTGAGCATGAGCAGCCCGGTCGGCTTGCCGAACTCCGCTGCGCTGACGATGGCCTGGCGGACGGCGGCGTCGAAGTTGTCGAAGGCGAGGTCCCGGTAGACATCGGCATCGATGGCACCCCAGCCGAAGTTGTTGAGCGCGTTGCGCCAGCCGTGGGGATCGGAACCAACGGTGCCCGATGTCGGCTCGGTCATGTTGCTTCGCTCCCATGCCAGGATCGTCGATTGCGTGCCATAGGAGATCGTGGCGGTCCACACGAACCCGGACGTCCCATCCGCGCCGCCGTAGGCGGCCATGTTGAGCATCATTAGGGCTGCCGTTGCGGTGCACGCATATGGGTCCGGCTGCTGGTAACGCACGGCCCGACCGTCGTACAGGTTCCCGATCCATCGCCCGTCCGGGTCCGTATACGGAAGGCCGGCCGCGTCGTGCGCGGTCGATTCGCGGATCGCGCCAGTTGAGCCCAGGACGATGACCCGCTGGGCGCCGAGGCGGACGATTTCGGTCCGCACAGCCGGCAGGAGATAGTCGCCCGGGGTCAGGAGGAGTGGACCGCCCAAAGGAGCACCGGCGAGCGCATCGGGAAAGTTCGCACCGGTCGCCAGGTAGACCGTTGATGCCGACGGATACGTGGCCTTCGAGATAGCGACCGAAGTGTCGTAGCGGTCAACGCCGGCGATTCTTGTGACCGGCCCAGCCGTGAATGCGTCCAGGGCGGACTCGACCGAGGCCGAAACGACGGCCTGACCTCCAAGGATGACGATCCGGGCCGGTGCGAGGCGGGTCAACTCGTTCGCCACGGAATCCGGCACGGTGTCGTCGACGAGCAAGACGGGCGCGCCCTGCTGGCCCGCAGCGGCCGCGCCGCCGAGCGCGTCCGGGAAGTTCGCACCCGTCGCGATGTAGGCGATCGGGACACCTGTGGGAAACGTTGCCGCCGAGATCGCTGCCGCCGTCGCATACCGGTCCGCACCGGCGAGGCGATCGACCCTGCCGGATGTGTAGCCCCGGAGCGCAGTCTTCACCGAGCTCGACACGACAGCGGATCCGCCAAGGATCACGATCCGCTTCGGCTTGAGGCGGCCGAGCTCCTGTCGCGTGGCGCCCGGGATCTCCGTTGCGGTGACCAGAAGGGTCGGAGCGTTGTTCGCCGCTGCGGCGGCAGCACCTGCGAGTGCGTCGGGAAAGTCGAGTCCGGTCGCGATGTAGACGTTTGAAACGCCAGGGCCGAATGACGCCGCCGAGATCGCTGCTGCGGTTGCGTAGCGATCCGCGCCTGCGTACCGGACGAGCGTTGCGCTGCTGGCAGCGGCGACCTGCCCGGCCAGGGGGAACAGGGAGAGCACGAACCCGACAGCGAAAACCACACCGAGACGGCGGCTGAACTGCCGAGGGCGCGGCCCGAACAGGGTCAAGATGGCCCCATCGTACAAGGTGAAGGGATGCCGGCCATCCCTCACCATCGGGCCGGTGCGCAGGGGACGAATGTCCGGGTGGCGCGATCAGCGTCGGGCCGAGCGCGAAGCGTCGGGCAGGTGCCGGGTGAAATCGAGCCGGAGGAAATAGTCGAGTTCCGTCGCGGCCGCTCGTCGTCTGGTCAGGGCGGTCATGCTGAGCGCCCACTGGAACGAGGAGAGATCGATGTCGCAGTACATGCTGGCCGTCCACATGTCGGACGAGCCTCGCGAGCCCATGACTCCTGAGGAGATGCAGGCCGGCTTCGCCAAGATCGGGGCGCTCGAAGCCGAGATGCATGCCGAGAACGCGCTGCTCTTCAGCGGTAGGCTGCTCGAGCCGGCCCACGCCAAGGTCGTCCAGCCCCGACGTCGGATGGGCAAGACGACCGACGGGCCGTACGCCGAGACGAAGGAGTACCTCGGCGGCTTCTACCTGATCGAAGCTCCCGACGTGAACGCCGCGCTCGCGTGGGCCCAGAAGGTGACCGACGCCATCGATACCCCGATCGAAGTCCGCCCGTTCATGGGTGATCCGCGGAAGCAGTAGGTATTCGCCGCGGCCGCCGGGTCGTTCGCTGCCCCGGTATGTGCCTGCCCGAGGCCCACGAGGATTGAACCCGAAGGTCGGGGGCGATTCTCGAGCCCGGGCGGTCAGCGCCCGAGAACGCGAACCTCCGATGACGGCGACGATGCGAACCAGTGTGTGATTTGGAGTGCCACGCCCATGAATACGATCGATTGGCTACTTGAGGCTGATCCGGCCATCCGTTGGCAGGTGATGCGTGACCTCACGCACGCGCCCGCGGACCTCGTCGCCGCGGAACGATCGAGGGTCGCGACCGAGGGCTGGGGTGCTCGGGTCCTCGAACTCCAGGCTCCGGACGGTCTGTGGGGCCGCGCGACCTGGACACCCGACTGGACGAATACATTCAATTCCCTGGAACTCTTGCGCCGGTTCGGCCTCGATCCGGACAGCACGCAGGCTCAACACGTCGTAGGTCTGGTGCGCGAGCACGTGACCTGGGGCGACGGCTCTCCGTGGCCGGACCTGCCCTGGCGAGACCACCGCTTCTTCGAGGGAGAGGTGGAGCCGTGCATCAACGGCAATGTCGTTGCGTCGGGTACGTACTTCCGGGTCGACATGACGCCGTTGGTGGAGCGACTCCTCGGCGAGCAGTTGCCGGATGGAGGCTGGAACTGCGAGGTCGAGCGGGGCGCGATGGTGTCCTCGCTCGAGACGACCCTCAACGTCCTCGAGGGGCTGCTTCTCTACCAGGGCGCGGTCGGCGGTTCGGAAAGGGTGGGCGAGGCTCGGCGTCGGGGCGACGAGTACCTGCTCGAGCCTCGGCTCTTTCGCCGAAAGAGCACCGGCGAGGTCATCAATCCAGCGTGGCTCCAGTTCTCATTCCCGCACTGGTACCACTACGACGTCCTGCGGGCCCTCGACTACCTGCGCGACTCCGGCCACGACCCGGCCGACGAACGTCTGGTAGAGGCCCGCGAGGCAGTGGAGCGGCAGCGGGACCTGCATGGCCGATGGCCCATCCAGAACGCCCGTGAAGGCGAGGCTCATATCCAGATGGAAGGCGCCGAGGGCACCCCGAGCCGCTGGAACACGCTCCGCGCCGTCCGAGTGCTCAACTGGGCCGGCGGCGGAGACTGAGCGACGCTCGTCCAGATACGCGACGATCCCGGAACCTTGCGCGACCTGACAGCCGCCCTCCGATCCACGGGCCGTCGCGGCGTTCCTTCGAGAGCGCAGCAAACGCACGCAGGCGGGTGGGCAGATTTCGAGCGGACGGCCGATCGAATCCTTCAGGTGGCCGGGCTGCAGCGACCGGATGCGTGACGGGCGCGCGGGTCAGGCGGCTGCGGTGCCGCCGCCAGGAGCGGGAGTGGCCTTGTGGTCACGACCGGCACCCAGGTCGCCCCGAGCCGCCGACGCGCCGCGGGCAGCGGACCAGGCGAAGACCGCGTCCAGGAGTGCGATCGAGTCGGGACGGACCGAGAGCTGATCTCCAACCCGAACCGCGGCTCCAAGTTCGGCAATGACGCCGCGATAGGCGGGCTTGGCGTGCGCCGGGCGTGCGCCGGGCGCGAAGACATCGAAATAGCCGTCCGTACTGACGACAATCGTTGCATCAGGAGTCACGAAGGGAGTACGAGCCACGAGGAAATGTCCGATCTGCCGTGCTGCGCAGCGAGGGACGAAATCGTGACCCGGCGCCTTCGACTAGGCCCCCACGGTGCGCCACACACTTCGATCGGTCAAATGATCCGCGGCTCACGGGAGTCCGGGCAGGACAAGCCATCCGTGGGACTGCTCGCCCGAAGCTTCGGGATCACGGCGCCGTTCTGGTTCGCGTTTGCTGGCTCTGCGGCGCTCGTCGTGGTCCTGTGGTGGCAGTTCGGCCACATTGCCCACGACGACGCGTTGTAGGGGTCACTTACCCGCCGATGGTCCGACGCTCGGCCCCAGCGAGACCCGCCCACCAGCGGCCGTAACGGCGATACGGGGTCGGATCACGATCGGCGAGGAGCGCCATGAGGTCTGCGGCTTCCGATTCGAGGCCCCACCAGGTCTCGTCGGTGAACGGATGCAGCGCGGTCACTTCGATCCCGCCGTCGAGCGGTCGCCAGACGCCTGCCACGTACCCATCCACAAGGACCGTCGGCAGGACGTCGCCGTTCGACTGGATGACGACGCGCCGATACACGGGCGGGATCATGCGGCTTCGATCCCGATAGGCAAGCAGGGTGCTGTCCCACATCGGGAGCAGCCGCGGCGGGGCAGGGGAGTCGTGATGCGGGATCACGCCGCCGCGGACATCAATCAGGCGCGTCCCGTCGGGGCCATCCCGCGACACGAGTTCATCGCCGAGTGCCGCGACGCCTGAACGGATCCGCGGCATCTGCAGGAGGGTGAACTGGGCGACATCCTGAACCGTCGCGGGTCCGAACGCCTCGAAGTACCGGCGCACCAAGTGCGCGATCGAGGCCTCGGCGCCGCCGTGATCCGGTCGTAGATTCGCCGCCCGATGCGAGGGCCTCGGACCGAATGACCAGGGCCCGCCGGTCGGCGCGTGGACGAACGGCCCGACCTGGCGCATCGCCCACCAGAAGCCCGGGTGCGCGGCGGAGCCAAGTCGATCAGCGAGCCAGGCTTCCACATCGGCATTGGTCCGTGGCTCGGCAGCGAAGGCAAGGGTCTCCTCCACGAGGGCCTCCGCGTCCGCGGCGGACATCCCGGCCGCCTTGAACCGCCGGTCGTTGAGGCGGGCGGCGCGCAGGGTCGTCTGCATCGCCCCGTGGAGGATCGGGTAGTCGCCGGCTGCGACAGCGTGGAGCGTGATCCGCATGAGCGTCGCCTTGACGATCGCACCGTTGTCGAACGCGACGTCGAGCTGCGCAGGATCAAACGCTGTGACGCGGTTCCACAGCGCGATGTACGGGGACGCCGGCTCCTGCGACTGGAGCGCGAAGACCCGCCCGAGAGCCTCGACGGCGCCGATCGGCTCGCGGACGAGGAGCATCTGCCGCGCCAGAGTGGCGCGATTGAGCTGCCGTGCAGTCAGGACGGGGCCGGGGCTGGACTCCATCGCACCATGGTCACATCTCGGCGGTCAGTTCGTCCGACATCCGGCGACGTCGTCGAGCCGCAGCGGGACCGAGCCTCGGATCGTGGTCCCGAATCAGCCGTCGGACGCGTTCCCACATCTCGCCAAGACCGAGGCGGGCGATCCAACGACTGATGTACGTCCGATCCAGCGTAGATCCGCCGACCGCCAGCATCGAACGCACGTCGCGCAGTTGAACTTCGGAGCCCGATTCGGACGCCCACTCCAACTTGGCGACAATGAGGTCCTCGACACTGACGATGAAGCCGGGCGTACCGAGCAGGTCGGCAGACTGTCGACGAGCGAACTCCTCGACCGAGAACGGCCGATCGCGCCGGACGATGAAGTCGACCTTCGCAGCCCCATCCGCGATCGCGTTGAACTGGCTCTTTTGCACGTGCGCCGCTATCGCAGCGTCACGGTCCATGTAGAGCCCGGCCTGTTGGAGGGCAATGACGAGCCGCTCAAGGCCACCCGGATCGGTGTCGATGCCGCGAGTGGCGCGTGGTTCGCCGTAGTAACTGCTGGCGAGGGAACCCGTCACCATGAAGGCTACTCCGGCCCTCTGGAACGCAAGGATCGACGCGGCCAGGAGCTCCCCGAACGTCACCGATGTGGGACTCCGGCGATCGAACGAGTCGTCCGCAGTGGGGCCGCAACGCCAACGAATAGTCGGCTGAGGTCCTTACCCACTTCTCGCTCGGTGAACTCAGGGTGTCCCGCCCGGATTTCCGGCCTCGGCGAGGGTTCGGATCGACTCGCTGGCGTCAACGGCCGCCGCGAGGCGTTCCCCGGGCGACATGCGTCGGAGCATCTCGGTTGCGCTCGTGGCGAGATCGGGTGGCAGGAGGCCCGGATCGCTGCCGGCCACGCCAACGCGGCCGCTCGAGGCCTGATTGGGCCCTCGCGGCAGCGGCGCGGGTGGCGTCACGCGGCCGGGTCACACCCGAACTCTACCGGAGCCGCGATTACGTCTTGCTCGCTCGGCCGGGCCCAGACGGTTTCGGAGTAGCGTTGCGGTATGTTCTTGCTAGGCCCGAGGCCCTCACGGACTAGGAGGTCGGATTCATGACGTCATCGTCAATCTCGCCTAGGCAGGCCATCGACGCCATCCTCGTGACGGCACGCTTGCAGCAGGCGATGTCCGTCGCAGCGGGGCTGGGCATCCCGGACCTGCTCGCCGACGGTCCCCGCGGGGCTGATGACATGGCCTCGGCGATCGGTGCCAACGAGGATGCGCTGTACCGGCTCCTCGGCACGCTCGCTGCCGGGGGCATCCTGCACGAGGACGACGACAGTCGCTTCGGCCTGACCGAGGTTGGTGCGCTGCTCCGCTCGGGCGTGCCGGGTTCCATGCGGGAGTGGGCGATCCTCAACGGCAAGGCCTACGTGTGCGAAGGATGGTCCCACCTGGAGCACTCGATTCGGACCGGCGAGAACGCCTTCTCTGCGATACACGGCGAGAATGTCTGGTCATGGCGATCTACCCGGCCCGATGAGTCAGCTGCGTTCGACCGGGCGATGGCTGGCACGAGCGGCGCCGTGGCGCAGGCAGTGGCGGAGGCGTACGACTTCGGGCCACTGGGCACGCTCGTCGACGTCGGTGGAGGCACCGGCACGCTCCTCGCGGCGATCCTCCGGCGCCACCCGACGCTGCGCGGGATCCTGTTCGATCAGGCGCATGTCGCCAGCGGCGATGCAGCGCAGGCCCTACTCGAGCGTGAGGGCGTCGCCGAACGTTGCGAAGCCGTCGCTGGCAGCTTCTTCGAAGCGGTCCCGGCCGGCGCCGGCGGCTATCTCATGAAGTCGATCCTGCACGACTGGGAGGACGACGAAGCGATCCGCATCCTCCGCACGGTCCGGGCCGCCGCGTTGCCCACCTCGCAACTGTTCGTTGCGGAAGTCGTGATCGGGGCACCGAACGAGGACCTCGCCAGCCGAATCCTGGACCTGCACATGCTGGTCATGCCAGGTGGCCGCGAACGCACGGAGAAGGCATGGCGATCCCTCTTCGAACGGAGCGGCTGGCAGCTCACGGATGTCCGCCCGACGGCCACGAGCTTCCGGATCCTGATCGGTACCCCGTGACTGCCCCTGGCCCCGCCGCCCTGACGCCCGTCCGTTCCTACGCCGCCGGCGACTTCGTCGCGCTCGCGGCGCCATTGGTCGTCGGTGGGCTCGGCAGCATCCCGACCTTCCGGGCCATCCCCAAATGGTACGGAGGCCTGGACAAGCCCGGCTGGAACCCGCCGGACGCGGTCTTCGGGCCGGTGTGGATGACGCTCTACGCGATGATGGGCATCGCGCTCGTGCTCGTGCGGCGCGCGGGCCGCGACGAGCGCCTCGATCGGGCCCAGGCCGCGTTCGGGTTGCAGCTCGCCCTCAACCTCGCGTGGAGCTTCGCATTCTTCGGGAGTCGCAGCCTGCGCGGGGGCCTTGTGGTCATCGCGATGCTCTGGCTCGCGATCGTCGCGACGATCGGGGCGTTCTGGCAGATCCGACCCGCGGCCGCGCTGCTGCTATTGCCGTACCTCGGCTGGGTCAGCTTTGCGTCGATCCTCAACGCGGAGCTGGCGCGCCGCAACGACGCTCTCGGATCCGCCATGAACGGCGACCGCTAGTGCTCAGGCCTCCTTCGGAGGCGCCTCCACCCGCTCGAGCAGGGCCATCGCCGTGGCCCAGTTCCGGACCGTCATCGACGCCTATGCCGGCGTGCCCAAGGTCCGCGATCCGCATTCGAATGTTGATGGGCGACTCACAATGAGCAGCCGCGTAGACGCCGTGATCGTCGGGGCGGGGATCGCAGGGATCGCCACGGCCTGGCAGCTCGCCGAGCGGCTTGGGACCACCAACGCGATCCTCGTGGATCCGCGGCCACCACTCTCGCTGACGAGCAATCGGCCCGAGGCCAACTACCGCTCGTGGTGGCCGCAGCGGCCGATGGTCGAGCTTGCGGAGCGGAGCATCACGCTCATGCGTGGGCTTCTCTCCGACGGCGCGTTCTTCGCGATGAACGACCGCGGTTACCTGTACGTCACCCTCGACGAGGCGACAGCCGACGACCTGCCGAACGTCCGCGCGAGGTATGCGGCGGCAGGGCAGGGGAGCGATGCTGCCGACCTGCTCGACGCCGCGGCGACTCGGGCGCGCTATCGGTACCTGACGTCATCCGTGCAAGGCGCGGTCCACGCTCGACACGCCGGGAGTCTGGACACGGTGGCGCTGGGCATGGCGATGCTTGAACGAGCACAGGCGCGCGGCGTTCGGGTGGTCCGCGGCGAAATCATTGCCATCGAGCGGAGGGGCGGAGCAGTGACCGGCGTTGGCGCACGCTTCCAGACCGCGGACGGGGAGCAACAAGTCGAGACCAGCCGCGTGATCAATGCCGCCGGCCCGTTCGCGGCGGACGTCGCGGCTCTCGCGCATGTCGTCCTCCCTCTCGAGACCGTGCTGCGGCAAAAGGTCCTTCTCCGCGACACGCGCGGTGTGGTGCCGCGCGATGCTCCGTTCACGATCGGCGTCGATGCGACCGGTGGCCTGCCGTCGGGCGTTCACGTCAAGCCGGACGACTCGGTCGTGCCCGATGGCATCAAACTCGGCTGGGCACGCGACCAAGAGCCCAGCCTGCCGATCGCGGAACCGGCCTGTCCGCCGGAATTCGCGCGCGAAGTTCTGATTCGGGCGGGCACACTCATCCCGGGACTGCTCGACTACCTCGAGGGTGACCTGCCTGTCGCCGCCCATGACGGCGGCTTCTACGCCCGCACACCAGACGGCCTGCCGCTGATCGGGGCGACGTCGATCGAGGGTTTCGTCGTCATCGCCGGCCTGGCCGGCTTCGGCGCGATGATGGCCTGTGCGGCGGGTGAATTCGCTGCGAAGGTCGCGCTCGACGGTGACCCAGCCGGTGACCCCAGAGCAGAACGACCCTTCGATCCAATGCGCCCGCAACCGTCCCCTGACGAAGCCAAACGCGCCGCCGGACCTCGTCCCGGCGAGTTGTGACGGCGAGCCCGGCCGCCTGACGCCCGAAATCCGATCCATCTGGGCCCTACACTCAGCCGATGCGCGTTTACATCAGCGTCGACATGGAGGGCGTGGCCGGGGTCAGCCATCCGAAGCCAACGAGCCGTGGTGATTCCGAATACCCGGCCGCGGCGGACCTGATGACGGCCGAAGCGAACGCAGCGATCAGGGGCGCGCTCGCCGCGGGGGCCACGGACCTTCTCGTCAATGACAGCCACGGCGGGATGTACAACCTGCGACCCGCGGCCCTCGATCCGGCTGCCCGGCTCCTCCAGGGCCAGAAGGCCTGGTCGATGGTCGCCGGTGCGGCGCCCCGTGACGGCGTTCCGACCTTCGACGTCGCGCTGTTCGTCGGCTATCACGCTCGCGCCGGTCATCCCACGGGCACCATCGCGCACACGTACACCGGCGGACCCACCGAGACCCGCCTGAACGGGGGCCCGACGGGGGAGTACGGGTTCAACGCCCTCGCGCTCGGGGCGTGGGGCATCCCCGTCGGGCTCGTCGCCGGGGACGACGCGCTTGCCGCCGAGGTTTCCGAGTGGCTGCCGTGGGCCGAGCGTATCGTGGTCAAGGAAGGGTTCGGGACCCACGCCGCGGCCTCGCTCCACCCGGAAGTCGCCGCGGATCTGATTCAGGCAGGCGCCGCCCGCGCCGTTGAACGAGCCCGAGTTCGGGAGTTGCGACTCCTGGAGCTTCCGGCTCCCATCGTGATCGAGGTCGATTTCCGCCGAGCGGTCGAGGCCGACTACGCCGCCATCGCGCCCACCGGCGAGCGCATCGGCGACCGGACCACGCGCTACGTCACAGCCGACCCGATCGAGGCCTATCGCGCGTTCCTGGCCGGCATCCGTCTCGCAAGCCTGGTGGACTAGGTTCGATGCGCCGGTGCCCGGCCCCGCGAGCCACGCGCACCCGGACCGGCCACCCATGACCGCCGCGCTGTGGCCGCCGCCGTGACCCGCGCCCACCTGGATGAGCTCCAGCGCTCATTCAAGGGCGAGATCATCGCGCCCGACGCGCCCGGCTACGACGAGGCCCGCCGCGTCTGGAACGCCGTGTTCGACCGTCGGCCAGCCGTTGTGGTCCGCCCGACACGCGTCGAGGATGTCGTGACTGCCGTGAAGTTCGGGCGGGACCGTGACCTCGAGATCGCGGTTCGCGGCGGCGGCCACAGCGCGGCAGGGCATTCGACGACGGACGGTGGCCTGGTCATCGACCTCGGGCAAATGGGCGCCGTGAGCGTCGATCCGGAACGCCGGATCGCGCGGACCGACGGCGGGGCGTTGCTCGGGCGGCTCGATATCGAAGCCCAGCGGCACGGCCTCGTGTGCCCCGTCGGCGTCGTTGCCCACACCGGCGTCGCGGGGCTCACACTCGGCGGCGGCGTCGGCCGGCTGCAGCGGCACTTCGGGTTGACGATCGACAGTCTCCGAGCGGTGGAGTTGGTCACCGCCGACGGGCGGTTGGTGCGGGCGGGCGCGGACGAGGAGCCGGACCTGTTCTGGGGGCTGCGTGGCGCCGGAGCGAATTTCGGTATTGCGACGAGCTTCGAGTTCGATCTCCATCCGTTTGCGGGCACCCTCCATCGCGGCGTGCACGTCCACCTGGCGACCGACATCCATGCCCTCTGGGCGACGTTCCGTGACTTCTCCGCCGGCGCGCCCGTTGCCATCTCGGCGATCTTCTCGATCGCCCTCGCCGAGCCCGCGGCCGACTATCCGGATGCCGTCGCCGGCCGCCCGATCGTGGTGATCGCGTACAACCACAGCGGGGCAGGGGAGGACGTGGAGGGGGACATCGCGCCGCTCCTGCGCGGCCCAAAGCCGGTGTCCGTGACGGCGGCAAGCGATCCGTACCTGACGGTCCAGCGTTCGAGCGACCTGACACTCGCCTGGGGGACCCGGTTCGCGATCTCCGGAGGCAGTGCCTCGGAGCTTTCGCCATCGGTCCTCGACGGTCTGGTCCGGCACGTCGAGGAGATTCCCGGCGACTCCAGCATCTCGATCACCGCGATGGGCGGGGCCATCGCACGCGTCCCGGATGAGGCGATGGCCTTCACTGGGCGGACCGCCCCATTCGACATCAGCCCGGACTCGGCATGGACCGATCCGGCCGCCGACGACGCCAACGCGGACTGGGTCCGGCAGGCGATGACGATCGTGGAGCCCGACCTGGTGACGGGCCGCTACATCAACGAGCTTTTCGATGCCGGCCCAGAGGTCACCCGGGCGTGCTACGGGGATCAGAAGCTGGCGCGGCTCCAGGAGCTGAAGCGTGCCTGGGACCCGACCAACGTTTTCCATCTGAACCACAACGTGGCGCCCGCGGGGCCTTTGCCCTAGATGCCGTGTTCGAGCTGGCGGGCGTACTCGGCCGCGTCGTACTGACCCTGCGACGACGCGATCAGCCCGTTCTCGTCCAGGACCCACGCCTCGAACCCGTCCACACGGACCGCGTTGCCCGTCCCGCCCGGGCCCGCGTTCGTGCCGGTGAACGTCCAGTGGTACTCGATTCGATCGCCGTCAGCGACGATGTCGCGCAGGTAGACCTGCATATCCGGCAGTGCGACATAGAAGCTCCGTGCGACCTCCGTGATCGCGGCGCGACCGACGGCCGGCGTGCCGCCATTGATCGCGAGCGAGCCCTCCGGCGCATAGTGCGCAGCCACACGGGCCGGATCCATGCTGCACCAGGCGTCGGTGTAGCGTTCGGCGAAGGCTCGAACTTGCCGAGGATCTGGGTTCACGCGCGGCTGACCGAACTACCAGACGACAACGTGACCTCCTGGATCGTGGGCCTGAATGGCACGGTCGGCGGACACCAACTGGAGACCGTTCTCGATCGCGGTTGCGTAGATGAGGCGATCGAACGGATCCTTCGGGAAGGTGCCGGGAAGTTCCGCGGAGCTCGTCGCGACGGCCGGAGTCAGGACAGCGGTTCGAACGCCAGAGGCCAGCTCATGGAGCCAGCCCCGGAGCGGCTTCGAAATCCGTAACCGGCGTCGCTGAACCAGCCAGGCGAGCTCCCACCAGGTGACCGGCGCCACCACCAGCTCGTCCGCGGCCCGAAGGGCGGCAGCGGCGCGCTCTGACATTCGTTCGGGTTCCGTCGCCCACCACAGCAGCGCATGCGTATCGAGCACCACAGACGTCATCGGCGCTTCTTGTCCGGGTCCGCGATCCAGTCCCAACCGTCGAACTCGGCCTCTTCGATCGGCTTCATCAACTCCTCGTCGGACACGAGCTGGTTGACCTCACCGCGGAACCTTCCCATGAGCGCGAGCCCAGGGCGCGCAGGCACCAGTCGAGCCACGAGCCGGCCGTGGCGCGTGATCTCGATCTCCTCGCCCGCCTCGACCTCGTCGAGGAGCGACAGGATCTTCGCCTTCGCCTCCGTTGCGGTCACGGTCTTGCCCATGTAGTCAGAATAGTGGTCAGATGGACACATGTCGATGGGCAGCCTACACGGAGCGCCTGCACCGGCGCTCACCTGAAGGGCACGGCGCCCCGGTGCCGTGTTGCGCCCAAGTACGCTGCGTGCGTGACAGACACCGACGCCCCGTTCGTGCCGCCTGGGTTCGTTCCGCCTGTGGCCCTCGATCGACCCGATTTCCGACTTCGACCGCTCGGCCCGGAACACAACGCATCCGACTATGCCGCCTGGACGTCCAGCGTCGATCACATCCGTTCGACGCCCGGCTGGGCGTCCGAGGGCTGGCCGCACGATATGAGCCTCGAGGACAACCGTGGTGATCTCGAGCGCCACGCCGCCGACTTCGCCGCCCGCCGCGGCTTCACGTACACCGTCCTCGCGCCCGACGCCGAGACCGTGATCGGCTGCGTCTACATCTACCCGGACAAGCTCGGGCGCGATGCGCGGATCCTGTCCTGGGTCCGCGCTGCCGACGCGGCTCTAGACCGACCGCTCTGGGAGGCGGTCTCATCCTGGATCGCGAGCGAGTGGCCGTTCGAGCGCGTCGCCTACGACACCAGGGCGTAGCGCCGGAACACGCCGGCTGGGCTCAGGGCTCCACCATGAACGAGGCCACGACCGGTTCGGCGATGGCCAGGCCGGCATCGAAGGCATCGGGGTGTGCATGCACCCCGATCACCAGGACGCCGCCGCCAGGGACATCCAGAATCCGGTAGCGCGTCACGAAGTCGGGATCGAGCTGGAAGATGCCCGCCGGTCCCCAGAAGAGCGGCGTTCGCGCCTCGAGCGTCGTCAGATCAAATTGCCGTCCATTGAGGCCGCCGAGCTCGATGGCCGCTCGGCCCGCCATCGTCATGTCGGATCGTCCGAGGAATGTCGCCTCGACCTGTTGGGCGTCGACGGCGGCGACCCGGCTGATCCGATTCGTATGGACGTCCGTGAAGCGTGCGATTGACACCGCCGGAAAGTCGCTCCCGCGGAAGAGGTCGAAGAACGCCGGGTTGTCGTGCCCGAGCTGCCAGCCCGCATCAAGGCGCAGCGACACGGGTCGTTCGAACCCATCCCAGCGATACGTTCCAGCATCGATCGGTGTCTGCGACGGCGGGAAGGTCGCCCCGGCAAGCGCCGGTGTGGCCGATGCTCCGGCAGTGGGTTGGTCGCTCGATGCGAGGGTCGGTGCGATCGACACGCCCGGCGCGCCGCACGCTGCGAGGAGGAACGCTGTGGCCATCACCATGACCGAGAACATGCCGCGGCGCGAACGGGCGGGTGGCGGTTCATGCTGTGGATGCGGCACACGTGAGGTTACTGCCGCTCCGCGCGCGGGGTTCATCGGCCGGAGGCCGCCAGCCGGGCGAGCCTCCGTCCCTTCTGGCAAACCGAGACGTGTACGATGTCCCCGCCATGAACCTCCTCCTGGCCCAGCGTTCGATCGACGCGTGGGCTGCCACGATCTCCAAGCAGAACGGCTGATCGGCCCCTTCCACCACCAGCGTCAACGGAAGGGGCGGGCCAGACGCGAGCGGCTGCTGCGGGCATGCCTGCGCGCGTCGCGTCGCGCCCGGTGATCACAGGGAGATTGCGATGCCGATGCCGCATCGAACGTTCGCCCAGGTGGCGAAGCGCAGGCTGATAGGGAAAGAGGGCAGGGACCGAATCCGCGAGGTCCAGGCGCTCCTCGGCGAGCTGCCCGACTACAGGAACGGACCGTACGCCGACCTCCGGAAGTCACTCCTCGCGGAGATCGAGGACACCCGGGTCCGCTCGAGCGCGGTTCATCGCGACTCGATCGCGGTCCGACGCGAGGGCGCGGCGCAGATTGCCCTGGTCGGGCCGCCGAACGTCGGCAAGTCGTCGCTCCTGCAGGCCCTCTCCGAGATCCAGATCAAGACCGGCGACTATCCGTTCACGACGCTCCGGCCGATTCCGGCCCTCACGAGGATCGGGGGCGTACTCGTGCAGCTCGTCGAGATCCCCGGGCTGATCGCGGGCGCCTCCGAGGACCGGGGTGGGGGACGGGCGCTGCTCGGCGTGCTCCGGTCGGCCGACGCGATCATCTATTGCGCCCGGCCCGATGCTGATCCGGGTGAACTGCTGGCTGTCCGGGCCGAGGTCGCCCTGGCGGGCATCGAGAAGCCGGCGTTCCTGGCTGGAACGCGCTCTGACGAGGCGTCGACGGCCGACATCGAGCGGCTGGGCGCCGCATTCCCGGACCTCGAGATGGTCGTCGTCTCGGTCATCGACGAGGCCTCGCTGGTCGCCTTCCGCGAAGCCGCGTGGAGGCTCACTGGCCTCATCCGGGTACGCCTCCGAACCCTCGGCGAGACGGACCCGGAGCCACTCGCCCTCTCACCGGGCGCAACGGTCGAGGACGTCGCTCAATGGGTCCACAACGACCTTGCGGCGACTTTCACTGGCGCGCGCGTGTCGGGGCCGTCAGCCCGCTTCGACGGCCAGCGCGTCGGCCGCGAACACACCGTCCAGGACGGCGACGTCGTCGAGATCCTCCGTTAGGGCCCGCCGACGGAGTTGTCTGAAGTTCGCGGTCAGGCGCCTTCCTCGGGAGCCTCCATGCGCTCGAGCAGCGCTGTCGTCGTCGCCCAGTTCCGGACCGTCATCGACTTGTACGCCGGCGTCCCGACGATCTTGCCGAGGCGGCTCTTTGTCCGTTGCGCGCTGAGTCGCTGCGAGTAGATCACGGCCTCACCGGGCGACACCTCATCGACTCCCGGCCGCGGGTCGAAGACCTTCATCGCCGTCGACGCATCGATGCCCATGAGGAACACTAGATCGCTGTGGTAGGTATCCGGATGGTCGCCGAAGCCCTTTGGCCGATCCCGCACGATGGCCCGGAGCTGGGCGCGCGTCTGAACCAGGACAGTGATCAGATCGCTGTCGAGCTTGAAGGTCCCGGGGAGCGCTTCCTCGAGCTCTCGCTTGATCGTAGCCGCCGTCTTGTCGGAGCTCAGGATCACGTTACCACTGGCGATGTACGTGGAAACCCTCGTGTGGCCGTGCGACTCGAGGAGCTCGCGCAGCGTCGCCATCGGCACATTGTTCCGGCCGCCGACGTTGATCCCGCGCAGGAGAACGAGGTATCGAGTCATCCGTGGCGCCGTCACCCCGAAGGCGGCGGCGCCTCACGCTCGGCGATTCTGGCGAACTTCTCGAGCTCGCCGCGAAAGCTTCCCTCGTAGGAGCCGCGGGAGAAGATCCACGACGAGACGGCGGAGATCAGCCCGACCGTCTCGAACGTCTGCGTGATCCGCGTCCCGTCCATGTCGGGTTCGAAGCTCGCACTCGACCGGCCACGGAGGATCCAATTGCCGAACTTGGTGGTAAACAGCCGCGGGCGCTCGACCTCGAGGACCTCGGTCCTGCTCATCATCGGGCCGAAATGGACGCTGTAGGTGGTGCCGGCCCGATCGATGGACCCGGACACGTCGCTGACGCCGGTGACCCCTCCGACCCATTCGCCCATGCGGTCGAGGTTTGTCCAGAGCGCGAACACGCGCTCAGGCGGAGCCTCGACGCGAGTGGTTATGGTGTACCGAGCCATGGTCCCATTGTGCATCGGCAGCCACCGGTCGCGGATCTTTGACGTTGTTCTCGTGCCCGGCTGTACGCCGGGACAGGCGACAGCCTCTGCGTAACGGTCTCGATCATGAGATCGTGGCGAGGACATAGCAGGGGAGGGGACCATGCGCAACCAGGCCGAGCAGATCGCCGAACTCCGAGCCGATCAGGAGTTCTGGCGAGCCCTCGTCGCCGAGGTAGGACCAGCCCGTTACGCCGAGCCGGGCCCGATGGGTGACTGGAGCTTCGCCGACATGGCGGGGCACCTGGCCGGGTGGCGGGAGCGGACGATCAACCGAGTCCTCGCGGTGGGCCGTGGCGAGGCTGAGCCCGCGCCGCCGTGGCTCGTGGAGGCCGATGACGAGGACGAAGTCGACAAGGTCAACAACTGGATCCGCGAGCGTCACGTCGACCACTCTCCCGAGCAATTGGTGGCCGAGTACGACGCGTCCTACGACCGCTTGATCGAGGCCCTCGAATCAGTGCCCGCCCACCTGCAGGCGGTAGTGGTGCCATGGGCGGACGAGCCGCTCGTCGAGGTCGATTTCACCGGCCATCTGCACGACGAGCACGTCGCCCCGCTCCGGGCCTGGCTCGATGGCACAAGCGGATAGCGACCAACCTGAGCGTGAATGATCAGGCGGCGGCCGATGAGACCCGGATCGATCGCTGGCTGTGTGCGGTGCGCCTGGTCAAGACCCGGCCCATCGCCACGCAACTGTGCGAGGCCGGGCACGTCCGCATCAACGGCAATTCGGCCAAACCGTCGACGAAGGTTCGTGCCGGCGACGTCGTGGAGGCTCGGATCGCCGATCGCGAGCGGATCTTGGAGGTCGTGCGGCCGATTGAAACGCGCGTTGGCGCCCCGGTGGCAGCCACTTGCTACGTCGACAACAGCCCGCCGCCGGTCGTCCGCGAGATCGCGCCTGGCATCAAGGCCATCCGCGGGGAAGGTCGGCCGAGCAAGCGCCTCCGCCGCGAGCTCGATCGGATGAAGCGCAGCGGTCACCGCTGACCGGTCAATCGGGGAGCCAGGCGTCCGCGAGGAGCGATGCGTCGGTGAGTCCCAGGCCGAGGTCCGCATACCGATCAAGGATCAGGCCGGCGGCCTCGACATCAGCGTTCGCGAACGGTTCGAGCTGGTAGGCACCGCCTGCGAGCCCAGACGCATGATCCGATCGCTGGCTTCCGCGTTGTACGATCGCGGCCAGAAGGAGGCGCCGATGGCCGATCCGGTCGGCGACATCATCGGGGACTATCGGGCGTTCGCCGCG
>JBDTOJ010000119.1:0-2102 GCA_039933295.1 Chloroflexota bacterium
GAGGGGCGTATGAGGCAACTCATCCGGGTTCAAGTCCCGGCCTGGGCACCACTCTTCATCTGATCCTATCGGTAGCCCCGGGCGCCAACCGGCTCGATTGACGTGGCTGCCGGGACCCGTGACCCGGCGTCGGCTACGCTGGCCCCGCCGGGCGGTTAGCTCAGTTGGTCAGAGCGCCTCGTTTACACCGAGGAAGTCACTGGTTCGAGTCCAGTACCGCCCACCAAGCCCGGCTGCATGTCGGATCGATTACTCGATCACAGAACCCGGATTGCGGCCCTGCTAGACTGGCCGAGGACGGGGTCGACCGAGCGTATCGTCCGGGATCCCAGTCGTGTGGAGAATTCGATGCCCCTACTCATCATCGTCGTGGTCCTTGTGGTCATCGCCCTGTTCGTCGTCGGGATCTACAACGGCCTCATCGGACGCCGCAACCGGGTCGACGAAGCCCTCGCCCAGATCGAAGTCCAGCTCAAGCGTCGGCATGACCTCATCCCGAACCTCGTGAACGCCGTCAAGGGTTACATGGGTTTCGAGCAGAGTGTCCTGACCAAGGTCACCGAAGCTCGAGCAAACGCCGTCTCCGCGGGAGCCCAGGGCGTCGCAGCCCAGGCTCAGGCCGAGAATGCGCTGACATCGACCCTGCGGTCGCTGTTCGCGGTTGTTGAGAACTACCCCGAGCTCAAGGCCAACCAGAACGTCCTGGAACTCCAGGAGCAGCTCACCACCACCGAGAACCAGATCTCGTTCAGCCGCCAGCACTACAACGCGACGGTCCTCGACTACAACACGTCAATCCAGACGTTCCCGGCGTTGATCTTCGCGGGGATGTTCGGCTTCACCAAGCGCGACTTCTTCGATGCTGAGCCCGAGGCTGCGAATGTTCCGACCGTGGATCTGAGCCTCAGCTGATCGAAGGGCGGGCCCGTCGGCCCGGGTAACTGGCACATCCATGGCTGCATCGACCTTCTTCGCCCAGCAGGCGGCGAACCGCCGGAACTCGTTTCTTCTGGCCGTCCTCGTCAGCCTCCTGCTTGGCGCGCTCGGCTTCGCGATCGGCTATGCCGTGACCGGCGATGCGGCGGGCGGGATCGGAACGACGGGCATTGCCCTGATCGTCGGCATCGTGGCGTCCCTGGGGAGTTACTTCGCGGGCGACAGACTCGTGCTGGCGGCGTCGAACGCCAAGCAGACGGATGCGTCGAAGACCCCGCAGCTGATCAACGTCGTCCAGGAATTGGCGGTCGCGGCGAACATCCCGATGCCGGCGGTCTACCTGATCGACGACACGGCGCCCAACGCGTTCGCCACGGGCCGAGATCCCCAGCATGCCTCGATCGCCATCACGACCGGTCTGCTCCAGAAGCTCGATCGCGAGGAGCTCCAGGGCGTCATCGGCCACGAGCTGTCCCACGTCCGGAACCTTGATATCCGGTTCTCGTTGCTTGTCGGCGTGCTCGTCGGCTCTGTGGCCCTGCTGTCGCACTTCTTCCTGCGCTTCACGATGTTCGGCGGCGGACGCCGCTCAAGTGGGGATCGGGATCGCGGGGGTGGGGGACTCCAGGCGATCATGTTCGTCCTCGCGATCATCCTCGCGATCATTGCCCCGATCGCCGCGAGGTTGGTCCAACTCGCGGTCAGCCGGCAGCGCGAGTACCTCGCGGATGCGTCGTCGGTGGAGCTGACCAGGAATCCGGCGGGCCTCGAGAGAGCCCTCGCCAAGATCGCTACCGACAAGGAGGTGCTCGAGGTCGCCAACCCGGCCACGCAGCACTTGTATTTCACGAACCCGATCAAGAAGTTCGAGGAACGCTCGAGCTCGATGTTCTCGACCCATCCGGCGATCGTGGACCGCATCAACCGGCTGCGATCACTGGCCGGGGAGGCGCCCCTGCAGTCGTCGGACATCGCCGCGCTGGCCGGACTCAGCTGATCGCACGGCCCGTGGCGTCGTTTGGAAGCCGCCCCGGGACGATGGTTTGCCGCTCCGGAAGGGCCCATGCTATTCTCCGGCACGCCGTCGGGCCGATGGGTCCCGCAAGGTCCACCGGGCCGAGATAGCTCAGTTGGTAGAGCACGCGACTGAAAATCGCGGTGTCGCC
>JBDTOJ010000120.1:0-34827 GCA_039933295.1 Chloroflexota bacterium
GGGTGAGCGGCCGATGATCAGCCCGCGGATCGCCCCGTCGCCGGATCGAGTGCGTTCATCAGGCCGCTGTAGCTGGTCAGCACCAATCGCCCGCCGACGAGTTCAGCGGCCGTGACGACATCCGAGTGGGCGATCCGCCACGCGGCCGTGCCGTCCGGATCCAGGGCAAAGGTCTCGAGCTCGGACTGAACCACGACATGCCGCAGGCGAGACGAGGCAAGGACCGCGAGGATGGGTGTTGCGGATCGGTGGGACCACGCCAGCGTTCCGGTCCGGGCATCGAGCCCGTAGGCATGAAACCCGTACTTGATGACCAGCAGGCCCGCCGTGTCCCAAAGGACGGCGTCGGGTGTGTCATTCAGGGTCGAGGCGAACCGGGCCGACCACGAGCCACCCGGGCCGTCGATCCGGAGTTCCGCCCGACATCGAGTGTCGGGGTCGTCGGCCACAATCGATCCGAGATCGACCAGGGTTCCACCGGATTCCGACAGTGCGAAGACCGCAGCCGCCTGTCCCGTGCCGGCCCATCGCCAGCGAGCCCGGAGACCGCCCGGATAGGTCAGCGTCGTGTCGTGCGGGTCGGCCGGTCGGCCCGCGTTACGGGCCATCGTCATGCCGAAGCCTGCGGGTCCGCGGGCGCACTGGGAGCGCCAGTCGTGCCCGCCGGAACCTCGGTCATCGGTGCCACCACGGCGTCAGCCAGCATTCGGAGCGTTGCCGGCGGTACCGGAAAGACGGCGCGCGGGAGGCCGGCCGCGGCCCAGACCACCGGGTAGCGCCCAAGCGCCGGGTCCATGATCACCCGGACGCGTCGCGCATGACCAAACGGCGGGATGCCACCGATCACGAATCCGGTCAGGTCGTTCGCCTCGGTCGCACTCGCTCGACGCACGTCCGATCGTCCGAGAACGGCTCCGAGGCTCGGCAGGTCGACGCGATTTGCGCCGGACACCAGGCAGATCACCGGCTCGAGCGCTCCGTCTTCGCCGGCGGTCACGAAGACGAGCGATTTGACGATCTGCCCGAGCTCGACGTTGACCGCACGGGCCGCGTCCTCGGCGGTGTGCGTCGACTCGGAAAACACGGTCACGTCGATCGTCACGCCCTTGCGCGAGGCAGCCTCGAGAACGCGTTGGACGGCCGGGTGATTCGCATCGGGAGGCACGGCGGCGAGTCTAGCACCGGGAGCGGCCGTTTCCCGAACGGATGTGGTTGGGGGATCACGGGTACGATCGGGCCGATGAAAGCCATGATCTTCGATTGGGACGGCACGCTCGTGGACACGCTGCCGGCGATCACGCGGGCCAATGCCGAGGTCCTCGGTTCGTATGGCGTCGCCTATGACAATGCCGCCTATCGCGCGGCGTACAGTCCGGACTGGCGGAGCATGTATCGACGGCTCGGTGTTCCAGCCGAACACGTCGAGGAGGCCGGCGAACGCTGGCTCAGTCGGTATCGATCCCTCATGACGGAAGTCCATGTCTTTGCGGGGGTCGAATCGGCCGTGCAGCGCCTCGCCGATACCGGCTACGTCCTGGGCATCGTCACTGCCGGTGATCGGCCCGTCGTCGAGCACCAATTGGCTGCAACCGGCCTCGGCGCCAGGTTTTCGGTCGTTGTGTGTGGCGAGGATCTGCCGTTCGCGAAACCGCATCCGGCACCGCTCCTGCATGCGCTCGGGCAACTCGGCGTTCGAGAGTGGCCCAGTCTCGTGACTTACATCGGGGACGCCCCGGACGACATGCGGATGGCTCAGGCCGTTGGTGCCCGCGGTGTCGGGATCGTGTCGCTCGTAGGGGATCGCCAGGAACTCGAGGCGGCCGGCGCAGCCGAGGTCGCCGAATCGGTGCCCGCGTGGGTGGCCTCCTTCCTCGACCAACCGGTCGGGGTCTGAAGCTCACGCCGATGCGTGCGCTCGTCCTCGCTGATGGGCTCCCGCCCACGCGTGCGGACCTTGATCGGATCTGGCCGGATTGGGATCAAGACGTTGCGCTGGTGATCGCAGCCGATGGCGGGGCGCGCCTCGCCGACGCGCTCGGAGTACCGATTGACTTGTGGGTCGGCGACGGAGACTCGCTGGGCGCCGCGGGCCAAGATGAGCTCCGACGCCGGGGCATTCCGATGACCGTCGCGGCGACGGACAAGGATGAGACCGACACAGAGCTCGGATTGCTTGCAGCACTCGATCGTGGCGCCACGAGGGTCACGCTGATCGGCGTCCTGGGTGGGCCTCGACCGGATCACGCCCTCGTCAACATGCTTCTTCTCGGCCATCCGCGGGCTATCGACGCCGAGATCGAGATCCTCGACCCGACGGCGCGAATCAGGCTCCTGGCAGCGAACGCCGAGCCGGGCGTCCTGGCCGACCTTGATCTCGGGGGCCGGGAAGGCGATCTCGTGTCCCTCGTTCCCCTCGAGGATGTCGTCGGTGTGACCACGATGGGCCTCCGATTCCCGCTGACCGATGCGACCCTGAAGGCGGGGTCTTCCTTGACGATCTCGAACGTTCGCACCAGCCAGGTTGCGTCCGTATCCATTCGAGCAGGTCGACTCCTCGTCCTCGAGGTCCCTGCTACGCTCGCCTCATGAGCACGCCCGAACCCGGGGACCGAGCCCCGGACATCGCCCTGCCGGATGAAACCGGGGCCATGCACCGGCTGTCCGAGCAGCGAGATCGCTGGACGATCGTCTACTTCTATCCGGCCGACGACACGCCTGGCTGCACGATCGAGTCGTGCCAGTTCCGTGATCTCGACCCCGAGATCCGCAACGCCTCGGCGCAGGTCTGGGGAATCAGCCCGGACGGCACCGCCAGCCATGCTCGCTTCCGGGCGAAGTTCGATCTCCCGTTCACGCTGCTCTCGGATGAGGATCACGCGGTCTCCGAGGCCTACGGTGCGTGGCGCCTCCGATCGTTGTACGGCAAGGAGTTCCTCGGCATCCAGCGATCCACGTTCCTCGTTGACCCCGATGGTCTGATTGTCCGGACCTGGCCCAAGGTCAAGGCCGATGGTCACGCGACCGAGGTTCTGGCTGCGCTCGAGGAGGCCCGGTCTGCGCGCCGGGCGTCGTGAGCGATAGCGGGATGACAACGGACACGCCGGCATCGATCGGCGAACCGCACACCTGGCGGCCTGATCGATTCATGTTGATCGTCGCCCACCCAGACGACGCCGATTTCGGGCCGGCGGCCACCGCCGCGAAATGGATCGATGCCGGCTCCGAGGGCTGGTTGGTGTGCTGCACCAGCGGGGACCAGGGTGGCGAGGACTTCGCGATGGACCCGTTCGTCCTGGCCGCGACGCGTGAAACGGAGCAGCAAGCCGCTGCGGCGGTCGTCGGCTACGCCGGGGTTTCATTCCTCCACCAGCCCGACGGGGCCCTCGCCAATGACCTTGCGTTGCGCGAGTTACTGGTTCGCGAGATCCGCACGTTTCGCCCGGACGCCGTTTTGGCCACGGATCCGGAGACGCTCTTCCACGGCGAAAGTGGCGTCAACCACACGGATCATCGCGAAGCGGCGATGGCGGCGGTCGACGCGGTCTATCCGGCGGCCCGAAATCCAATGGCGTTTCCGTGGCTGGCCCGTGACGGACTGGCACCGCACGTCGTCCGCAGGCTCTACTGCTTCTGGTCGAACCACGCGACTGTCCGTGTGGATGTGACCGGCACGATCGGCCGGAAGATCGATGCGCTTCGAGCACACGCCAGCCAGATCAAGCACCCCGATGAGCTCGAGACCCGCATTCGGGACTGGGCTCGCGAGGAGGGTCAGGCGATCGGCGTGGATGCTGCTGAGGCGCTCCGCGTGATCGTCATCGAGGACGATCCGGCACCCGAAGTCCCGGCCGACTGAGGTACCGCAGCGCGCCTGACGGCTCGCCGGTGACTCAGACCGACGGAATCGGGGAGGTCAGGACGGCGCGGACCCGATCCCAATTGGCCCACACGAGGGCCCGATCCGTATCCCCGAAGCCAACCAGTTCATGGAGTTCTTCGAGATCGAGGTTCGGGGCCTCCATGGCCACGAATGCATCCGGGGCAGCCGTGACCTCGAGATAGAGGTCGTCGATTTCCTCCTGGGTCGGCCAGGCTCGAATCCGACGCGGCTCCAGGCCAGCGCCGGCGACCGCGATGGTCAGGTCGCGATAGGTCGGGACACGGTCATCGGCCCAGCCGTCGATCCCGTCGAACCGATGACCATCGGCAGCCAGGGCGCCGGCGATATCGCGGCACTGGACCACCGTGAAGCTGTCCCAGAATGGATTGCCCCTCGGAAAATCCAGCCAGCCGACGGCGATGGTCCGGGCAACGATGGCATCCGCGACGCTGCGAATGGCAACCTCCCACGCCCGTCGGCCCTCAGGGTCGTCGGAGCCGAGGGCCTCGGCCACGGCGTACAGCGCATGGTGATCGCCGCGGAGGATGCGGGTCAGCGCCGGCGTCTGGTCGATCAGATCGAGTTCCGGGTCGCTCGCTGCGGTTGCCACCGGGGCCGGGGCGATGACGGGCGCCGGGGCCGTGACGGGCGCAAGCGTGGGGCCCGCGGCCGTGACGGGCGCAAGCGCGGAGGCCGCCGCCACTCCGGGTGTCGAGGCCGAGACGAATGGTGTGATCGTGATTGCCGCCGGGGCCGGCGCCGCGGCCACAGGTCGTTCTGTCATGGGCTGCGTGGCGATCGCGACCGACCCGCCGCTGATCTGTGGGGCTGTCGCGCCTGATCCCGTGGGGATTGACGAGGGCCCGGGCATGTCGTGTCCGAACATGCGTGCCGCCGCTCGAGCGCCAGGCGTGCGGAGCGCGTCAAGGGCTGCGTCGCGCTCCGGCTCGATCGAAACAACGGCTCGGGCGGTCACGCTGGGCCCGAACGGAACAGATGTTCGGCCCATCAGGCCCGGACGAGAGGCTGCGGCGACGGCTGAGCGCACCCGGCTCTCACCCGATTCTGACTCGGCGGATGAGCCGTCCGGCCGGTCGATGCGACGTCGATCTGCCGGTCCGCCGCGGGCCGGCTCCGTGGCCGACACGGTGAACGCGTCCGACGAGAGGGTGGCCGATCGACGCGGTACCGCGTCGTGACTGACCGTGACCCGCACTTCTGGCGCTGGCGGTCGGCTCCGCAGGACAATGACCAGCGCGGCACCGCTGGCTGCGCCCAGAACGAGCCCGAGTGCCAGGAAGGCGAACTCGCTCGCGATCATTTCCCGTCCCTTTCCGGCCAACCACCTCCGCTGACCGTCATTCGCGGTGGAGCGTAGCTGCGACCGATGGGCGCGTCAACTCAGTAACACGACCTACGTGCGCGGACTTGGCGCGCCAGCGCCCGGCCCGCAGCGTGATTGCGGTGGGTGCGGGCTCGGATCGGGCAGTGCGCCCCCACACTTTTGCGCCGGAACTCCGTGCGATGGTAGATTCCACCTGCCGGCACGTGTCCCCGCCGGTCTTCTTGTTCGCCCCGCCTCCCAGCGCCGCCAAACGAGAAAGGCACGACCGCCACTTGGCCCTCGACACGCACCAGGAATTCCTCGTCCAGCCCGTCGATGCCTCATGGTTGCAGTGCAACATCGAGTGCCAGGAGGCGTGTCCGGTCGGGACGAATTGCCGCGGCTACTTGAACCTCGCTGCCGAAGGGCGGTTCGAGGAGGGGTACATCCTGTCGCGCGAGCCGAATCCGGTTGCCGCGATGTGCTCGTACGTGTGCTCCGCCCCATGCGAGCGTGCCTGTCGGCGCGGGGATATCGATCGACCACTCGCCATCCGGGCCATGAAGCGGTTCCTCGTCGAGTGGCACGAGGCCTCGGGGATCCCGGACGTCATGCCTCAGATCACCGCCCGTGCCGAGAAGGTCGCGGTCGTCGGCGCCGGACCAGCCGGCATCTCGGTCGCCCGGGAACTGGCCATGAAGGGCTACGGTGTCGACGTCTTCGACAGCCTGCCGTATGGCGGCGGCACGATGCTGATCGGTGTTCCCGCGTTCCGACTTCCGCGCGAGGCCATCGAGATGGACGTGCGTCTGGTCGAGCGGCTCGGTGTCCGGTTCCACTTCAACACGACGATCGGCAAGGACATCACGTTCGACGATCTGCAGCGTGACTACGACGCGGTGGCCATCACGGCTGGCGCCATGAACGCCGTCGGGCTCGATATCCCGGGTTCCGACCTGGACGGCGTCGACTACGGCGTCGACTTCATGAAGCGCGCCAACCTCGGCGAGGAATTGACGGTCGGTCAGGACGTCGTGGTCATCGGTGGCGGGTACACCGCAATGGACTGTTCACGCACGGCCCTTCGTCATGGCGCTGAGCGTGTTTCGATCGTCTACCGCCGCACGCGTTCCGAGCTCGTCGTGGACGAAGAGGAACTGGGCGAGACCGAACGCGAGGGCGTCCGGATGGAATTCCTGGCCAGCCCGATCGAGGTCATCGGCGAGGATGGCCACGTGACCGGCGTGCGCTTCGTGCGCAACCGCCTGGGCGAGCCGGACGCGTCCGGTCGACGCTCACCGGTGCCGATCGAGGGATCCGAATTCATCATCCCGGCCGACGTGATCATCCCGGCCGTGTCGCAAGCGGCCGACCTGACGTTCCTCCCGGTGGAGTCGGCGTTCGAGGTCAATCGGGGGCGGGTCAAGGTGGATCCGGCGACCTACGCGACGAACGTGCGCGGGGTCTTTGCGTGCGGCGACTTCGTGACCGGGCCAACGACGCTGATCGAGGCCGCCGGCCACGGCAAGAAGGCCGCCTACGCCATCGATCGCTATCTTGCGGGTCGAACCGACGTCACCGTGGCGGCCAACGTCAAGATCACGAGCTCGTGGCGCCACGACATGCCCGAGTTCTACGACATCCTGCCGCGCCAGCACATCCCGATGGTCGCGGTTCCGGATCGAATGCCGTCGACCGATCCGGCCATCAACTTCACGACCCCGGTTGAGCTCGGGTATGACGCCACGGGCGCAGTCGCGGAATCGACCCGCTGCCTGATGTGCAACTACAACATCTGGTTCGATCCGTTCCGCTGCGTCCTGTGCGGTGCGTGCGCGGACGTCTGCCCCGAGGGCGTCATCCACATGGTCGACATCAACCAGCTCAAGAGCGAGGGTCTCCTGACCGAGGTCGAGGAGGCGTACGGCTGGGAGAATGGCGGCGCCATGATCCTCGACGAGGAGCGCTGCATCCGGTGCGCCCTGTGCGTCAAGCGGTGCCCGTTCGACGCCATTACGATGGAACGGTTCGAGCTTCAAGAGATCTCGAGCGACGGCAGGCTCTACAAGGAGTCGTACCGTGACGCTCAGCTCGCCGGCACGGCCGGTGTTGCAGGAGGACCCAGGTGAGTTTTCTCGAGCGGGTGGATATGACCATTCGCCGCAGTCCGGTCTGGCGTTCGCTGTTCCGCAATTCGTACCCGAACGACGAGCGTTCGCGTGCCTATGCGGTGATGAACAACGTCTTCCTGCACCTCCACCCGGTGCGGGTCCGCCAGCACGCGGTCAAGTTCGCCTACACGTTCTGCCTCGGCGGACTGTCCTTCTTCCTGTTCCTCGTCCTGACCGTGACCGGCGTGTACCTGATGTTCTTCTATGTCCCGTCGGCGACGCAGGCGTACACGAACATCCTCGACCTGCAGACGCGCGTCACGTTCGGCCTGCTGACCCGAAACATTCATCGGTGGGGCGCCCACCTGATGGTCTTCTTCGTCTTCCTGCACATGATGCGGGTCTTCTATCACGGGGCCTACAAGCAGCCCCGGGAGTTCAACTGGGTCGTCGGCGTATTGCTGCTGTTCCTGACGGTCGGCCTGAGCTTCACCGGCTACCTGCTCCCCTGGGACCAGATCTCGTACTGGGCCATCACCATCGGCTCGAACATGGCCTCCTACCTGCCGCTGATCAACACGCCGTTCAAACTGATCCTGCTGGGCGGTCTTGAGGTCGGCCAGAACACGCTGTTGCGGTTCTATGTCCTGCACATCATGGCGTTGCCGCTCATCACCGCGATCTTTATGGCCGTCCACTTCTGGCGGATCAGGAAAGATGGAGGGATCAGCGGCCCGCTATGACGGACCCCAAGGCTCCCACCGAGACGCGAGTCGTTACGCCGGTCGATCCGACCCGACGGACGGAGATCGACAAGCAGCGCGTGCCGATGTCGGCGCGACCGTACCGCCTGCTCGCCATGGTCAAGCAGGACGCCGTCGTTCGCGTTCAGAAGGAACCGGACGATACGGTCATGACCTGGCCGCACCTGCTGTCGATCGAATTCCTCGCGGCAGCGGTCATGAGCATCTTCCTGCTGCTGATGGGCCTGTTCATCAACGCCCCCCTCGAGGAGCTGGCGAACGGCAACGTCACTCCAGCGGTCGCAAAGGCCCCGTGGTACTTCCTTGGCCTCCAGGAACTGCTGGCCTACTTCCACCCCTCGGTGGCCGGCGTCCTCGTCCCGACGTTCGCGATCGTCGGGATGATGATCGTTCCGTACGTGGACAGGGGCAACATCCATGCCATCCGGCCTTCGGAGCGGAAGACCGCGGTCGTCCTGTTCTCGCTGTTCCTTGGCCTGGCCCTCACCCTGACCTTCCTCGGAATCTTCTTCCGAGGTCCGGGCTACAGCTTCGTCATTCCGTATCTGCCGTTCTTCGAGAACAGCACGAACGGCCTTCACTTCGCGCTGTGAGCGCCATGCGAGGGATGATCGAGAACCGATGAGCAACTATCACGTCGAACCCGCGGACCAGCCTCAGGCGCTCACGGGTGAAGCCATCAAGTCCATGCGTCAGCACCCCGTCCAGGGGATCTCGCGTCGTCGCCTGCTGCGCCTGTCGCTCGGTGGCGGGATGGCCTTGTGGCTGACCGAGGTCGCCGGCGGCACGCTCAACTTCCTGTGGCCGAACCTGAGCGGTGGTTTCGGTGGCAAGGTCGTCATCGGGAAGTTCGATGACGTCAAGCTCACCCATTCCACGCTGCCGATCGCCGAGGGATTTCCGGCCTACGTCCAGAACGCGCATGCCTTCGTCATCCTGATCGATCCGTCGCGACCGTCGTTCGTGCCAGGCGAGGACAAGACCGGCGATGGGACGGCTCTGAACGTGCGCTCGCTGTATCAGCGCTGTCCGCATCTCGGCTGCAAGCCGAACCCCTGCATCAAGAACTTCTGGCTCGAGTGCCCCTGTCACGGGTCCCGCTACGACCGCCTCGGAATCAAGGCTGCCGGCACCAAGTACGGACCGGCGCCCCGGAGCATGGACCGTTTCGCCGAGAGCGTGGACAAGGACGGCGTACTGACCGTCGATACCGGCAAGATCACCCTCGGCCCACTTCCGGTTGCGCTCGGCCAGCCCGGGATCATCCCGCCGAAGAGCCCGACGGGCTGCATCTGACCTGACATGAACACCAAGCGAGTGTCCCGATGACCGATCAGCCCGGACCCCAGCCAGAGCAGCGCCTGCCGGCTCGACGAGCGCCGAGCGAGGCCACGCCTGCTGAGCGCTTTTCCGCGCCGCCGTCCGCGCACGCACGCGATCTTTCTCCGGAGCGCGCGGCCGCGATCGTTCGCCAGTCGGCGAGCGCGCGCTGGGTTGCCTTCCTCGCGGTGTGCGTCGTCGCCCTGTTCACCATTGCTTACTACTTCTACGAAGTCGGCCTTCCACTCGACCTGTCGAAGCCGCGGCTCGCCGTCGAAGCAGACCAGCAGCAGGTGACCGCTGTCGAGCGCGGCTACAACCTCTACGAGGCAAACTGCGCGCGCTGTCACGGACCGAACGGCAAGGGCGCTGCGGAGGGCAACTACATCGCGCCGCCGCTCAATGACCCGATGAAGCTGTTCGACCATCTGAACGCCGTGTACCTGAAGAATGTCCTGACCGTCGGCGGACGGTACGTCTGCGGAAGTGCCGACAGCGTGATGCCGGTCTGGGCCGACACGAACGGGGGCCCCCTCAACTATCGCGCCATCGAGGACCTGATCGCCTTCATCCGTGCGGATGCGACGCAGGAGTACATCGTTCGAGACCCGTCACTCAACGAACCGGTCATCGGGACTGACGGCAAGATCAAGACGTTCAAGGGCTGGCTGGACCCGGCGTTCAAGCCGGACGCAGCAGCCAGCGCGGTGCCGGCCTGCTGGAGTGGCAGCACCGCCACGCAGGCTCCGGCTGAGTCCCTGCCGCCGGATGCCGAGATCCTCAAGATCGTCGCCGAGGGCGTCGCCTTCGATGTCAAGGAGTTGACCGTTGGCGCGGACAAGGCATTCGGGATCGATTTCAACGACAAGGATCCGGCTGGCTTCGGCGGCCACAACGTTGAGATCCGGGACGCAACCGGCAAGACCATGTTCGATGGTGCCCTCGTCAAGGATCCCGCCGAGGTCACCTACTCGGTCCCCGCCTTGCCGGCCGGTACCTACACGTTCATCTGCCGGATCCATCCGATCCCGGCCATGACCGGCACCCTGACGGTCAAGTAGGAAGGCACGATGACACGCGCTTTGCAGGCAGGCAGTACGGTCCGGCGCCGCCGGGCGATGATGGGACTCCTCGACGCCGATGGCTGGACCTGGGCGTCAGTGAAGGCTGCCATCTGGTTCGTCGTGATCATCGTGATGCTCGCCTACATCCCGGACCGGGCGTACTACTTCACGGTCAACCGGACGCTCGATGTCGGTCTGTTGGCCTGGTCGCCGGTGAACTTCTGTCCGCCCGAGAACAGCACGCTGCCGTGCCCGGCGCCCGGAGGGTCCGTGATCCCGTGGGAACCCTCTCCGGCTGAGTTGTCGCTCCCATCGGCGCGTTCGTACGGGGCCGTGGCCCAGGTCGGAACCAAGTTGCTCTACATCGGCGGCTCGGATGGATCCGCAGCAACAACCAGCACCTACGTCGCGGACGCCGCGTCCGGGACATTCACGGCCTGGACGGATGGACCGGCGCTCCCCGAAGCCCGTTCCGACGCCGCGGCCGCAGTGGTCGGGAGCACGGTCTATCTGATTGGCGGGACGGGACCCGGCGGCAAGGCCGTCGACACCATCTGGGCCCTGACCTACGACCAGGAAGGCAAGACCTTCGGCGATTGGAGCGTGATCCAGGACTTCGCGTTGCCGGCCGCTCGATCCGGCACCGCGGCTATCCCCGTGTCGGACGGCCTGCTCATCGTCGGCGGGTTCGGACCGGATGGCACGCCGCAGGGCACGGCCTGGAAGTCGACGACCGACACCAAGGGTGTCCTGGGAGCGTTTTCCGAGCAGGCGGCGCTCCTCGATCCTGTCGCACGTGCCTCGATGGCCCAGGTCGGTGACTATGTCTGGGTCTGGGGCGGCACGGACGCCAACGGCCCTTCCGGCGCCGTTCAGCGCGGTGATATCGGTATTCCAAAGACCGTCGAGACGCCGGCTCCTGATGCCGTTGCCGTACCGGAGCAGCTCCTGGCCTGGGCTGTCTCTGATGGTGCGAATATGCCGCCACGGTCGGCCGCAGCCGGCTTCTCGGCCAACGGAGCCCTCTACGTCGTCGGTGGAACGGACGGCTCCGGACCCCAGAACCAGTTGTACTGGGCGGTTCCGGATGCCAAGGGTGCGATCGACGGCTGGAAGCACCTCGATCAGACCGACCTGCCGAGCACCGGTCTTGTCGGCGGCGCCGCGGTTGTGACCGGCGTCAACGTCTTCGTGATCGGTGGCGAGTCCAAGGATGGCATTCAAGCCGGCTCTGTCCGGGCGAATCTCGCGCCTCAGGAGCCGTTCTTTCAGGCCGGACTTGTGGGTGTCGTCGTTCCTGCACTTCGGATCGAGGGGGAGATCGGGCAGCAGCTCGGCTACCTCAGCGCGGCCGGCGCCGGGACCGTCAACTCCGTGATCCTGATCCTCATCGGCTGGGCCTACGCGCATCCGGACACGGTGCGAGGCTGGATCGACCGAAGGCGCCGCCGCCGCTCCTGAGCATGCCGGGCGCCTGACCAGCCGAGGGCGGCCGATCAGCCGGAGAGATCGCCTTCGCCGTCGGCAAGTGGGCCACGCCGAACTGGCAATCCCGCCTGGACCCATGCCAGCATCCCGCCGGTGACATTCCTGACGTCAGTCCAACCGTTGCCCAGGAGGAAGTCGGTTGCCTGACCCGAACGCGCGCCGCTCCGGCAGATCATGAGCAGCGGCCGATCTCGGGGGAGTTCGGTGTACCGGGCCATCCACGAGGACAGGGGCATCACGATCACACCTTCCGCCCGAACCTCGTGGATCTCATTCGGCTCGCGCACATCCACGAGCAGCGCCCGCACGCCGTCGATCGGAGCGCTCGCATCGGCGACGGCCTGATGCGCCTCCGCCGGGGTCAAGGTGGCTATGCGGTTCTGTTGAAACATGGGACGCCTCGCGGACTGGGGAACTGTGGGCTTCGCCGGTCAGGTGAGCTCGGCAAGTGGCGAACGGCCACCGAAACCGTCGCCGAGTTCATGCCACCACTCGATGGGGCCCTCGCCCAGTCGCCAGCACAGCCAGACCTGCCGACCGTTCACCAATGCCGGGAAGTCGATCAGTCCGGCTTCGATCTCCCGGAGGGTGATGTCGCGCTCGACGAGGCGGGTCACGCCCGCCTGCATCTGATCGATCAGGCCCTGCATCCGAAGTCGAAGGCGCCGCCGATCGTCCGCCTGGACGCCGGCCTCGGTCGCGAGGCCGGTGGCTCGCCCGCCACGATCTGCGCTTTGGCGTTCGTCACCCGACGCGTCCACGACGGCGTCACGGAGCTGGATGAGCTCCGCCCGCTGATCGCGCAGGTCGAGCAGGATCCGCTCCACCTCGGGCAAGGCCTCGTTCGCTTCGTCGATTGAGTAGAACTGGGTCATTGCGGAGAGTTTATGCCCGTACGATGCAGGGCATGCGAAATGCCAGCCGGTCGCGGGTCCCGGGAACGGCGTCGGCCCTCTTGGCGACGGGCTGATCATGGTCGACCGCCCGCGGGTCTTCGTCGCTCGAATCATTCCCGAAGCCGGCCTGGGCCCGGTCCGCCTGGCCTGTGAGGCGCGTGTCTGGGAGTTGGACACGCCGGCGCCGCGTGACGATCTCCTACGGGCGATCGAGGGTTGCGACGGGGTCCTGACGCTGCTCACGGATCGGGTCGACGACGAGTTCCTCGATCGAGCGGGGCCGCGACTCAAGGTCGTCTCGAACTTTGCCGTCGGGTTCGACAACATCGACGTCGGCGCATGCACCCGTCGGGGCGTTGCGGTCGGCAACACGCCCGGCGTCCTCACCGATACCACGGCGGACCTTGCCTTCGCGCTCCTGATGGCTGCGGCCCGCCGAATCCCCGAGGGCGACCGGTACGTTCGGTCGGGCCAGTGGCAAACCTGGGGGCCGATGCTCCTCCTCGGCCCGGACGTCCACGACGCCACGATCGGGATCATCGGCTTCGGGCGGATCGGCCAGGCGGTTGCACGCCGCGCGCTCGGGTTCGGGATGAGGGTGGCCTATCACAGCCGTGCGAAGATGCCAGCCGAGGTCGAGGAGCAGTTCGGTGCCCGATTCCTGCCGCTCGAGGATCTGCTGGCCCAGTCGGACTTCGTTTCCCTCCACGTCACCCTGACCGCCGGGACGCGGCACCTGATGAATGCGGAGCGCCTCGGGATGATGAAGCCGTCATCCGTTCTTGTGAACACGTCCCGCGGGTCGGTCGTCGATCCGACGGCCCTGTACGAGGCCCTCCGCGACGGCGTGATCTTCGCGGCAGCACTCGATGTCACCGACCCGGAGCCGATCCCGTTCGACGACCCGCTGCTCACCCTCGACAACTGCCTCGTCGTTCCCCACATTGCCTCGGCGTCGCGGGCGACGCGCGACAGGATGGCCGCGATGGCCGCCGCCAATCTCCTGGCCGGCGTTCGCGGAGAGCGGCTCCCCACGCCCGTGAATCCCGACGTCTACGACCGAGCCTGACCGCTCCCGCACGCGTCGACGACCGGCTCCGGCGCACCATCGGATACGCTTCTCGCCGGGCCCGTAGCTCAGCGGCAGAGCAGGGGACTTTTAATCCTCGTGTCGTGGGTTCGAATCCCACCGGGCCCTCCATGCCGATGTGGGAGCGCACCCATCACCGATCAGCAGGCGATCCGGTTCCTCGTCGAGCGGCCCCCCTCGGTCGACGCGTTCCTTTACCGCGCCGGCGATTTCCTGGCCCGGCACGAAGCGGAGAACAACCTGCTGTTCGGCATATGCTCCAGCTTGCGGCACGACTCGACGATCTATCCTGACCCGCGCTTCGCCATCGTCACAGCCTCGTCCAATGGGCCGGACGGAGCCGGAGCGGAGCCGGCCGTCGTCGCCGCGGCGCTCCAGACGCCGCCCCATCGTCTGGTCCTCGCCCTTCCCGACAACGCTGCGGGCATCGACCACCTGGCCGACGAGCTCGCGGCGGACCACCTTCCCGGCGTCGTGGGACCGTCGGCGGCTGCGCGGCGGTTTGCTCAACGCTGGACGGCCCGGACCGGCCAGAAGATGGAGGCGGGCATGGCCGAGCGGACGTTTCGGCTTCGAACGGTGCGTCAACAGGCACCGGGCCCGGGCCAGATGCGCGTGGCACGAACATCGGACCGGAACCTGCTCGAAGGTTGGCTGCGGGCCTTCGCGGCGGAGGCACTCGGCGAGACCTTCGAAAATGCTGCAGAGGCGGCGGGCCGCTGGATCTCGGGCCGCGGACGGACGATGTACTTCTGGGACCATGACGACCGGACCGTCTCAATGTGCGGCGCCGGGGGACAGACACCGAACGGCATCCGGGTGGGGCCGGTCTACACGCCACCGGCAGAGCGCGGCCAAGGCTACGCGACCAGCCTCGTTGCGGTGTGCTCGCAGGTTCAACTGGACGAGGGACATGCGTCCGTCTTCCTGTTCACGGACCGGGCAAATCCGACTTCGAACCGGATCTATGAGTCGATCGGCTACGAGCCCGTCATCGACGTTGACCAGTACGACTTCCTCGACTGAGACCTCGCTCGCGTCGATACCCGGACGCAACCCATTCGACCCGCCATCGCCATCGCTGTCCGTCCGTACCTCCACGAAACTGCTGGGTCTACGTTCCGCAACCAGCGCCCGGAGGACCGACGTGCTTCAGCAGCCAGACCCGCTTCGAAACCTGATGACCGTGCGCGGCGGCCAGTTGACTGCCGTGGCCTGCGCCGCCTGCGGCTGCCGACTTCAGGCCGATCCCGCCGAGTACAGCGCATGGCGGCACTTCGGCGCGCTCAGCGGTCGGGATGCCCTCGGGCACCGAGCGGCGTGCGTCGAACTCGTGCATGACGGCTCCGGCCGGGTCGCGATTCCGGCCTGAGCCAACGGTACGTCTGGGACCGGGCAACTCCCGGAATCGCCCGGTTCGAATCGCACCTTTCCGGGTCTCGGACGCGCGAGTAGCTGGTCAGCCTCCGGAACGCTCCACCCGGTAGCCAACGCCACGGACTGCGACGACCGAGGGTCCACCCGCCTGGTCCAGCTTGGAGCGGAGGCGAGCGAGGTGCGGCTTCAGCCAGAGCAGATCCGGATCCGATTCGGCCGGCCATCCCGCGCGGGCCAGGCGGAGATGCGGAACGAGGTCTCCGCCGGCGCGAACCATCGATTCAAGGAGCCGGTACTCCGTCGGCGTGAGGGTGAGGCCAACGTCGCCGACGGTCGCTTCGTGACGGGACGGATCGAGAGTCAGTCGTTCGAATGTGACGGCGCCGCCGAGCTCGCCGGAATCAGCCCGAGAGACGCGGCGCATGACGGCCGCGATCCGGGCCAGCAATTCAGCCCGCCCGAACGGCTTGACCAGGTAGTCGTCCGCCCCGATTCCGAGTGCCTTGACCTTGGCGGCCTCACTGCTCTCGCCCGAGACGACGATGATCGGCGCTGCGCCGGCGGATCGGATCTGGCCCGCGACGGTGAAGCCGTCCGGTCCGGGCATGGCAAGATCCAGCAGCACGAGGTCCGGGTGCTCGTCCCGGAACCGGCGAACGGCGGTCAGGCCGTCGTAGGCGGTGATGACCTGGTGGCCCTCCGTCCCTACGAGCGCGGTGATGGCGCCGACCATGGCTGGGTCATCGTCGACGACGAGAATGCGGAGGGGTCGAGTCGTGGGCATCTGGAGCTCCTAGACGGCGGCGGCGGCGGGCAGGGCAATGACGAATCGGGCGCCCTGGTCGGGAGCCGGCTCGCACCAGACGTGGCCACCCATCGATTCAGCGAGTCGCTTGGCCGCGTACAGGCCGATCCCGGAACCGCGCGCGGTGTGCGTGTCGCGCCGGGCATAGGGTTCGAAGATCCGCTCCCGCCACTCGGGTGGGATGCCCGGCCCGTCGTCCTGGACCCCGATCCGGACGGTGCCCTCGGCCATGGCCCAGTCGACCCCGATATGCGTGCCTGGCGGGGCGTACTTCACCGCGTTCTCGAGGAGGTGCTCGATGATCTGGCGCAAGCGCGAGGGATCGGCCAGCGCGTGGAGTCGAACGCCGCCCTCGACCTCTACCTCGTGGCGGCCCAGGATCGGAGTCAGACCCCGGAGGACCTCGGCGATGAGTTCGGCCACGTCGACCGGCTCAACTGCCGCCGGCTGGTCGGGGACCACGCGGACCGAGGCAAGAATCGAGTCGACGAGGCGGTCGAGGCGCTCGATCTGGCCGATCGTGCCGTCGTGCCAGTTGGCGCGCTGTGCTCGGCGCGCCGGATCGCGGGAGTAGCGCCCACCGAGTTCGGGTTCCTCGGCGAGAAGGTCCGTGTAGGCGCGGACGACGGCCAGCGGGGTCCTCAGTTCATGGGTGACGACGGCGATGAGCTCGGCACGTGCTTCGTCGATGGCCTTGAGCTCGGCCGCCCGATGCTCCGCCTCCAGTTGCTGGCGGCCCTTCTCGACGATCCCCGCGAGCAGGTCCGCGATCGCGCCCAGCTGGGCCACATCCGGGTCATTGAATTCGCGCCGATGCTCGGTCTGGATATTCAGCACGCCGACGATTTGGTCACTCCAGGCAAGGGGCACCGAGAGCATCGAGGTGATGAATCTTCGCTGGTCGATGCCCCGGACCCAGAGGAACCGCGGATCGGCCTCGATATCGCTGATCGCGATCGGTGTTCGATCCTTGGCGACACGACCCGTCACGCCCTCGCCGAACGGCACTCGAGCCCGGCCGATCTGGAAGCGATCGAGGCCGTTGGTGGCCGCGAGGGTGAGGTACGCTCCGTCACGATCCAGCAGGTAGAGCGAGGAGACGTCCGCATGCAGCGCGTCGCGCGTCTCATCGACGACGGTCTCGAGCAGGTCATCCCACGTCTGGGCGGTGGTCGCCAGGCGCGCAACGCGATGCAGGAACCGGAGCTGCTCAAGCTGCTCGGCTCCGGAGCCCAGGACCAATTCGGGATCCGCCATGGTCATCACGATACAAAGGTACGGGCCGAGACGGGCCGGGTTGGTTGCGGCCCGGTCCAACGAACGTTGCGGATCGGGGTCGATCGCAACCTCCGGTCTTTGGCGAGTCTCGCAGGGATTGCGGTGTGAGCAATCGCTCGAACGCGAACTCGACGGCCTCGATGATTCCCGGGCCGAGGTACCGGGGCCCGATGGATCGACTGGCCGCGGCCTCGTCGGACGCGTATCGGGCGCTCGTGTACGACGACCCGGCTTCGCGGGATTCTTTCGGCGCCTCACACCGATCGATGTGCTCACGACGATGCGCCTGGGTTCCAGACCGGCCGCCCGGGCGGCTCGTCACGCAATCGATGAAGGCGGGATCGATCAGCTGCGCGCGATCCCTTGGGGGTTCGCCTGGGCGCAGGCCAGAATCGAGCTCCCGGGCTGGTTCGGACTGGGGGCTGCCCTCGATGCCATCGCCGCGAACGATGGACCCGCACCGCTGGAGCGACTCGCGACGCTCTACCAGACGTGGCCGTATCTGACGGCGGTCATCGATCACGCGGTGCTTGCCCTGGCTCGATCGGATCTCGGTGTTGCGCGTCGTTTTGCGGCGTTTGCCACGGCTGATGGCGACGATCGTCGCTGGGCCAACATCGTGTCCGATTTCGAACGGAGCGTTGAGGCCGTCCTCGCCATCACCGGGCGGTCGCGGTTGCTGGAGGCAAGTCCCGCTGTCGGACGGGCGATCGCGCTGCGCAACCCGGACATTGACACGCTCTCGGAACTTCAGGTCGGTCGCCTCGCCCGACTGCGGGCGCTTCCCACAGACGCGCCGAGTCGCACGGACCTCGAGCGGCTCGTGCGGCTGACTGTGAGTGGTGTCGCGGCCGGCCTCCAGGTGACCGGCTGACCGATCAGCCGAGGCGTCGGCTCAGGGCCTCGGCAAGTCGCGCGTAGTCATCGATCTCGTTGTAGCGCTGAGCGGAGGTCCGAACCACGACCGCTGATGGGGGGTCCGAGGGCTCGACGCGTGCTGCAGGGACCGGGAACGGCGTGATCGGGACCTCGATTCGATCCTCATTCGCGAGGGCGAGCTTCAGTGCTCGTGCCGCGTCATCGGTCGAGGCCATCGGCAACGGAATGATGGCCATCGATCCGTGCATGGCCTCCGGGATATGGGTCGTCACTCCGAGCGCATCCGCGATCAGGGTTCGGCCCTCCATCGCAAGCTCATGGTTCGCGGCCATCACGCCCGGCCAGCCCTGCGAGTGGAGCCCGCGCATCGTGGTGATGGCGATCGGGAGGGTCAGGAACGGGGTCGGGTCCGGTGTGCCCGTCCAGTCGAATTCCTTCCAGAGACGCGGCCGCTCTTCCCGGGGATCGTTCCATCCGTGGCTGATCACGAGCGGCCGGATCATCGCCCTCCGATCGGCACGGACATAGAGCACGCCCGAACCCTTCGGGCCACACAGCCACTTGTGGCCATTGCCTGTCCAGTACGCCGCGCTGAGCGCCTCGAGGTCCACCGGCACCTGGCCCGGTGCGTGCGCCGCATCGACGAGCGTGTCCACGCCGCGCTCGTCGAGTTCACGAACTATCCGCTCGATTGGGAGGACCGTGGCCGTCGGGCTGGTGATATGACTCACGAGCGCGAGGCGCGTCCGCGGCGTCAGGGCCGCCAGGAACGCCTCCAGGACCTCTTCGTCCGACGTGATCTCAAGCGGCAACTGGACGATCACGACGCGCGCGCCGGCCCGGCAGGCGATTTCCGCGAGTCCATTGAGCGTGGCGTTGTACTCGTGGTTCGTGGTCAGGAGCTCGTCGCCCGGCGCAAATTCGAGGGACCGGAGCACCGTAGATACGCCGCTCGTGGCGTTCTGCACGAACACGAGCCCGTCCGGATCCGCGTTCAGGAACCGCGCCACCGCGTGACGTGCTTCATCGATCCGTGCCTCGATGGTTGTGTCCAGAAACGCAACGGGCTCGGCCTCGAGTTCGTCGATCAGCGCTCGTTGATGGGCCAGCACGGGCAGCGGGCAGGCGCCGAACGAGCCGTGGTTCACGAACGTGACCGCCGGATCGAGTCGCCAGGGAAATTCGGGGCTGAATCGTCGCATTCATCGAGGATAGGGGAGTCGCCGTGCCATGGGAGTGGGATCGCGAGGCGGAGGCGGGTGCGTGCCAGCGAGTGGCCGCGAGGCCGGGCTTCCGGGGTCCGATGCCGCCGTTCCTGCCACCTCGACATCCCCGGTCGGCAAGGCCGACTGCCGACGGCTCGAACGGCCATTCCTGGCCGCGCGGCTGGTCTAGTGCCTCGAATTCGTGCGTGGGGAGGCTCGCGCCCGGGCGTCGCGGCTGGGATCGGCCTCCTCTTCGGGATCCGAACGATGCCTCGGCGACCGTCGGTGTCGATATGGCAGGAAGTCCTCGAGCAGCGCGGCCCCACGCAGCGCGGCCCCACGCAGCGCGGCCCCACGCAGCGCCGCCCCACGCAGCGCCGCCCCACCACGTAGCGCGGCCGCACGTAGCTCGGCCCAGGCCCGCGCATGGTCCGACCTGCGCGCGGCCCCGGTCCCCAACGGATCGCGTCATCAGTGCGCCTCGTGCACCAACGCGACCCGCTCCGCGCCGGCTGGCTACGATGCTGTCTCCATGGCAACCACTCGCCTCACCAGGCGCGCCGCCTCCTGGATCGTCCAATGGGGACCGATCCTTCCGCTGCTCGTCGCCGAGTTCATCCTGTGGACGGGCTTTGGCGCGTTGTTGCCGGTGATGCCGCTGTACTTCACGGAGCACGGCGTCCCGATCGCCATGCTCGGCGTCGTCATCGCGGCCTGGCCCGCGGCAAGGCTCGTCACAGAGCCGCTATTCGGGATCCTCGCGGATCGGACGGCACGCCTGCCGCTGATGGTCGGCGGGCTGGTCTTGGCCGCAGCCTCGGTCGGGTCGATGGCCCTGTGGGCGAGCCCGGTCGCATTCATCGTCCTTCGCGCCCTGTCGGGTCTGGGAACAGCGATGTACGACCCGGCGGCCCGTGGCTACCTCACGGATGCGACCCCGTCCGAACGTCGTGGCGAGGTCTTCGGCCTATACAACGCGGCTCAGCAGGGCGGGATCCTCCTCGGGCCGGCGATCGGCGGACTGGGTACCGCCTTGGCCGGCGGATATCAATTCGTACTCGTGTTCAGCGCTGTCATGACGATAGTGGCGGCGATCGCTGTTGCGCTTCGCGTCCGGGAGCTCCGAGGTCCGCACGCGAAGCCATTCCCGGCGCTCGGCCTGTCCGAATTTCCGGGCGGCACGATGCCGGATACGTCGATCGAGGCCGAGGGTCGCGCCGTTCCCGAGGCCGACTCAGTGCCACTACCCTCGCCCGCAAGGGCGCCTGTATCAGCGGCCACAGCCGTTCCTGCGCTTCCGCTCGCGGCCAACGCGCGCCATGCGCCTGCGGCGCCGCCGCCATCCCTGCGCAATCGGTTCATCCTCGCCGCCATTCTCGTGAACATGGCCGGCTATTTCGGGGGCGGCTTGTACGAGACCATCTGGGGCCTGTTCGTCCTGGACCGCGGCGGGAGCGTCGTTCTCGTGGGCGCCACGTTCGCCACCTTCGGGCTGACCACCATCCTCGTATCGCCCATCGGCGGCCGGATCGTCGATCGCCGCGGGCCATACCCGTTCGTCGTCGGCGGCCTGCTCGTGATGGTCGTCACGATGCTCATCTACCCGTTCAGTCCAACGTACCTGTATATCCCGCTCGTCGCTGTCGAGGCGATCGGGTTTTCGTTCCTGGGTCCCGCAACCTATACCGTGATCGGGCGCGGGACCCCGCAGGGCCAGTCGTCGACAGCACAGGGCCTCGTCGGCTCGGCTGGCACCGTCGGAACCATCGTGGCCGCGATTGCCACCGGGGTCCTTGCGGCCGTCGATCTCAACGCTCCGTTCTTCATTGGAGCGGCCGTCATCGCGATTCTGCTGGTCGTCGTACTCGCCTCGTCAGGCCGGCTGCTGCGTTCAATGCGGCCCATTTCGTCGTGATGTTTGTCAGAACTCGCTCCGTCGACTAGAGTTAGCAGTCGCGGGGTGGAGCAGCGGCAGCTCGTCGGGCTCATAACCCGAAGGTCAGGGGTTCGAATCCCCTCCCCGCAACCAAGCCGAATCCACCTTCAGAACCCCGGTCTCGACCAACCGGGGTTCTTTCTTTTTTCCGGCCGACTCAGGAATCCCCATCTCGCTTCGCCGCCCGCGAGGACAGCACGTACGGCTCCTGATCTGGGCGCCGGCCGGGCACCGGTTCTCACGTCAGAATGCAGACGTCCCTGCCGGGACCCGTGTGGGGCGGTCGACCAAAGGAGAGGGCGTCCTTGAAAGCGACGAGTATCCGGATCGCGGCCGTCACGATCGGTGCCGCGCCGCGCCCGGACCTGACGGACCAGCTCCGGCGAGCGATGCCACGTGCCGATGTGGTCGAGATTGGGGCGCTCGATGACTTGCCTCCGGACATCGCGCCGCCAGATCCGGGGGCGGATGGGTACCCGCTCAGGACGAAGGGACCCGGCGGACGACCGATTCTGGCGGACGAGGCGTGGCTGGCTCCACGGGTCCAGGCGGCGGTCGGGCGCGGCGAGGCCGACGGCGTCGACCTCACGATCCTCCTGTGCGCGGGCGGTTTCGCCACCGTGACCTCGCTGGGCCCACTCATCCGCCCATTCGAAGCAACCGTTGATCGCCTTCGGACGCTCGGCGCGCACCGGCTCGGCGTCGTGGTCCCGATTCCGGGCCAGGTCCTGCCGTCTCGAGCGAAGTGGCTCGCGGCGGGTTTCAACGTTGAGGTCCTCGCGGGCTCGCCCGCCGAGGTAGGTCAATTCCTCGATTCCACGCCCTTGCCCGATGCGATCGTGCTTGACTACGTCGGTCACGGGCCGGCCGAGGTCCTTGCTGCAGCCGAGGCTACGGCACGCGCCAGGGTCCCCGTGATCGACCTGCTCGTCGTCGCGATCGAGGCGGCGGTCGCTACCATGGCGACATGAAGGCCATCGACCAGCTGACCGGCGTCTGGAACATCGTCCCCACCCCGTTCCTGTCGGATGGCGCTCTGGACACGGCCAGCCTGCCTCGCCTGACCCGCTTTGTCGCTGGGTGTGGCGTGAACGGTATGACGATCCTGGGCGTGCTTGGCGAGGCGGGCAAGCTTGGGGATGCCGAGCGCGGTCAAGTCATCCGGACCGTGATCGAGGCAGCCGGCGACCTGCCAGTGTGCGTCGGCGTGACGCACGCCGCCACGGATCGGGCGATTGGATTCGCGCGTGAAGCCCAGGCGATGGGTGCTCACTCGGTCATGCTCGCCCCGCCGTCCCTGACTCGGCCGAATGATGCCGCCATCCTCGCGCATTACCTGGCTGTGGCCGCCGCGATTGACCTCCCGATCGTCGTCCAGGATCACCCTGCCAGCAGCGGCGTCCACATGACGGTCGATCTGCTGGTGACAATCGCCGACCAGGCCGCGTCCTGCTCGGTCGTCAAGTTGGAGGACGAGCCGAGTCCTCCCAAGGTCGGGCGACTTCGGGTGATGGCCCCGCAGGTCGGGATCCTCGGCGGCCTCGGGGCCATGATGCTGCTCGAGGAACTGCGCCGTGGAGCCATCGGGACCATGACCGGGTTCGGCTTCCCCGAGCTCCTCGTTGAGATCGTGACCCGCTATCAGTCCGGCGATGAGGCCGGGGCCCGTGACGTCTTCCACCGGATCATGCCGCTGATCCGTTTCGAAGGGCAGTCCGGGATCAACCTCGCGATTCGAAAGCACATCTACCGCCGGCGCGGGGCCATCGCCACCGAACGGGTCCGGGCCCCCGGCCCGGTCCTCGACCCCGGCACGATCGCGGATCTCGATGCCATCCTCGCGGCTGTCGGGCTGGCCGACCGGCTCGAGCCGGCGTAGCGCTGGAGTCCGTTCGGATGCAAGCGGAACTGCTCATCACTGGTGCGACGCTCGTCACGCCTGATGGCGTCCGGCCCGGTTCGCTGGCGATTGCCGACGGACGGATCGTGGCCATCGGCTCAAAAGAAGCCATGCCGGCCGCCAGGGAACGGGTCGATGCGAGCGGGCTCGTGGTGATCCCCGGCGTGATCGATACCCACGTGCATGCGCGTGACCCGAGCGTCGATGCGCGCGAAGACTTCGGAAGCGCGACCGCTGCTGCTGCCGTCGGTGGCATCACCACCATCCTGGAAATGCCGATCTCGACCCCGTCGGTCCACGATCGCGCGAGTTTCGAGGCGCGGGCGGCCATCGTCGGGCCCAAGGCGCACGTGGACTTCGGCCTGTACGGCGGTGCCGCCGGCGACAACCTCGACACGATCGAGGAGCAAGCCGATGCGGGCGCGATCGGGTACAAGACGTTTCGGACCAGCGCACCGGCCGGTCGCGAGCGTGAGTTCATCGGTCTGTGTGCGCCCGATCCGGCCGACTACCGGCGGGCGCTCGAGCAGGTGGCACGGACCGGCCTGATCTCGGCTGTCCACGCCGAGGATCCGGATCTCCTCAATGCAGCCGCTAGGGTCCTCCAGGCGGCGGGGGATCGCGGACCAATGAGCCACGCCCGGTGGCGACCCGAGATCGTCGAGCTCGTCTCCGCCCGCGAGTGCCTGGATCTGGCGGCGAGTGCTGGCGCGCGCATCGAACTCGCCCACTGCTCCACACCCCGGGCCGTGGACCTTGCCACGACAGCCCGCGAGGCAGGCGTCGACGTCACGGTCGAGACCTGCCCGCACTACCTGTTCCTGACCGAGGACGCCATCGAGCGGCACGGTCCGTTTGCCAAGATCAACCCGGCGCTGCGCTCCGAAGAAGCCGTGGCGGGACTCTGGGACCGCCTTCGCGCGGGCCAGATCGACTTCATCGGGTCGGACCACTCGCCGTTCCTGGTCGAGGAGAAGGCACCGTATCGGAACGACATGTGGAAGGCCCTTCCTGGGGCACCGGGGCTCGAATCCCTGCTGCCGTTGATGCTCACTGCCGTGGCCGATGGCCGGTTGAGCTGGACCCGCATGGTCGAGGTCACCAGCTCGAGTGCCGCCCGGATCTTTGGCCTCGGATCGAAGGGCGCGCTCCGCGTCGGGGCCGACGCAGATCTGGTGCTGGTGGACCCGAATCGGACGTGGACCATCGACGTCAGTCGATGGCTGACCAGGTCAGCGGGGACCGCGGCAATCTGGGATGGCCGGCAGGTCACCGGCGCTCCGGTCGCGACCTACGTGCGCGGCCGCGTCGTGGCGCGCAACGGCGCCCTGCTGGGCGACCGCGGCTGGGGCCGGCTGGTCAAGCCCGCCTGAACCGAGCCGGGAAACGGGCGGGCCTCGCGTCGCGGACACTCACGGAAGCGCGCGGATCATGCCTCCGTCCACCGGAACGATGGCGCCGGTCACGTACGACGCCGCCGGCGATAGCAGGAAGGTGGCAACGCGGCCGAGTTCGGCCGGATCCCCGTAGCGGCCCAATGGAATGCGCCCGACCGTTCGCTCCTGGATCTCCTCGATCGAGACACCGGCTGCGGCGGCCCGTCCCGTATCAAGCTGCGTGATCCGGTCGGTCGACAGGCGTCCCGGCGCAAGGCCGTTGATGCGGATCGGGGCGATCTCCTCGACCATCGACTTGATCAGTCCAGCGAGTCCGGGTCGGATCAGATTGGAGGTGGTCAGAGCCTGGATCGGCTCGCGGACCGAGCTGGACAGGATCACCAGGATGGCTGGGTCCTTCCCCTCCCGGAGATGCGGAAGGGAGGCCCTGAGAATCCGGATGGCGCTCCAGAGCGTCCCGTCGATGGCCCGGGCCCAGGCTGCCTCATCGAGGTCTTCGAAGCGACCAGGCGGCGGCCCGCCTGAGTTGACGACAAGAAGGTCGAGTCCGCCGAATGTACCTACGGCCGCGGCCACGGCTGCTGCCGGGCCGTCCGGCGTTGAGAGATCAGCCGGCACCGCGAGGGCGTCAAGCGCGGCGGCTCGAGCCGTCAGGTTCTCGCCGGGTCGACCGATGATCCCGACCGCGGCACCCTCGGCCCGTAATGCGGCGGCGACCGCGCCACCCAACCCGCCACTGCCTCCGCCGACAAGGGCGCGAGCGCCCGTCAATCCCAGATCCATGGAGCCTCCTTGAGCGTCAGGCCGATGGTAGGTGCTCGCGGCCTCAAACGTCGCACGCCCGCCGCCCGAGACTAGATCCGGTGGGGCGACCGCGGTGGTCAGAGTCGACAGGACGGATCTAGCGGCTGAGACTCTGGTACCGGCGCACCCCGGCCGGGAGGAAGATCGCGATGATCACGATCACCCACAGGACCGTCACGAGGGCGGGCTGCTCGCCGGGCAGTCCTGATCCGACATAGGGGTTCGGATTCCCCCACAACTGGCGAGTCGCTGCGGTCAGCGTGCTGACCGGGTTCCATTCGGCGACGGGCTGGAGGAAGTCGGGCAGCGACTGGGGCGGGACGAAGACATTCGAGACGAACGTGATCGGAAACAGGACCGTGAACGAGACCTGTTGGGCCACCTCGACGCTTGGCACCACGAGGCCAAGCCAGACGCCGATGGCCGTCATGGCCAGGGCGAACAGGAGGAGCAGGCCGATCCCGGCGAGCAGCTCCATGATTCCGGTATTGACCCGCCAGCCCACGACATAGCCGGAGATCATCAGGACAACGAGGATGCCGGCGTTGTAGACGACGTCGGCCACGATTCGGCCGATCAGGACGGACGACCTCGCCATCGGCAGCGATCGGAACCGGTCGAGCAGGCCCTTGTTGAGATCGTCGCGCATGCCCACCGCGGTCGTAGCAGCGGCGAACACGATGGTCTGGGCGAAGATTCCGGGCATCAGGTACTCGCGATAGCTGCCACCGCCCGGCAGCGGGATCGCGCCGCCGAAGACGAATGCAAACAGCAGCACGAACATGATCGATTGGAGAATTGCGAAGATCGCCAGCTCGGGGATCCGTGGGATGCGCTTGAGGTTGCGCCACGTGATCACAAGCGTGTCGGTGTAGGTCTGCCTCATGCGGCCGCCTCGGGGTTTTCGGCGGGGATCGCCTGTCCCGTCAGCGCGAGGAACACGTCATCCATGGTCGGACGGCGGAGCGCGATGTCGTCGATCGAGACTCCGGCCGCCCCGAGATCCCGGACGACTTCGATCAGCTTGGCCGCGCCACCGTTCGTGGGAACCGTGAGCTTGCGCGTGTGTTCGTCGAGGATCCAATCCCCGGAGCCGTCGCGGGCCAGGACTTCCTCCGCCAGGGCCAGATGCGCCCGGTCGTGGACGACCACCTCGATCCGCTCACCTCCGACCTGGGACTTGAGCTCGTCGGCGGTTCCCCGGGCAATGACACGACCATGATCGATGACCGCGATCGTGTCGGCGAGTTCGTCCGCTTCCTCGAGGTACTGGGTGGTCAGCAGCAGGGTCGTGCCGTCACGAACGAGCGTCCGGATCACATCCCACATGCCCAGCCGACCTCGCGGGTCGAGGCCCGTCGTCGGTTCATCGAGGAACAGGAGGCGGGGCCGTCCGATCAGCGCACTCGCCAGGTCGAGCCGGCGGCGCATTCCGCCGGAATACGTCTTGACGACCCGATCGGCCGCCTCGCCGAGATCGAATTGTTCAAGGAGCGCGCCGGTGCGCTGGCGTGCATCGTGCGATGACAGCTGGTACAGCCGCCCGAACATCCAGAGATTCTCACGGGCCGTGAGGTTCTCATCCACGGCGGCGTACTGGCCGGACAGCCCGATGACCGAGCGGAGCTGGTGGGCCTGCCTGACGACATCGAATCCGGCAACCGTCGCATGACCGGCGTCCGGCTTGAGCAAGGTGGCCAGGATCCGGACTGTGGTCGTCTTGCCCGCGCCGTTCGGGCCGAGCAGGCCCAGGACGGTGCCCTCCTCGACTTCCAGATCGACCCCGTCGAGCGCTCGAACTTCGGCGCGTCCGGCCCGATAGATCTTGACCAGCCCCTCGGCCGTGATTGCACGCATGCGCCCCTCGTTCGACGATTCGCTTCGGAATTCGGCGAGTATAGCGAAGGTTCCGGACCAGCCCGCAGCCCTGCGTTTCGCCGATCCTGGGTCCGCACGATTTCCTGAGGATGCCGGCCAGGATTGATAGACACGGGTTGGCGAACGTGTCGGGATCGGAGCGGCGCCCGCGAGGCGTCGCCACCATGAAGTGCCGCTGGCCGACGACGGCGTCAATCGCGCAGGCGTCGCCCCTCGAACGCTTCGATGGCCTGAATCAGCGCTGGCGGAACCGGGATCGGGCGCTCGGCGCTGTAGTCATATGAGACGAGGACTGAATCGGCGATGGCCACAAGGCGGGCCGGCCCGTAGCGACTCGCTGGCGCCGAGAGCCGGTGGACCATCGCATAGCTCGTCCGGCCGATCCGCTCGATCCGCGTTTCCACCGTGACGAACTCGCCGAAGAACGCTGGGCTTCGATAGGTCATCCGGAGTTCGGCGAGGATCAGACCTTCGATGGCTCCGTGGACGCCTAGATGCATCGGTTCTCCGGTTGCCGCCTCGTAGTACGCGGCGCGGGCGATCTCGGCGTAGGTGAGGTATGCCGCGTTGTTCACGTGGCCCATTGCGTCGGTATCGGCAAATCGCACCTCTACAGTGCGAGCGTGGGCGAAATCGCCGACAATATCTCGCGCGTCGCCGGGCACGGCGGTGCGCGACCGGTGCGCTGGAGCAGGCTGGAGGTCCGTCATCACCGTGGAGTGTAGGCAATGGCGGCGCGCGTGCTTGCCGGACCTGATCTACGCTCCCGGGACGTCATGATCGACCAGCCAACGCACCAGAATCTTCCCGTCATCCTCGCGATGCCGATTGATGCGCCATGGGGCCCCGTGCATCTCGCAGCCACCGACCGGGGCGTCGTGGCGGTCGAACTCATGGCCACACAAGGCGGCTTCAGCGAAGGCATCGAGCGGCGGTTCGGCCGGCTCCCACGCTGGGTCGAAGAGGCGGCGGTATCCGACCCGAGCACAGCCGCGGCAGTGCATCTTCGTGCCGCCGGCAAAGGCCTCTCCCGGGCGCTCCGTGGTGATGACATCGATCTCGCCGGACTCCCGGTGGACCTCGACGATCGACCCGCCTGGGATCGCTCGGTGCTGGGTGCCGTCCGGGCGATCCCGCGCGGCGAGACGCGCAGCTACGGCGACATTGCCAGGGCAATCGGGCGGCCCGGCGCCGCACGCGCCGTGGGCGGGGCCGTCGGCCGCAATCCGATCGCCTTCATCATTCCCTGCCATCGCGTCATCGCCGGTGACGGGACGCTGGGCGGCTACGGCGGCGGGTGGTGGGGCGATCGCGATCGCCTGCTCGAACTCAAGACCGAGCTCCTCGCGGCCGAGGGGCTTGCGTTGCGCCGAACGGTTTCTCGGGGTCGTCGCGCTCGCTAGACTGGCAGCCAGCAGGCTCCCCGGCCCTGTCGTCCCGATCCCGGTCGCCGGAACCCCCGCTGGAGATCACCCGATGGCCGCCTCCGTAGCCCCGGCGCCCTCAATGTTCTCGGTGTTCCGGAAGCGGAATTTCCGGCTCATGTGGTCCGCCGAGTTCGCCTCGGTGGTCGGCTCGTCGCTGACCGACCTCGCGGCAGGGATTCTCGTCTTTCGACTGACCAACTCCGCGTTCATGGTCGGTCTGACGCTGATGGTCACGGCCATCCCGACATTGTTCGTCGGCCTGTTCGCGGGCGTCTTTGTCGACCGATTCGATCGAAAACGCATCCTGCTCAGCTCGGACCTCCTCCGCGGCCTCATCGTGCTCTCGATCCCCTTCGGCGTCGCCCAGTTCGGTCTGATCTGGCTCTACGGGGCCTTGTTCTGTGCGGCTATCGTTCGCCAGTTCTTCGATCCAGCCTGGGAGAGCGTCGTGCCGGAGATCGCGAGCGACGAGGAACTCGCGGCGGCCAATTCGTTCCTGTCGATCAGTTCGTTCGGCTCGACGGCCGTCGGGTTCGCGCTCGCGGGGTTCCTCGCTCACGTCGATATCTACTTGCCGTTCTACCTCGATGCCGTGACGTTCGCGGTGTCGTTCATGCTCGTGTTCGGCGTCAGGATTCAGAAGTTCGTGGCCGAGGAGTCGACGACCATCGGGGTCGTCCTGGGCAACCTGCGGAGTGGCGTCGGATTCCTGTGGCGGACGCCGATCCTCCGCTCCTTGCTTGTCGTGAACGTGCCGATCCTGTTCTCGTTCGGGCTCTGGAACGTGCTCCTCCTGCCGATGGCCATCCGTGAACTCGGAGGGTCAGAATTCGAATACGGGCTCCAGGAGGCCCTGACGTCTGTCGGGTTCGTTGCGAGTGCGCTGCTCATGGCCAAGTTCGCGGACCGGCTGCGCGAGGGCCAGTGGATGGTCACGGCGGTGATCGGCATGGGCTTCTTCGGCGTGCTCTACGGCTTCGCGCCCAACATGTCCTTCGCCATCGCCATGGTCGTGGCGTCGGGCTTCCTCAATGCGCCGCTCGGCGTGGCGCGCCGGCTCATCCTCCAGAAGAACACGCCACGCGAGCTGCGTGGCCGGGTGTTCTCGGCGTTCGCTGTGTCCCGTGACCTCGTCTTCCTCACCGGCATGGCCCTCGCGGGATTGGCCGATGTGCTGCCGATCCGCGGGCTCGTGGTCGTGGCTTCTCTCGTTCTCGTTGGCGCTGGCATTCTCGTCCAGTTCATGCCGGGCCTCGGCACGCCGGCGGCCGAATGGCGGCGAGCTGCGCGCCTGCTGCGAACTGCGCACGTTGGACCGCTCGCGCCGGCCGGACGATCAGCCACACCGGACGACCTCGAGCGACTGCTCCGCCTGATCCCTGAACTCGGTGGTCTCGCCACCTCGCGCCGCAACGATTTCCTCGTTGGAGCCATGGTCCGACGGGCCGAACCGGGCTCGGCAATCGTTCGAGTCGGTGATGCCGGCGACTCCGCCTACTTCGTCCTCGAGGGCAAGGTCGTAGCCGGTGTCCCAACCGAAGGCGCCGACGATCGTTCGCTGTCTGCGATGTTCGCGGGCGATTTCTTTGGAGAGATCGCGGCGATCACCGGGAGCGTTCGCACCGCGAATGTCGTGGCCGACGAACCGACCGAGTTCCTCGAAGTTCCGGCAACGGCACTCAAGGGCCTCATGGATGTACCCGCGATGAATGACCTCATCACGCTCAAGCTGCGGGAACGCCTGACGCGAACCGCGAACGCCGACCTCATTCGCCTGGCGGGCCTTGATCAGCGCGATCTCAAGGATCTGCGTCGGCGTCGACCGAGGAGCGACCGGCCACTCGTGCCGGTGGTGGACAGCGGCTCAACTGAGGGCTAATCGGAGCTGGTCAGCCGCGCGCCACCGGGCGCATCGGGAACACGCCGACGACAATGGGCGAGATCGGATCGAGGGACAGCTCGTAGCCCACGTCGCCCGCGCGGAAGAGCTCGCCAAGCAGGCGACCCTCGCGCGTTGGAAGGCCGACGAAGACGCGATGCTCGCGGTCCACGTCGACCCCGGTGACGTCGTCGTCACCGCCCTCGATGCTGAACCGGCGGCGGAGTTCATGCATCGGCACATACGTACGACTCTTGATGAACCGTCGAAGCTGAGGCGCGGTAGCGCCGAATTGCTCAGCCTCGCCGACGCGCTGCTGAACCGGCGCTCCATTGACGGCAGATGTGGCCGGCGCGGCACGCTCGGGCCGCATCGGCCCGTTGGAGGCCGTTTCGACCGTGGCCGCCGCCGGATCGGGCGGGTTCGGATCGGCGGTGACTGGGGGGCTCGAAACGGGATCGGGTCCGACAACGGTCCGAACGACTTCCTTGGGGCTGGTCTCCTTGTCGGGCGCGGGACGCGCCACGGGTCGGTCCGCTGCCTTCGTGTCGAGGTCAGCCGGGACCTCCAAGGAGGCATCGTTCGTAGGTCGCGGTGCGCGCGACTCCCCGGGCGCCTTCGGCGGCCGCGTGTGGCGACGTGTCGGATGATGCGCGCGCCGATTCACGCCACTGGCCGGTGGCGGGATCGCGTCGTCAGGGCAGCGCCATGGCGCCGCGTGGTGTTGCTCATCGGAAACTCGCGAAGGTCGTTGATGGGCGGGTGCCCGTGTCCCGATGATAACCGGCCGAGCGCCCATGCCCGGCGCGCCGCGTCAGACCAGGCGTTCGAAGTGGGCCCTCCGGCATGAACGACTCAGCCGGAGACGACCCACAGGTCGCGGCTCGACTCGTTCAGGTTGTCCGGACCATCCGGTCCGCAGATGACGATGTCCTCGATCCGGGACCCGTAGCGCCCGGCGAGGTAGATGCCCGGCTCGACGCTGAACGCCATGCCCTCGCGCAGCGGTTCCGCATTGCCCTCGACCATGTACGGGTCCTCGTGTGTCTCCAGCCCGATCCCATGGCCGACGCGATGGAAGAAGTTGGGACCGTGCCCGCCGTCGGTGATGACGATGCGCGCCGCGGCATCGATGGCCTCGCAGGCAACGCCGGGTCGGACGGCCGCGGTTGCTGCGGCCTGGGCTGTGTGGAGCAGGTCGAACAGCGCGCGGAATTCGGGCGTTGGCCCCTTGTCCGCGTCGCCATCGGTCACCCACAGGGTCCGTGTGGTGTCGGAGCAGTAACCGTCCAGCGCCCCGCCGATATCGAGGACGATGGGTTCGCCTGCCTGGATCACGCGATCGCCGGCATCGTGGTGCGGGGATGCGGAATTCGGACCGGAGGCCACGATCGCGAACTCGGCGACCTCGTGGCCCTCCATCAGCAGTCGCTCGCGAACCTCGCGGCTGACGTCGGCCTCGGTCCTGCCGACGAGTCGCCCACCGGCGATCTGGGCCACGACCCGATCTGCCGCGTGGGCCGCGAGTCGCATCAGGGCGATCTCCTCGGCGTCCTTGGTCATGCGGAGATCCCGGAGCACGGAACTCGCGAGGCCGAACGAGGCTCCCGCCAGCGTTCGCTGCAGGCCGAGGACATGCATCGCCCAGAGTCGATCGCTGACGAGGATGTCGTCGCCCATCCCGACCTCGGGGCCCAGCGCGTCCGCGAGCAGCGACGCGACGAGCGCGTGCGCGTCGTCCGTTTCGCCCCACGGAGCCACGGGCAGGCTTCCGAGTCGCGCCGCCGGACACCGCTCCGCGGCCATCGCCTCGAGGCGTGGGGCCACGAGGGTCGGCGAGCCACGCGCCGGCAGGACAAGCATCGTCAGCCGCTCGAGGGGCATCGCTTCGTAGCCGGTGAGGTATCGGAGGTCGGCCCCGACGCCGATGAGCAGCGCGGCGACGCCACGTCCTTCGAGGAGACCCTGGGCTCGCCCGAGCCGTTCGACGTACCCGGTATCGGGAATCGATGGTCGCGCGGCGGGCATCGTCGGGTCCGGGTTCAGCTGAGTCGCGCGGCGATGTGGCGGAAGATATCCCTCGCCGAGATCACACCGATGGGCTTGCCGTCCCTGACGATCGGCACGTGGCGGAACCCGCCGACGGCCATCTTGTGGATCGCCACCGCAATCGGGTCGTCGTGCCGCAGGACCACCGGGTCGGGTGTCATGAACTGGCCGACCGGCAACGGCTCGAGGCCACGACCTGCCAGCTTGAGCAGGGCGTCCCGATCCGTGAAGATGCCGGCGAGCTCGCCCTCTTCCGTCACCAGGACGCAGTCGATGCCCTCGCGGTGCATCTTCTCGATCAGATCGGCGACGTCCATCGCCACGTCGACCAGCCTGGGTGGCGGCGCACCGAGTTCCATCAGGTTGGTGCCCAGCAACGGACCCCGGAAGCCCGTTGCCGGCTCGGGCGTGCTTGCGGTGCGCAGATCGGTACCACAGTTCTCACACAGGTCCTCACCGGCGAAGTTCTGCCACTGGCAGACCGGGCAGATCACGGCGCCTCCCCCGTGACGATCCAGGTCTCGCCACTGTCGAGCAGCTCGGCCAGGTTGCCTCGTCCACGTTTCGTGACCGCGTCCTCGACCTGCTGGTTGAGCAGCTCCGAGTGCGTCGGCCGCTGGACCGAACGAATGACCCCGACTGGAACAGGAAACTCGGGCCAGTAGATGGTGGACAGCATCGCGGCGAGCAACGGATCGTCCTCGTCGTGGACGAGGATGTCGGCCTCGGTGATGCCGTCTTCGCCGATGGTCACGATCTCGGGGCGGTGCCCGTTGAGGCGCAGGCCGCGATTGCGTTCGCGACCGAAGATCATTGGCTTGCCGTGCTCCAGGACCAGGGTCCGGTCATCGCGGACCTCACGATCCGTGAATTCCCGGTGCGCGCCGTCGTTGAAGATGTTGCAGTTCTGGAGGACCTCGACGAAGACCGAGCCGCGGTGACGACCGGCTCGCTCGAGGGTCGTCTGGAGGTGCTCCGTGTGGGTGTCGACAGAGCGGGCGATGAAGCTTGCCTCCGCGGCGAGCGCGATGCCCAGCGGACTCAACGGGTAGTCGATGGTGCCGTTGGGCGTCGACTTGGTGACCTTGCCGAACTCGGACGTCGGGCTGGCCTGGCCCTTCGTAAGTCCGTAGATCCGGTTGTTGAACATGATCAGGTTGATGTCGACGTTGCGGCGCATCGAATGGATCAGGTGATTGCCGCCGATCGACAGCGCGTCTCCGTCGCCGGTGATGACCCAGACCATGAGCTCGGGACGGGCGCCCTTGAGGCCGGTCGCGATCGCCGGCGCGCGGCCGTGGATCGTGTGGAACCCGTACGTGTTCATGTAATAGGGGAGGCGCCCGGAACACCCGATTCCGGAGATGAAGACGATGTTCTCCTTGGCGTAGCCAAACTCGGGCATCACCTTCTGGGTCTGGGCGAGGATCGAATAGTCACCGCAGCCCGGGCACCAACGCACCTCCTGGTCGGACACGAAGTCCTTCCTGGTCAGGATGGGCAGCTCCAGCGGCGATTCGCCGGTCTTCGTGTCGGTCATGCGACGGACTCCTTGAGCTCGCGCAGCAGGCGCTCAGCCTCCTGTTCGATTTCGACGATCCGGAACGGTTTCCCGCGGGCTCGGTTGTAGCCAACCGCATCGATGAGGTAGCGAGCCCGGACGAGCATCGACAGCTGGCCGAGATTGACCTCGGGAATGAGCACGCGACGGAAGGCTCGAAGGACGTCGCCGGTATTGGCCGGGAAGGGATTGAGGTGACGGAGATGCGCGTGGCTCACCGAGAGGCCGCGTCCGCGCATGCGCTCGACAGCACTGCGAATCGCCCCATACGTGGAACCCCAACCGAGGATCAGCACATCGCCTTCATCGGCGCCATAGACGTCGAGCGGCGGAATGTCCCGGGCAATCCCGGCAATCTTTTCCTGGCGGAGCATCTGCATGCGATGGTGGTTGTCCGGGTCGTAGCTGACGTTGCCAAGGATGTCGTTCTTCTCGAGGCCACCGATCCGGTGCTCGAGCCCGGGCGTGCCGGGCACCGCCCACGGACGGGCGAGGGTGTCCGGGTCACGCAGGTA
>JBDTOJ010000121.1:0-12067 GCA_039933295.1 Chloroflexota bacterium
TGAGCGGCTTGCCCGTGTTCCAGGCGGGGCAGGCCTGCTGGCAGCGCCCGCACTCCGTGCAGGTGAAGCCGTCGAGCATGTCCTTCCAGCCGAGGTCGGCGAGGGTTCGGATCCCGAACGTCGCATCCTCGGCCTCGAGGTCCATCGCCGGCAGTTCGCCGCGCGGGGCGAGCTTCCGAAAGTAGATGTTCGGGAACGCCATCGCCACGTGATAGTGCTTACTGAACGGCAGGATGCACATGAACGCCGCGACAATGGCGATGTGGGCCCACCAAAGGATCGCGAATACGGCCCCGAGGAACCCGGCGTCCAGGGCTCGCAACGGGATCGCGAGGCCCGCGGCGATGAACGCGCCGGGCTTGTCACCGTAGGCGGCGAACTCGAACCCCTGTGCCAGGAGTTCGGTCCCGACGACGCCACCAATCAGGAGCAGGATCGATAGGGCGTCCCAGTTGTATGTCAGCCGAGCCGGCTTGGAGATCAACCGGCGCTCGAACGCCCAGCCGATGAATACGAGCGTGATGACGGCAACGACGTTCTGCATCGCCGAGATGGCGGCCCACAGGAGGCCATCAAACGGCAGGGTCAGAATCGTCTGGATGACGCCTCCCGTGACGATGTCGGCCGTCCCGATCGTCAGCAGCACGAAGCCCCAGAAGATCCCGAAGTGCATGACCCCGGCGCGGGGATCCTTGAACATCTTGACCTGCAGGAACGCGTATTGAATCAGGCCGATCGTGCGCTTCGGAATGTCCGCCAGCGGGTTCGGGCCGGGTGCCTTGCCGGTGGCAAGAACCCGGATGTGCCGCGCCGTAACGAGCGTGAAGAAGGCGGCCGCGCCCCAGAAGACGACGAAGACCAGCGGGTAGGCGGGAACCTCGGCGAAAACCGGGAACATCAGCGGGCATCCTCCTTTGGTCGATCGTACGGCACGGGACGGTCCCGGCGCGCGGCGTCGTGGTCATGGGGGCCGGCGAGCGTCTCCACCGCGTGGGCCAGGATGCCCTCGACCGCACCGAGCGACTCGAGCGCACCGCGTGGGCTGCCGGGCAGGTTCACCACCAGCGAACGCGCGACGATCCCGGCGACGGCACGGGACAGATCGGCAAGGGGCGTGGATGCGCGTCCGGCCGCGCGCATGGCCTCGGCGATTCCGGGGACCTCGAGCTCCAGGACGGCCCGCGTCGCCTGGGGCGTCACGTCGCGCGGGGTCAGGCCGGTGCCCCCAGTCGTGATCACGATCTGATGCTCCGCAGAAGCATCCCGGATCGCCGCAGCAATGCGCTCGATCTCGTCGGGCACGACGGCTTCGCTCACTGTGCCACCCAATTCGATGATCCTGGCGCGGATGGCCGCCCCGGACAGATCCTCGCGGGTGCCCCCCGCCACGCCGTCGCTCACGGTCAGCACGTGCACGCGCGTGCCCGGACGGAGTCGAGGAACGTCTGGCCGCTCCGCCACGCTCAGCCCTTCCGGATCCGTCCGGCTGATCGGTCCCCCGGGCGTCGATTGTCTCGACGGGGACCACCGGCTCCGTCTGCCTGGGGCCGGGGGCGAGCGGTTGGACCCGCGCCGGGAACAAGACCTTCGCGGCGCCAATCGCCGCTCTTGCCGCCCGTCTTGGACATGAGCCGGAGCCATTGGATCTCGACGCCGCGCTCCACGCCCTTGACCATGTCGTAGACCGTGAGTGCCGCCACGGACGCGGCGGTCAGGGCTTCCATCTCCACCCCGGTCGGGCCCGTGGTGGCGGCCTCGGCGCGAATGCGTAGCCCGCCGGCCGCTCGGTCGGGCGAAATGGCCACGACCAGGTCCGTCAGGGCCAGTGGGTGGCAGAGCGGGATCAGTTCAGAGGTTCGCTTCGCGCCCATGACCCCGGCGAGTTCGGCAACGCCCAGGACGTCGCCCTTTGCCGATCCGCCGTCGATCACCATCGAGAGGGTTTCGGGCGTCAGGGACACGAAGGCCTCGGCCACGGCCCGACGTGCCGTCGCGGGCTTGTCGGAGACATCGACCATGCGCGGGCGGCCGGTTCGGTCGACGTGAGTGAGGCGGCGGCGCTCGGCTCGGGGAGCCGGTCCTCGGTCCATATGTTCCTCCTGTGGGCGTTGATCATGACCGACAACGGGCCGCCGGGTTGGTCAGCCCTGATCGAGCCACCAGAGCGTGACGGCGCCACCGGCCGGATGCGTGTCCACATCCTCGGGAATGATGGCGAGCCCTTCGGCCTCGGCCAGAGCAGACAGGACGTGACTCCCCTGCCCCGACACGCCACCGGACAGTCGCAGGATCACGCGTCCGAGGTCATCGCGGATCGGCGTTCCCAGCGCGTCACGATCAGCGCGGACCCGGATGAACGCTCGACGGCCCGAGCTCTTCGGCGTCGCTTCCATCAGCACGGCTTGATCGACGCGGCGCCACGTGTCGGGGTGGCCTCCGAGCCGGCGAAGGGCCGGTCGGACGAACAACTCGAAGGTCACGAAGGTCGAAACCGGGTTCCCGGGAAGACCGAAGAGCAGGATCGGCCGCCCGCCACCCGGCCGCGGTGCCGTCCCGAACACGAATGGCTTCCCGGGTTGGACCGCTACGCGCCAGAGCTCGATCGTGCCGTACGCGGCAAACGCTGTCCGTACGTGGTCGTACGGACCCACCGAGACCCCGCCGGACACGATGATCGCGTCGTACCCCGCGGCGATGCCCGCGGCCAGCCTGGACCGCACATCCTCGATCCGATCCCCGGCGATTCCAAGGTCCTGACCTGACCCACCGGCTGCCTCGATATAGGCGTGGAGGGCGGGTCCGTTGGCGTCAGGAATACCGGCGGGACCAAGATCCGAGCCCGGCGAGCGGATCTCATCGCCAGTCGCCAGAACGCCTACGAGCGGGCGGCGATGGACCAACAGGCCGCCATGGGCCGCTCCCGCGAGGACCGCGATCGTCGCCGGTCGGATCTCACTGCCAGCCTTCAGGACGGTTGTGCCCGCGCGCAGGTCGCTGCCCTGCCGGCGCACGGATGCCCCGGTCGTCAGCGGCGTCCCGATCAGGATCGCGGCCGGCAATGGACCTGTGGCGTCGCGAGCCGGACTTCCGATGGCATCGCCGGAAGCACTCGCGGCCGTCGTCTGCTCGACCGGGACCACGCAGTCGGCCCATGGCGGGATCCTCGCGCCGGTTGCGATCCGGACTGCCGTGCCCCGGCGAACCACGGGGAGATTGTCCGCGCCGGCCGGGACGTCGCCCGTGACTTCGAGCACCACGGGCCGCGCCGCGCTCGCCGTCTCAATGTCCCCGTGACGGAGCGCGTAGCCGTCCATCGCACTGTTGTCCCATGGCGGAAGGTCGAGTGCGGACACGACATCCTCGGCCGCGACGCGACCCACGGCCTCGGACAGGTGGACCCACTCGGCGTCTGTCAGGCCCGGGACGGCCTCGAGCACGGCAGCCAATGCCGCATCGGCGCTGATCAGCTTCCCTGGCTCAAGGTCGGCGGCCATGCACCCGCTCAGCGGCCGGACGTGGGCAGGGCCGCCGTTCGTTCGTGCACGACCTGGCCCACGCTGCGTCGCGTCAGCACTCCCTGCAAGGCTCCATCCAAGACGACCGGGAGGCCATCGAGACCCGACCGATGCAGGCGCTCGACTCCATCCACGAGGCCGGCGCTGGGCTCGAGTGTCACCATGCGGGGAGGTTTCGCCATCGCATCACCGACGCGCGTGATTCCCCACGCACCGCGTCGCAGGCGTCGCACCTCGCGAACGCCGAGCATGCCGACGACGCTCGCGCCCTCCATGACCGGAATCGCGGTTGTCGGAGTCTCGCCGTCGAGAAGCTGGCCGGCAAGTGTGTCAACGGTAAGTCCAGTCTGGACCGTCGTCGGGTCCCGCTCCATCGCGTCGCTGACCAGAAGGTCGCCGATCAACTTGTCGACCTTCTGCCGCTCCCGGATGGCGCGACTTGAGAGAATCAGGAACCATCCGCTCAGGGCAACCATCGCGCCGTTCGTGATCTCGCCGGCGAGGAACAGGCCGCCACCGATCGACGCTGCCACGAGACCGGACAGCCGACCGGTTGAAGCGGCAACACTCCAGCCTTGGTTGATCGAGCCGGATCGGCGCCAGGCCAGAGCCCGGACGATCCGCCCGCCATCGAGCGGGTACGCCGGAATGAAGTTGACGAGGCCGATCAGGATATTCAGCACTGCGAGCACGACGATGATCTGTCCGAGGGCAACGCCGATATCGGAACCGAGCGAATCGAAGCCGAGCGCGATCAAGGCAAGAGCGATCCCCAGGACCGTGCTCACCACAGGCCCGCTCGCGGCAATCGCGAGATCGTCGCCGGCGACCGGAGAGGTCGCGTCCGCCGGTGTCGTACCGCCGAAGAACGACACGAGGATTGATTCGACGACGACGCCCCGTCGCCGCGCAGTCAGGGCATGGCCGAGATCGTGGAGCATCGCGCTGATGAAGAAGGCGATGCCCACGGCGCCGCCGAGGATCCACTGGACGGGTCCGGGCAGGCTCGGGACGGCCGCGCCGACCTGGATGACCGCCAGGGCCGCGACGAGCGCAACGACGAAGACCCAGCCGAGCTGGACCCGGATCTCGATTCCTCGAATTCGGGCAATCGGCACGCCGATCATCGCGCGGCGTCCCCTGATCCCGGCGTGCGCGAAGCCCGGTCCGCGCGCAAGCGACGGGTTGCGATGAGCGCGACGATGAGGCTCAGGACCAGCGCAAGCCCCCCGACGGCCATCGTGGTATCAGACCAGAAGGCGTCCGGAAAGAGCTGGACCAGGCGGTACGTCCGCGGGTCGAAGTTGTAGGTTCCCGCGGCGAAGAACAGCCGATGGAAGACCTCGAACGCTGCATCGAACGCGACGGCGGCGACCGCCCCCGCGGCAACGATCACGATCGCAAGCCCTACCGCGCCGGCCCGAACCGATCCGAGAAACCTGGCGCTTGACCACGATCCGTCGCCTCGCGCCACGACTCGGGTGACCAACAGGACCACCAGGGCACCTGCGGCGGCAATGTAGAAGGCCATGAACACGCGGCGCACGTCCCGCATGTGGTCGCGCTCCGCGTCCGTAAGGACGGTCATGCGGCCAACCATGACGTCGAAGTTCGGTGGGCCGAGGACGAGATCCGACAGAATCGCGTCGGTGGCCATCCTGAGTTCTTCAGGGTTGTAGCCCGTCCACGCGGCCGCGTTGGCGCGATCCTGCTCAAACGCGACCCAGGTGGGTGTCAGGAATGGGCTGATCGCAACCGCGAGGATGAACAAGCCCGCCGCCAGCGCGACGGCAACGGACAGGAGGCCGGGAAAGACGCGCATCGGTGCATGGTACCGCCGGGGTCCCTTGGAACCCGCAGGACCTACCAGGAACCCGCCGAGTTACTCGTCCTCGAGCGTGCGCGCCTGATCCCACCAGCTCTCGAGCGTGAGCTCGGTCGGCAGATCGACGTTCAGCTCCTGGGCGGCGCGGGCGATCCGGGTCCGGAATTCGTCAAGCGATACAGCGAGGATGTCGCGTAGTCCCTCGAACCGGCCCTGACTCAGCAGCATGTGCTCGCGCGGCCCGAAGCCAACGAGGTTGAGCATGAGCGCCTCGTCTCGCCACATGAGGACGTCATTCGTGGAGGCATCAACCTGATCCGCGAGCGTCTGGCGACGCGTCGCGGTCTCGCTGACCTCGAGCAGCAGGCCGGTCGTGAAGATCCCCTGCCGATCGAGGCGGTCCAGATGGACGGGCTCGATCCGCGTCAACTCGGTAATCGGCGGCACGTGCGGGAGACCTCCTGTTGCCTTGGCGTCTTGTCGATGATGCCATGTCGGTAGCTCAGCCGAGTGCCCCGGCCTCACGCTGGAGTAACGCCCACGCCCGGGCGACGTGGCGATCCTCGGTCCGGATCTGGCCCAGCGCCACGCGGATCGCGAACCGGCCTTCGAGCCGAGTGTGGGACAGGAACACCTCGCCGGTCCGGTTCACGGCATCGATGAGGGCGAGATTGAGGGCGTCGAGCCGAGTTTCGTGGTCCTCCCGGGTCTCATTCGTCAGGGCCGGAGGCGCAAACCGCAGGCAGATCGTCGAGAACGGGACCGGTGCGAGTCGCTCGAAGCGCGGATCCGCATCAACCCAGGATGCAAATGCATTGGCCTGAGCGATGTGGTGCCGGATCCGGCGGCGGAGACCTTCAAGCCCGAACCAGCGCAACAGGACCCACAGTTTGAGCGCCCGGAATCGACGCCCGAGTTGCGGGGTGTACTCGTTGACGTCCCGGACCGGCGAGGATCGATCCAGCGTCCGGAGGTATTCGGGCACGAGCGAGAAGGCGTCACGCAACTTGTCCATGCGTCGCGTCAGCAGGAGCGAAGCGTCGATTGGGGTGAACAGCCACTTGTGCGGGTTGATCACGATCGAGTCGGCGCGCTCCCAGCCCGCGAACTCCGCGCGGCGCTCGGGCAGCATTGCGACCCAACCCGCGTAGGCCGAATCAACATGGAGCCACAGCCCATGCGCGACCGCGATATCGGCAATCGGGCCGATCGGGTCCATGGCCGTGGACGACGTGGTCCCGAGCGTGGCAACCACCGCCATGGGTCGATACCCGGCCGCGAGGTCGGCGGCGATTGCCGCAGCCAGGGCCTCCGGGCGCATCGCAAACTCGTCGTCCGTATCAATCCGGATCAGGTTGCGCCGCCCGATGCCGAGCGTCATGGCGGCCTTCTCGATCGACGAATGCGCTTCCTCCGAAGCGTAGATCCTCGGTGTGCCGAGGTCGCCGCGGCCGGCAAGACCGAGCGCGGCTGCGTCGAAGCCTGCCTGTTCGCGCGCCGCGGCGAGCGCGATCAGCGATGACGTCGAGGCCGTATCCGTGACGAAGCCGTCGAAGTCCGCCGGCAGGCCGACGGCCTGACGAAGCCACCCGACGACGACCTGCTCGAGCTCGGTTCCGATGGGCGAGGTCCGCCAGAGCATCGGATTCTGGGCGAGTGTCGTCATGAGGAGCTCACCGACGATCCCGGCAGCCGCCGACGACGTCGGGAAGTAGGCCATGAACCCGGGGTGCTGCCACTGCGTGGCGTTCGGCTCGACCAGAGCCTGGTGATCGGCGAGGATCCGCTCGAGCGACTCGGGGCTCTCGGGAGCGGCCTCCGGAAAGAGCCCAGCCAGCGTGCCCGGCTCGATCGCCGGGAAGACCGCCCGATCGGCAACTCCGGACAGGTGCTGGACGACCACCTCGACCGCCGCGTGGAGCGCCTGGCGTAGTGCCTCGGGATCGAGATCCGTGAGGCCGTCGATCTGCTCTGAAGTGAGTCCGGTGCCTGAATTGGGGGTGTGCGGGGAAGGGTCCGATGTCATGGACCCGAGTGTACGAGTTGAGGGTCTGTCGGCCACGAATCAGGACGCCGTGCTAGCGTCCCGCACGTGACACCGGACGAATCCAGGGACCCGGTCGACGCTGCGGCGGCGGACGGTGAGCCATCAGAACCAATCATCGAACCGGCCGCCCGTGCCCGCCAACTGCGCTGGGTCCTCGCCGACGCAATCCTGCCGGGTGTCGGCCACCTGGCCGCCGGTCGGCGGCGCCTCGCGCTGCTCTTCGGCCTTCCGACGCTTGCGGCGCTCCTTGCGCTGCTGGCACTCGTCGTCACGACCTCATTTCCGCGCCTCGCTGCCGAGGCCGTGAATGCCCTCGGCGTCATCCTCGCCATCCAGGGCATGGTGCTCGTCTGGCGGCTGCTTGCCGTCGGTGCTGGCCTGTTCGCGGTCGGTTGGCGACGACCGAGCGCCAGGCACGGAATCGCCGTCGCCATTCTGCTGCTCGCCGTCGTCCTTCCGCAGGGCTACCTCGGTTACGTGACCAACGTAGCCCGCGAGGAAGTCGACCGCGTCTTCGTCGTCGACACGGGTGGCGCCTGGCAGCCGCCTTCGACCCCGCAACCCACCCTCGCTCCCGAGGCAACCGCGTCGCCGACGCCTGAGCCGACCGCAACGCCGGCCGTGCCGCGCGTGAACATCCTGCTGATCGGTATCGACAGCGGCGTCGGGCGCCGGACCGCCAACACCGACACGATGATCGTTGCCAGCCTCGATCCGGTCACCGAGACCGTTTCGATGATCTCGATTCCGCGGGACATGGTGAACGTGCCCCTGCCCGATGGGACCGTCTACGGGCCGAAGCTCAACGGCCTCGATTCCTACGCACGACATCACCCATCCACGTTCCCCGGCTCGGACGGCACCGGGCATGACGTCCTGATGGCCGCGATCGGGACCCTGCTCCATCTCAAGATCGACTACTACGCCTCGGTCAGCCTCGGGAGCTTCGTCCAGGTCGTCGATATCCTCGGTGGCGTCGACGTGAGCGTGTCAAAAAGCCTGTGCGACCCGGGTTACACGGAATACGGGTTCAACAGCGGCTTCTCGATCAAGGCCGGCCTGCGGCATCTCAACGGGCTCCAGGCGCTTGCCTACGCTCGGATCCGGAAGGCGCCCGGGGAGTCCGACTTCACTCGGGCGGCGCGCCAGCAGGAAGTGATTTCGGGGCTCCGCGATGCCGTCGTCAAGCGAGGGTTCCTGAGCGATCCGGTCAAGCTGCTTCAGGCACTCGGGCGCGCCATGGCGACCAACGTGCCGCGCGACATCCTGCCCGACCTTGCCGATGTGATGGCCCGCGTCGATCGGACGCACACCTATCGCGATGTCATCACGTCACCGCAAGTGCGACCCGGGTTCGATGCCCGCGGCTCGATCCAGATCCCGGACATCGCCGGGATCCGCAAGCTCGCTGCCACGCTCTTCCCGGAAACCGGCACATTGCCGCTGGCCGCTTTCGCTGCGCCCCCGCCGGCTACGAGTGGATCTGGGTCCGGAACCGGCAGTTGCGCCCCGGCCCCGACGAAGGCTCCTCCCCCGACCCCCGTGCCGAGTGCCACGGTGGAACCGAGTCCGTCATCTGATCTGACCCCTGCACCGACGGCCCCGAGTCCGGAGCCGAGCGTCGCGCCGACACCCTGACGATCGAGGCCGCGAACTGACGCTCGGTCAGGCCTTCAGGTAGATGATGAGGGTGATCGCGACGGCCGCCAACACGAGCCCGGCCAACAGAGCCGTTCGTTGCCTTGACCGAACCCGCGTGTAGACCGCGAAGATCCGGGTTTCAGGGTCCGGCTGGAAGATCCGGCGGATCCACAGGAATCCGATCAAGAGGCCGGTGAGCCCAACAGCCGCCACGACCATCCGGTGCGAGAGTCCGAAGATCAGCTCTCTGCTGTCAAACATCGGTTCAAACATGGCATGAGCATAGGTCCGATGCCGGGCAATGTGAACCAGGAAGTTCCGGACGCGTTAGCGCCAAAGCCCGCCGTCGGCGTCCTGCATCACCGAAGCGAATCGAGGGCGGAGCGGGCGCGCTCACGTCCCAGGTTCCACGAGGCGGGTCCAGCGAACGCCGGATCGGTCCTGAGTGCGTCTCGGCGCTCGAGGAGCAGCCGGATCACGGCGCGTCGGTCGAGCTGGGGCAGTCTCGGGAGTGCGTCAACGAGGACCGGGACCGCGTCGTCCGGGAGGACACCCAGATATTCGGGATCCAGTCGCATCTCGCCGCCGGCGGCGATCAGGCTCGGGTCGATGGCTCGTTCAACGTTGCGTGCCGCGACGTATGCCCCGGGCGCGACCAGGTTCAGCCCGATCAGCGCCACCACGGCAATACCGGCCAGCCCATGGCCCAGCCAACGCATCCGACCCAATCCAGCGAGCGCCGCCATGAGGATCAGGGCGGCACCCATTGTCACGATGGTTGTCAGGACGTAGAGGCGTAGTTCCGTCCAGCCGTATGCGTCCTGGTACAGGCGTAACCGAAGGGCCGCCGACGCCAGCACGACCCCGGTCAGCCCGATGAGGACGATCAGCGCGGCAAGGTATGGACGACTTCGCCGGGCGACGACGCCTTCGAGCACCACGACAATGATGCCGGCCAGGGCGGTCGCAGCCACCAGTTCGAAGAATCCGCGCCGTGCGTAGTTGCTGTAGGTCAGACCAGCAGCAACAAGCGTGTCCTGCCCGCCGAACAAGTACGCGACCTGCAGCCCGACGAACAGGCCGACGACGGTATCGACGACGACCAGCACGACCAGCGCCTCAGCAACCCCAAGGGATTGGGTCAGGGCCAGCGCCGGCGTACGCGCGGCAGCCCCAAGCGAGCGGGCGAGCTCAGGCGGCGCGACCTGAGTGTGCTGCATGCCGACAGCTGCCGTCGCGAGCATGCCGGTCACGAACCAAGCCACCGCGAGCGCGAACAGCATTCGCGCTCCGAGGTCATCAAGATTCACCTGCCAGCCGAGCAGGTTCGACAGGCCCTGCCGGAAGATCGGATCGGCCGATGAGAACAACGTCGCGAAGATGACGGCGAGCGGAACCGCCAGGAACAGTCCCCGCCCGACCGGCGCGAGGCGTCCGGGGAGGGCCTGTGTCCGGGTTCCGGTCACCGGCCGAACGGCCCGAAGAACCGACACGACCCCGACCGAGGCAGCCACCGCCGCGTGGACGGCCATCGTGGTCACCACGGACGCCGATCGGCGTGTCACGGGCGTCCCGGACATCGCGACCAGCGCGGCACCCGCAAAGGCGAGGGCGACCGACGAATTCAGAACCGCAAGCAGTGGGTCACCGCGGACCGCCACGAGCAGCGCAATCACGATGGACGTGATCGGAAGCCACGCATCGAGTGGATCGAGCGCGACTCCGCGGCGACGGACCATGCACCCGGCGCCAAGGATCAGCCCGACGAGGATCGGAACATTGACGCCGTAGGCGGACCGATCGAGGAGCAGTTCGGCGGCAATGCCGATCGCGAGTCCCACGGCGAGAACGCGGCGAGCAAGGGTTCGGTCCAATGAGAGGCCTCCGCTGAGCCGGAAGTGCGGGCAGGAGCACCCGGCGGTCTCGCTTGGACGCCCGCCCGGCCATGGGTGTGTCGTGGCGAGGGTGAGGCTGGGGCGCGCCACGAGCGCGCTCGACGGCACGATGCAGTGATTGTTCCCGGAGCTGTGCTCACGATGCCGCGGGAGGAAGCGACATCGCCGGCGCGGGGTCTGCGTTTGTTCCGCCAGGCAACTTCAGTCGCCGGATCCACACCAGCAGGCCGACCAGACGTCTCAGGGCAGCGAAGTCGTGGGTGCACAACGGGGGAATTGGTCGGGGCGGCCGGATTTGAACCGACGACCACCAGTCCCCCAGACTGGTGCGCTACCAGACTGCGCCACGCCCCGACTGGCCACGGAGTCTAGCAGAGGGACTCGGAATCTCCGGTTGTTCGCGCCTCGCGCAGGCGGGCGTCCAGCCAGCCCTTGCCGACACCGCATCCGGGCGGCACGACCCCTGGCCGTCCGTCGGTCAACGCGAAGAGATAGGCAATCTGCCAGGGCTGCAGGCACGAAAGCTCGACCGTCGCCGGCGAGCACACACCGCGCCGCCTCCGCACGCCGATCAGGATCCGCGTCCGGCGAGCGATCTGCAACGTTCTCCGACATCACGCCGCTCCCCCATCACCGGTGGCAAGGCGATCGGCCCAGCTCTGGAAATCGGCCAGCTCGGCCTTCGATTCGCGGGCCAGGAGGTCAACGAGGCAGCGCTGCACGCTCTTGCCCTCGAACAGCGCGTTGTGGACCTCCCGGGCGATCGGCATCTCGACGCCGAGCCGGGTTGCCAGCCCGATCGCCGCATCCACGCTATAAGCGCCCTCGGCGACGCCCGGCAGCGAGCCCTCGATGTCCCGCCACGCTCGGCCCTTCGCCAGCTCTTCACCGAGACGATGATTCCGTGACAGCTTGGAACCACACGTCGCGATGACATCGCCGATCCCGGCGAGCCCGGCGAAGGTCAACGGATTGGCACCGGCGGCGATCCCCAGGCGCATCATCTCGGCGAGGCCGCGTGTCATGAGGCCGGCCTTGCCGTTGTCGCCGAAGCCGAGACCGTCGGCGGCGCCGGCGGCGATCGCGATCACGTTCTTGAGCGCGCCGCACAGCTCGACACCGAGTACGTCCGTATTGGTGTAAA
>JBDTOJ010000122.1:0-5174 GCA_039933295.1 Chloroflexota bacterium
AGGTCGAGCATCAGCCGGAGGAGCTCGGTCCGGATCGAGACATCGAGCATCGAGACGGGCTCATCGGCAACCACGAGATCCGGGCTCATTGCGAGCGCGCCGGCTATCACCACTCGCTGGCGCTGCCCGCCGGACAGCTCGTGCGGATAGCGCATGGCGAAGTCGGCGGGTAGGCCGGCTGCCTCGAGCGCCTCGCCCACCCGCGCGTCGCGATCGGCGGCTCGCGGCGTCAGGCCGTTGACCTCGAGCGGCTCGGCGACGAAGTCGTGGACCGTCTGCTTCGGGTTCAGCGTCTCATACGGGTCCTGGAAGATCGCCTGGACTCGCCGGCGATACGCCCGCAACTGCTTCGTTCCCCAGAGCGCAGAAACATCCTCGCCATCGAAGTCAATCGTCCCGGCGGTCTGCTTCGTGAGCTTGACGATGACGCGTCCGGTGGTCGTCTTGCCGGACCCCGATTCGCCGACCAGCGCCAGGACCTCGCCCTTGGCGATCGTCAGGTCAATCCCGTCAACCGCCCGGACAACACCCTTGTGGCGCCGCGTGATCTGGTCGGTGATCCCGCCATGGATCGGAAAGTGGACCTCGAGACCCTGGAGCTTGAGGAGGTCCGTCACGAGACCGGACTCGACGCCCGCGCGGCAATCGACTCCATCGTGGCCACGATGCCGCCGTTGGTGCCGGCCGGGTGCAGGTGACAGGCGACTCGCACCCCATCGGGAAACACCACCTCCGGTGGCACGACATCCTTGCAGACGGCCATCGCGACCGGGCAGCGCGGGTGGAACCGGCATCCGGTCGGTGGGTTACGCAGGTCGGGCGGGATGCCCGGGATCGTATCCAGGGTTCGCCGATCGGCGTGGATATTCGGAAAGGCGCTGAGGAGCTTGGTCGTGTACGGGTGGCGCGGCGCCGTGAAGATTTTCCGAACCGGGCCTTCCTCGGCGACGCGGCCGGCATACATCACCATGGTCCGCTCGCAGGTCTCGGCGATGACCGACAGGTCGTGGGTGATCAGGATGAGCGCGAGCCCGAGGTCCCGGCGCAGTTTCTCCAGCAGCTGCAGGATCTGCGCCTGGACCATGACATCGAGGGCCGTCGTTGGTTCGTCACCGATCATGATCTTCGGATCACATGCCAGCGCCATGGCGATCATCGCCCGTTGGCGCATGCCCCCGGACAGTTCGTGGGGATAGGCCTGGGCACGCTTTGCGGGGATGCCGACGAGTTCGAGGAGCTCGCGGGCACGCGACATCGACGCGTCGCGCGATTCCCCGAGCCGGAGCTCGATGGGCTCCGCGATCTGCTCGCCGACCCGCTGCACCGGGTTCAGGGCGTTCATCGCACCCTGGAAGACGATGCTGATCTCCCGCCAGCGATAGCGGAGCAATGCCAACTCCGACTTCTCGACGAGATCGGTCCCGTGGAAATTGACGCTGCCGGCGGAGATCCGCCCGTTCGGCGGGAGCAGGCGGATCAGCGACAGCGCGGTCGTGGTCTTGCCGCACCCGGATTCACCGGCAATCCCGAGCGCCTCGCCGTCGTTGAGGCGGAAGCTGACCCTATCGACCGCGCTGACCGACGCGCCCTCGAGGCTGAAGGTCGTCGTCAGGTTGTCCACCACGAGGAGCGGCGCATCGGGGTCCGCGAGCTTCGGCAGCACGTGGGGACGGCGCGCGGGGGCAGCGGCCGGGCCCGGCGCGGGTGTGACTGGAGCACGATCAGCGGTCATCGTCGGCCCCGGGTCTTTGGGTTGAGGATGTCGTCGAGCGCATTGCCGACGAGGGTGAAGGCCAGCACGACCAGGACAACGCAAACGGCCGGTGGCGCGATGTACCACCAGGCCTCGAGGCCCGGGGCCCCGGCCGATTGCGCGGCGTTGAGGATCTGGCCCCACGATGGCGCGAACGGGTCTCCGAGCCCGATGAACGCCAGGGTCGTTTCAGTGAAGACCGCCAGAGCAAACGTAATGACCGCCTGGGCAACGATCAGATTGACGACATTCGGAAAGATATGGCGACGCATGATGTGGCCCGAGCCGGCACCGATGACCCGCGCCCGGTCGACGAACATCCGCTCGCGGATCGAAAGCGTTTGCGACCGGATGATCCGGGCGGTCGTGGCCCATGAGGTCACGCCGATCACAACGACGATCACGAGCAGGGTCGCCCGGATCCCGAAGAATTCGGCGCCCGTGCCGATGACGTCGAGGATGACCGGCGCGAGGATGATCGCCAGCACGAACGTCGGCAGGACGAGGAAGAAGTCCGTGACGCGCATGAGGACGTTGTCCGTCGTTCCGCCGAGGTAGCCCGCGACGATCCCGATCAGGGCGCCGACGAAGATGGTGATCGTTGTGGCGAGCAGCCCGATGCTCATCGAGATCCGCGCCCCGTGAATCGTGAGATTGAGGAGGTCGCGACCCAGTTCATCGGTCCCGAACAGGTGCGTGGCGGAGGGGGGTTCGAGGGAGTGACCCGTCGCGGTCGTGGCCGTCTGGAGCGCTCCGACGAACAGCTGCGGTGCGATGGCCAGGACCGCGAAGATCGCGAGAATCACGAAACCGAGCCGCCCGTCGCTGCGGCCCCCAAAACGTCGCGCGAAATCGCGCAGGTTGCGCACCCGAAGTCGCCACCGTTCCGACCGTGGGACGCGAGCCGTCGCGGTTGTCGGTCCGCTCGTCACGACCGCACTCGCGGGTCAAGGAAGGCGTAGACCAGGTCCGCGACCAGATTCGCGATCACAACCGTGATCGACAAGAGGAGGAACACGCCCTGGAGGACCGGGTAATCGCGCGCGCTCAGCGCATCCACGGTCAGCGTGCCAAGGCCCGGCCAATTGAACACGACCTCGGCGGTGATCGCGCCTGCCACGACGTAGCCGAGGTTGATGGCAATCAGCGTGACCATCGGCAGCATCGCGTTGGGGAATGCGTGCCGACCCAGGACCTGGCGATCGGTGAGCCCCTTGGCGCGGGCGGTCGCGACGTAGTCCTCGGCCCGGGTCTCGATGATCGAGGAACGCATGATGATCGAGTACCCCCCGATCAGGCCGAGGCTGACCGTTGCCAACGGAAGCACGAGATGCCGTCCGAAGTCGAACAACTGCTCGAAAATCGAGCCATAGGTTGCGCCGATCGTGAGCATGCCCGAGGTCGGGAACCAGCCGAGCCGCGCGGCGAAGATCAGGATCAGCGGCATGCCGATCACGAAGTACGGCATGGAGTACAGGACGAGGCTGATCCCGCTGCCGATCCGATCGGCCCGACTGCCACGTTTCCAGCCGGCATAGGCGCCGACCGCGAGGCCGACCGTGATCGCGATGGCCTCGCCAAAGCCAATGAGCAGGATGGTCGGCCAGAACCGCTGGCCGATCACGTCGGTGACCGGTGTTCCCCGGAACTTGAGCGAGTAGCCGAGGTCCCCGGTCAGGGTTGAGCCGACGAAGGCAGTCAGCTGATTGCGCTCGTTGATCCGGAACGTCGGCGGGTCGATCCCGATCGTGATCGGGAACAGATCCGCGTCCAGGCCCCACTTGTGACGGGCCTCGGCAACCTTTTCGGGCGTCAGGTACGGGTTCCGCAAGAGGACGCGCTCGGGAGACCCGGGCATCATCCGGAACAGGACAAAGTTCAGCAGGACGATGGCAAAGATGGTCGCCAATGCCTGGACGAGCTTGCGCCCGAGGTATCGGCTGGCCACGGTCTGGTGCTGGTCAGTCGGAAGGTCGGGGCACCCGAAGGTGCCCCGGAAGGATCAACCCCGACGGGTTGAGGTTCACTCTTCAGCCTGATCCTTGGGCTTGCCGCCGGAACCGCTCCGGCGCATGTAGAGGGCCCCGCCGGCGACGATGATCACGACGATCGCCCCGATGATCAGCGGCGTCGAGTCGCCGGACCCGGTTGAACCGGACCCGCCGCTCGATGGGGCCGGCGTTGCCGCCGTGCCGTCGGTCGGAGCCGGCGTCGGCGCCGCGGCGGCGTCGGTCAGCCGGGTGTAGTTCAGGGTTCCATAGGTGAACATCGGCGTTCCGTTCGCAGTGGGCTGGTTCTGCCAGCCGGCGAAGCGGTCAGTCCGATAGGCGTCGAGGTTGGCGTCGTAGTACAGGATGTTGTACGGCGCGGCGTCGTAGATCATGTTCTGCATCTGGGCGATGATCGCCTTCCGAGCCTCCGCCGAGGTGGCCGCCAGCTGATCGGCGTACAGCTTGTCGTACGCGGGATCGCAGTACTGGCTGTCGGACGAACTCCCGATCGCGTCGCACTTGAAGATCTGAAGCTCGCCGCTCGGGTCGACGCTCCACGTCCATCCCCACAGTTCGATGTCGTAGTCGGCCGTGTACTTGGTGGTCCCGTCGTCGGCTTCGGGCGGCAGGACCTTGTCCCCGAGCGTGGCCGAATCAAGGACCTGTGTGGTCACCGTGATCCCGAGTTGCCCGTACCAGTCAACGATGAACTGGGCGGCCTTCGGATAGTTGGGATCCGAATCAGGCATGAACATACGAAGGGTGATGGGCTTGTTGTCCTTGTCGAGGCGCTTGCCCGCGGCGTCCAGCTTGTAGCCGGCCGCATCGAGCTTCTGCTTGGCAAGGTCGATGTTGAAGGTGCGTGGCGTCGTCGGCTCGACATGCCATGAGGTCAGGACGGGCGGAACGATCGTATTGCCGACGTCGCCATACCCGCCGAGGACACGATCCACGAGGGCCTGATGATCGACGGCGTAGCCCAGCGCGTCCCGGAAGGCCGGGTCCTTGAGGGCGGTGGTCGAAGGGCCGCCGTCCGGGATCGTCTTGTCCGTTCCGCTGCCGTACGTGTTGAAGGCCATCTGGGTCCAGCCGTTGGCGGCACCCGCGACGGTCTTGATGTTGGCGTCCGTCTTGAGCGCGTTGAGCTGGTCAGCATTGACCCCATGGACATAGTCAACCTCACCGGCCTTGAGGGCCTGGACCATGCTGTCGGTCGTCTTGTAGATGACGATGTCGACTTCATCGGCGAAGCCCTGCGTCCCCCAGTAGTTCGGGTTCCGCTGGAATCGGACGAATTGTCCCGTCTTCCATTCGACGGCCTGGTACGGTCCGGTGCCGACGAGGGGCGCCGTGAACGTGGCATCGCCAATGGTGGACGAGGTCTCCGTGGACCAGATGTGCTTCGGAATGATCGGCAGGTACGTCTGGAG
>JBDTOJ010000123.1:0-13438 GCA_039933295.1 Chloroflexota bacterium
CACCGACCCGCGCCACCGACCCGCGCCACCGACCCGCGCCACCGACCCGCGCCACTGAGCCGCGCCACTGAGCCGCGCCACTGAGCCGCGCCACTGGGCCTCACAGACAACAATGGGCCATTGAGGAGGCAATCGACCCGGGCTTGCAGCGCCCGTGGTGCGTGACAGGCAACAGCCCGGCTCGAGGGCGCCAGCCGCCCGTGTTCGTGGCGCCAATGTTGCCTATGAGGCAACAGCGAGCCGCAGATGAGGCAACAGCGAGTTGCAGACTTGCCCCGAACCGTCGCGATGCCCTGGCTCAGCCGCGACCTTGCCCCCGGATGAGGAGGATTCCGCCCAGCACGACCAGAAGCGCCGGGACAATGAGGCTCGAGACCTCGGGAACGGCGATCTCCGAGGACGCGAGGAGCACGAGGCCGGCACCGGCGATCGCCTGCCATCCCCAGCCTCCACTGCGCGTCGCCCGGACGAGGGCGATGAACAGCAGGGCAACGCCAAAGAACAGCGTGCCCCAACCGGCACCGATGGCGTAGCCGAGGCCCCGGATCGTTCCGGGAATGGCCGCCGCGGTCAGGAACGCACCGAGATAGAGCGGCACGGTGCCGCGCCGAAGCGCCCAGACGAGCAGGAACGCGAGGCCGGCCGCCAGGACCGCGGTGTTGCCGAGATTCTGGTAGTCGGGCAGCGCGTACTGGATGATCAGCAGGGCGCCGAACACAACGAGGAAGACACCGATCCACGGCAGGCCCGGGCGCCGCTTGTCGTCCGGTCCCCACTGCCAGCCGTATGGATGGACCGTTGGCCCGCCGATCGGCGTCGCCCGGCCCGGCTCCTCATTAATGGCCAAGATTCGTCCTCCCGATGGCGTCAGGCTTCGCTCCGCATCGACTTGGTTGCGACCGCCACCACTCCGCCGTCCTCGACGTCCTCGACGTGGCTGAAGCCAAGCCGATCCGCGAGTCGTCCGAGGATACCGGGCGCCCACCAATTCCATTCACCGAGCAGTCGCATCGTGGCTGGGACGAGCAGCACACGAACAATGGTCGCGTCCACGAAGACCGCGATGGCCATCCCGACGCCGATGCTCTTGATCGTGACGACCTCGGCCAGCGCGAACGATGAGAACACGACGACCATGATCATCGCCGCTCCCGTGATCACACCGGCGGTCTTGGCCAGGCCTTCGGCCACCGCGGCCGTGTTATCGCCCGTTCTCCGATACGACTCCTGGATCCTGGAAAGGAGGAGGACCTCGTAGTCCATCGAGAGGCCGATCAGGACGGCAAACATGATGATCGGGTTACCCGCGATGGTGTAGCCGATCGGGTTGAAGTTCAGGAACTCGTGGAAGTTGCCTTCCTGGAAGATGAAGACCAGCGCACCGAAGCTGGCCGACAGCGAGAGCAGGGTCATCACGACGGCCTTGAGCGGGATCGCGAGGGAGCCGAAGAGCAGGAACAGGATGACCGCCGAGGCGAGCAGGGTTGTTCCCACCGCCCATGGCATCCGGTCGTTCTGAGCGATCAGGAAGTCCTCCGAGACCGCCGCCACGCCGCCGACCTCGACGGTCGAGATCGCGTCACCACCACTGACCGCACGGACCTTCGGGATGACCGCAGTCCCAGCGGGGACGGCCGGCTCGAGCGGGCTGATCGCATCGAGGCGAATGACGCCGTCGCGGATATACGCGGATCGGAGTCCCGTCACCGCCGCAGCGAGCTCGGGAGGGAGCGATCCGGCCGGCGCCACATAGAGTTGCGCAACCTGCTCCGCCGTCAGCGCGGTCCCGGTCGCTGGATCCGTCAGGGCGAACGGGCCCTCGACCCGATCAATCCCGTCGATGGCGTCGAGGCTCGCGGAATAGTCCATCACCGCCTGGATCGTCTTGACGTCCGTCGTGCCCGCCCGTGGCTCCACGAGGATGGTGATCGGCGATGTTTCGCCCGGTCGGAAGTCACTCAGCAGCGAGACCCATGCATCGCGGCTGGGAAGTCCGGCGGGGAAGATGCTGGCATCAGGTACGCCCTGCTGGAGCCGAAAGAACGGAGATCCGGCTAGGAACAGCACCGCCAGGACGGGCACGAGAACGGCAATCGGACGACGCATGACCGCGTGCGCGACGCGCGCCCATCGCGATTCGCTTGCCGCAGCGGCCTCGGTGCCACCGATACCCAGCCGACGAAGGATGCCGCCTGTCGACAGCGCATTGACCCGTGGCCCGAGCACCCCGAGGAGCGCTGGCAGGAAGGTCATCGAGAAGATCACCGACGAGAGCACGACGATCGCCCCGCCGAGCCCGATCGAACTGAGCGCGCTCGCCTTGAACCACAGGAGACCGGACAGACCGATGGCCACGGCGATCCCGGAGAAGACAACGGCCTTGCCCGCGGTCGCGATCGCGATCTGGACGGCCTGCTCTGTGCTCCGACCCTTCGCGAGTTCCTCGCGGAACCGACTCGTTATGAACAGCGAATAGTCGATCGCGAGGGCGAGCCCGAGCATCGTGGCGATGTTCAGGACGTAGATGCTCATTTCCGTCTCGCGAGCGACCAGGTTGATCACCGCGAGCGAGGTTGGAATCGCCAGGCCGGCAACGACCAACGGCATACCCGCTGCGACGAGCGAGGCAAAGACGAGGATGAGGACGATCGCCGCGATCGGCAGGGATACGGTCTCGGCGCGGACGAGATCCTTCTCCGAGAGCGCCGCCGAGTCCTTCTGGATCGGGCCGAACCCGGTCAGCGCCACCTCGTAGCCGGGCGGCGGCGCGAGCAGCGCTTCGATGGAATCGACAGCCTCGACCGACTTGTCGTCGGTCATGTTGAGCCCGATGACCACATACGCAGCGTTGCCGGCGATGCTGACGAAGCGATCGTCGTGGGTTTCGGCATAGCCGGTCACGCCGCTGACCCTCGGGTCACTTTTGAGGCCGGCCAGGGTGGTCGCAATGGCCGCCTGGAAGTCGGCACCACGGGCGTCCGCGCCGGCAGTATCAGCCCGGAACAGGGCCAGATACGCACTCTGACCGCCACCGAACTCGGCCTGGAGTCGCGCCGAAACACGTGCCGATTCGGAGTTCTTGTCCAGCCAGCCGCCCGCCGACAGCTGGGCCGATGTACCGGCAGCGAGTGGCGCGGCACCTGCTGCCACGAGCAGCATCACGAGGAGGACGAACCGGCGGCGTCGGTAGACGAACGCGCCCCAGCGGCTGAACATCTGGATCCCTTCCGTTGCAGTGGCGGCACCCGCGGGCGCCGATCGTCGAGGTAACGCCGCAACATTAGAGAATGATCATTCTCCTTGTCAACCCGGAATGGTTGCGGCACCGTGCTGGTTCGGACTACGATGGGGAAGAAATGTTCGCTATGAATGGGGTCCCGACGTGCCGCGCATAACCGCTGCCCACGGACAGGAGGTCCGCGAGCGGATCGTCGGCGCTGCCCTCCGGGTCTTCGGGGAGCGTGGCTTTCACCGCGCCACGATCCAGGACGTCGTCCGTGAGTGTGGCCTCTCGGTCGGCGCCATCTACACGTACTTCAAGGGCAAGGAAGATCTGTTCCTCGCGACCTGTGATATGGCCTCGGGGCGCGGGCTTGGCGAACTGGCAACGAGGCTCGCGACAGGGCGAACCGTCGCCGATCGGCTCGCGATTGCAGTCGGCTTCTACTTCGACAGCGCCGAGGAGAGCGCCGCCGGTCCCGGCGATGCCGATTTCCTCGTCCAGGCGTGGGCTCAAGCGGATGCGGAGCCGGCGGCGCGCGAGATGCTCCAGCGGCGACGCGCCCAGCTGGTCATGGCCGGGACCTTCCTCCTCGAGGAGGGGATTGCGCGCGGCGAACTTCCGCGCTGGATGGATGCATCGGCCACGGCCCAGGCGTACATCGCCCTCCTTGACGGCATGCTGCTGGTCCGGGCGGAGGAAGGACCCGCATTCCGGCGCGCCGACGCGGAGAGCCAGGCGCGCGAGATCCTCGCTTTGGTCCTCGCGGGTGCCGCGAGTGAGACCAGGCCGTCCATTCCCGAGGTCGCCGCGCAGCCGTATTCGATCATGGGACCCGTGCCGGGCGGCGCCCGGGAGCGCGGCTCGGCGGCGTAGACTCGGCCGCGATGTCCCCGTCCGCGGCGCCGCATGCTCAGACCGTCCTGGGGCCACTTGATCCCGCGACGCTTGGCCTCACCTTGCCCCACGAGCACACGGCGATCGCACTCTGGCAAATCCCGAATCGCTGGGATTACTGGGAGCTGACCCGGGACCTGCCAATCATGACGAAGGAGTTGATCCGCTTTCGCGCCGCCGGAGGTTCGACGCTCGTCGATCTGACCCTTCCCGGGGTCGGCCGTGATCCCGCGTGGCTGGCCCAGCTTGCCCGGGACACGGGGCTCAATATCGTCATGGGCTGTGGCTGGTATCGCGAGTCGTACTACCCGGCCGATGCCCGGATCGATCGTCGATCCGTCGATGACCTGGCCGATGAACTGGTCCGCGAGGCGACCGAGGGGATCATCGTAGCCGGACTCGACACTCCGATTCGCCCGGGCATCATCGGCGAGATCGGGACAGACAAGCCGTGGCTCTCGGCGCAGGAGGAGCGCGTCCATCGGGCAGTTGCGCGGGCATCCCGACGGACCGGCCTGGCCATCACCACGCACGCGGTCATGAGTGACGTTGGCCTTGCCCAACTCGGGGCATTCGAGGATGAGCGCGCCGATCTCTCTCGGGTCGTCATCGGCCACGCCGATTCCTACCCCTCACTGGATCACTACCTCGAGATCATCCGGCGCGGCGCCAACCTCGAATTCGACTTCCTCGGGATGTCGTTTACGCCCCAGGAGCGCCTCGGCGAGCCGCGGGTCGTCGACCTGATCCTTGAGCTCCTGTCCCGCGGTCATGCGGATCGCGTCTTCCTCAGCCAGGACGTCTGCCACAACTCGCAACTCCATCATTACGAGGGCAACGGGTACACCTACCTCAACGACGGCTTCCTGCCTCGATTGCGCGAGCGTGGCGTCTCCGACGTCGAGATCGATCAGCTCACGGTCGCGAACCCGCGGCGCCTGCTGACGATCGGCTGACGTGATCCCGGCCAGCGTGCGAGCGGCGACAGGCAAACACGTGACCATCCACCGGTGATCCACCTGCGCCGCGCCGCCCTTCGGCCATCATCGACCCGGGCCTGCGGCTTCCCGTTCGATATCCCTGCTGTCGGCGCGACGTTCGATCTCGCGTTTGCCGATCCGGTCACCGCCTTTGTGGGCGAGAATGGGTCCGGGAAGTCGACGCTCCTCGAAGCGCTGGCGATCGCAGCGCGCGCGATCTCCGTCGGGAGTAATGAGCTTGTCGACGATCCGACCTTGGCCGGGCCGCGGGCACTCGCGGCTGATCTCAAGCTGACCTGGGCCACGCGGCCCGGTCGAGGGTTCTACCTGCGCGCCGAGGACTTCTTCGGCTACGCCAAGCGCATGGACGCGACTCGCGCCGGGCTGGAAACGGAACTCCGCCGGGTCGAAGTTGAGTACGCCGACGCGCCGGATCTCGCCCGCTCGCTGGCAAGGATGCCGCTTGAACGGGAACTTGCCGCGCTCACGGATCGGTACGGCGATGGGCTCGATGCGCGCTCGCACGGGGAGAGCTTCCTGCACTTCTTCCAGCAGCGGCTCGTTCCAGGAGGGATCTACTTCCTCGACGAGCCCGAGGCTCCGCTGTCGCCCTCGCGCCAGCTCTCATTCCTGGCGCTCCTCAAGCACATGGTCGGACGGGACATCCAGGTCATCATGGCGACTCACTCGCCGATCCTCCTTGCGTTCCCCGGTGCCGCGATCTGGTCGTTCGACGCCGCGCCCATGCGCCGAGTGGCATACGCGGACCTCGAGCACGTCAACCTGACCCGCGACTTCCTGCGCGATCCGGAGGCCTTCCTCCGACATCTCTGACCCGCGCCCGAACGACGCCGGGACTGTCAGGTCGCGCTCAACTCGCCAGGCAGGCCACGGCCCGACTCGCTCACCGGGACCAGGGGTGCATCTCGATGTCCCCGGCCGAACCCGCCGCGCCAGTACACGGCGGGACCCCGTCGGAGTCCGTCGCGGACACCGGGGCCGCCACCACGCGCCCGGTCCCGCCAGGCATCACGAACGCGACGGTGACGGGTCCGATCGGAGCCGGTCGGCAATAGTTGGCGTCCTGGACAAGCGTTGTCACGACGTCACCGGGGGCGAGGTTCAGCGTGTCGCCAGCCGCAGCCACGGCGCCGTTGATCAGGATGGCCCCGGTGCCATCGACGAGTTGAGGCTGGTCGAGGGTCGGCCACAGGCAGGCGGACGAGCCGTCGTTCCGAAGTTCCACCGTGGCAATCCTGTGTCCGGTGGCACCGTCCCAGGTGGTGATCCGGGCGGAGACATCGGATGGCAGGCACAGGCCGATCGTCAGCACGGGCGTCGGGAGTTGCGATGGAACGGAGCAAGGCCCTCCGGCGGTTGGTGGGCAGGACGTCGTGGCTTCGGCACTGAACGTCGCCTGCGTAGAAGGCGAACCATTGGCACCGACCTGGGATGGGCTTCCCTGGCCGCCGAGCCAGTAGGCGCCCCCGGCAATGGCGAGCACAGCGACGACTGCCGCTGCGGCCTGGGCGATCCGTGTATTCATGAGGAGCCTCCGTGTGCTTCGGAACAGCCGCCGATCCTGATGGCGCCCCGAAAGTTGGTCCTGAACCTCCTGGCCGAGGCCGGACGGCGCGATCGTCGGACCGTCGTCGAGCCACCTCTCCAGGGCGATATCGAACGGTTTCTGGTGGTTCATGCCGGTCGGTCCTCCGAGTGGGGAATGGGGCGGGAATCGGCATCGATGGCCGCGCGCAACTGGCGAATCGCGTGGTGAAGGCGCGAACGTGCCGTCCCGGCCGGAATGTCGAGGGTCGTCGCGACATCGGCGAGCGAGAGGCCGAGGTAGTGGTGGAGCACAACGACCGCGCGCTGGTTGATCGGGAGTCGGGCGAACGCCCGATCCAGCTCATCGCGATCGGCGAGTGAAAGCGCCGTATCCGGGGCGCTCGGCTGATCCATCGGGATGAGCCGCAACTTCGCCGTCCAGCGTCGCTCCCGCCGGGCCTCGGCGTAGCACGCATTCACGACGAGGCGGGTCAGCCAGGCTTCGAAGCGATCTGGATCCCGAAGGCCCGGCAGGTCCTCCCAGGCGCCGAGCAGTGCTCCCTGGACCGCATCGCGAGCGAGTTCGGGATCGCGCAGCATGCGAAACGCGAGCGCATAGCAGCGGTCGATCGAGCCCGCCACGAGCGAGCCGAACGCCTCTCTGCTGCCACCACTCGCCGCGAGAACGAGGTCTCGTTCCATCGTTACTCCGTTGATCGCCCAGTCCGGGCTGTCAGCAGATAAGGAGTTCCGAGGTCACGGAATGTTCAATCGCGGGCCGGCAATCGTTCGCTGGCCAGCGCAGCGGCTATCGACTCGCGGTTGGAGCGGCGGCCTAGCCTGCGAGCGAGGCCTTCACGACAAGGTCGACATTGCCCTTGAGAGCGATCGAGATCGGGCAGTTCTCCTTGGCGTCGTCGGCGATCGCCTGGAATGTGGCCAGATCGATGCCGGGAACGTCACCGACGACCGTGATGGTGCTGGTCGTGACCTTCCAGCCTCCGCTCGCGTTGTCGAAGAGGACCTCAGCCTTGACATCGAGTTTGGTTGCCGGCGTGCTGTTCTTGGCGAGGCGGGCGGAAAAGGCCATCGAGAAGCAGCTCGCGTGCGCCGCAGCGAGGAGTTCCTCGGGCGACGTCTTGCCGTTGTGGGCGCCGGTGCGAGCGGCCCACGAGACGGGCATCCGCGAGAAGACGCCACTCGAGACGTAGTCGATGGTCCCTGCGCCCGTGAGCAGATCGCCCTTCCATGTGACGCTTGCATGTCGAGTTTCGGCCATGGTTGAAACCTCCAGGTCGGGTCCGGACCGAGTTGTCGGTCGGGCCCATCGTCCCACGGTTGCGCTCGCAGGGCGGCGGTGGCGTTCGCGGACCTGCTCAGGTCCCCAGCGCGGCTCGAACCAGCGTCACGAACGGGCGATGGACAACGGTTTTCGGGAAGACGACCTTCTCCATCCCGCCAAACTCGCGGTGTGCGGCCACGGCGCTGGTGAACGCGGCCACGAACGCAGGATGGGCAAGAGCGTCGAATCCCGGTTCCCACCACAGCCCGGCGATCCGGAGGGCCCCGGAGCGGCGTTCGATCCGCGGCTCGATCCTCCCGACCAGCCGGTCGCCGTACAGGATCGGGAGGACGTAGTAGCCCCAGCGTCGCTTCTTCTCCGGGACGTAGACCTCCCAGACGTAGTCGAAGTCGAAGAGCCGACGCAACAGATCGCGATCCCAGCACAGCGGATCAAGCGGCGCGAGGAAGGCGACGCCGGGGTCCATGCCTCCGGGTGAGGTACCCGCCTCGACCTCGTCTCGCGCCCGGTCGAGGATCTCGAGCTCCTCGGCCACGACGTAGCGAGGGCCCTTCAGGCCTTCGATCTGCACCGGAATGAGGGCACCGTCATCGACGAGCGTCTCGATCATGGCGCGTCTCGCGATCGCCGAACCCGTGCCCATCCAGAGCGTGTACTCGCCCGTGGCACCGAGCAGGCCCACGGCTCGATACCGTGACAGGACCTTGTGGCGAAGCTGTTCCTCGGGCGATGGCGCCTGATCGAGCAGCGCGGCAGGAAAGAGCCGTTCGGTCAGGTCATAGACCCGTCGGTTTCCCTCCCGCCGCGAGATCGCCAGGATGCCGGCCTCCGCGAGTGCCTCGAGGATCGCCCGGACCTGGTTCGTCGGCCGCCAGTACCAGTCGATCGCGGCCCGCGCCTCGAAGTCCGTTGAGGACAGCGGTCCGTCGGCGCGGATCCGGCCGAGCAGCTCCTCGACCAGCGGAGCGTGTTCGTCGAATGTGCCGGCAGCGTGGACCTCGCGGTTCCTGTCCCACGTGATCCGATACCACGGCAACTCGGCAGTCGGCACGATGGAGAACATCTTGTTGTAGGTCTCGTACAGCACCCGGTCCCCATACAGCCAGCGATCCGTCCAGGGCCGCCGATAGCCTTCGATGCGGGCCAGAAGCACGAGGTCGTGATTGCGCCCGGCGATCTCGAGAGGGTCGAACTGGAGCGATCCGATTCGATCGATGACCCGGAGCACGCTCTCAGGTTCGGCGGGCAATCCCCGGGGCGGCACGAGCAGATGACGGAGGACCATGAATCGGCGCGCGGTGGCGCGGCTCAGGTGGAGCAGAGGATCGGACACCGGCCGATGGTAGCCGCCGGCGACATCTCTCGGCCGCCGCGACGTCGTTGTTGACTAGTACGCGGCGCGTTATAGTTCGGTGAGCCAGCGTCGTCGGCCGAACGGTGCGGCGATCCCGCAAGGGCTGCATGTACATGGAGGCGACTCGTGCTGATTCGGTTGACCGAGGTCCTCCGAGACATCGCTCGCGGGGGCCTGGCAGGCGCTTTCACGGGCTTCCTTGTCGGGGGTCTGGGCGGGCGAGTCGTGATGAGCGTCGCCGCAGTGCTGAACCCGGATGCCACGGGCTTCCGAACCGAGAACGGCGAGCTCATCGGAGCGTTTACGCTGAACGGCACGCTGGCGCTCATGCTTTTCGGCGGGCTTGGCGGCGGCATCGTACTCGGCCTGCTGTGGGTGATCGCTCAGCCCTGGCTTCCCGCCGCCCCGAAGCGCCGAATACTGATCGCGATGCCGATGACCGTGGGCCTCGTCGGCATGCTCCTCGTTCGTTCAACCAACACCGATTTCTCGCTGCTCGACCGCGAGCCCGCGATCATCGCCATGTTCCTCGCGCTGATCGCCTTCGCCGGGGCGGCGGTGGCCTGGCTGGACGCTCGCCTTGATGCCCGCATGCCCCGGGCCGGATCGAGGGCCTGGCCCCTGCTGATCGTGTATGGGGCCATCGGTGTTGCCGGCCTCGCCTTCCTCCCGACCGTCGCCAACCTGTACCTCACCAGCGACGGCTGCGGGTGCGCGACCCCGCCGGTCCTCATGGGATGGGCCCTCGTCGGGGTCGGAGGGGTCACGCTTGTGTGGTGGATCCTCCGGATCAGCCGTTCCCGCACAGAGCCGCCCGCCGCTCTCGTGACGGCCGGTGGGATCGGACTCCTCGCCGCGACCGGGCTCGGGACCGTGCAGCTCGCGAATGATGCCTTGAGGATTCTTGGTCTCGACTGACGACGAACCGCGCCGGAGCTCTGCGCACATTCAAGTGCCGAGCTGTGCCTCCAGGCGATCGATGAATTCGGACTGGGACCGGTTCGCTCGCCGACGTGCTTCGTCCAACGGAAACCAGGCGACTCGGTCGATTTCGGGGAAGGTGCCGATTTCACCGCTCCCCGGTGGCCAGGGCATCTCGAACGTGTTCGACTTCGCGTGCTCCGGGCCGAGGTCCCCTTCGATGGCCCAGCAATGGACACGTTTGCCGCTCGCCTGGATCACGAATCCAAGGTCGATTGCCGCCTGGTCCGGGTGGCGGACCACGTCCGTGACCTGGTGCCCGGTCTCTTCGGAAAACTCGCGGTAGGCGGTTGCGATGAGATCGTCACCATCGGCGACCTCGCCCTTCGGGACCGTCCAGTGCCCGTGATCGCGCCTCGCAAAGAACGGCCCACCGGGATGCCCGAGCAGCACCTCCGTCTGGCCATCACGCTGGCGGTACAGCAGGATCCCGGCACTGACCCGTCGGGTCATCGGCTCCCCGGACCCCGCGTCCGATACCGTCGTACACGAGCGTGCATCCGGACCCGCTGGCCTTCGCGCGGGACGACACTGATCGCTCCGTCGTGCTCGAGGACCGCGAGCTGCACCTGATCGATGCTCTGGAGTCCGTGCTCCCGGAGGGCCGCAGCCAGGTCCTCGTCGTCCAGGCCCTCCCGTTCGAGCTCGGCGCGCATCCACGCGCCATTACGGGCAATGGTCGTTGGCGGCACATCGAGGAGGCGTCGGAGGAACGCGGATCGTCGTCGCCCGAGCGCCACCAGACGGTTCGCACCGAACAGGGTGACCAGGATGAGCATCGCCCCGGGCAGGGACGCATCGGATCCGGTGATCGCCGGCTGGAGCGCGTTCGCGGCGAGGAGGACCGCGGCAAGATCGAACACCGTGAACTGGCCGAGCTCCCGCTTCCCGGACACGCGGAGGGCAGCGAGGAAGATGACGTAGACGACGAGGCTTCGAATGATCAGTTCGAGCGGCGGGATACCGAACTGCCAGACCGAACTCGACAGGTCGAACATTCGGGCATCGTCGCACAGCCGCGATTCGGTTGGCGGCGACAGACGCGCCGAGCTACAGTCGGCTCATGACGCATGACATCCGGCTCGTCCGCGAAGACGAGATGGCCGCCTGGTTTGAGTGCCTGACGACCACATTCCTTGAGCGACCCGACGTGCCGTTGATCGCCTCGCAGATCGCCCCGCATTGGGAACTGGACCGGGTCTGGGGCGCATTCGATGGCACGGTCGTCGGGACGTTCCGAACCTTTGCGACGGAAGTGACCGTCCCGGGCCTGGCGACCGTCCCCGCGACCGCGCTCTCCGCCGTGACAGTCCGAGCGACCCATCGTCGCCGTGGAATCCTCCGCGCCATGATCGCCGCCGAACACGCCGCCGCCCGAGAGCGCGGGGAAGCGCTGGCGATCCTGTACGCGGCCGAGGCGGGGATCTACGGCCGCTTCGGCTACGGGACGGCGGTCACCGCCTGTGAGTGGGCGCTCGACGTGCGCTCGACGGCATTCTTCGGACCGCCGGACGCCGACATCGAATTCCTGCCGGCCGACGAGTCGACGGCAGGCCTCATGCGCGAGGTGCATGAGCGGTATCGGCTCGGGAGGGTTGGCGAGATCCGGCGACGACCGGTTTCCTTCGCCTGGAGCCTCGAGCTGATCAAGGTAGCCTGGGGTGAGGCGTGGAAGGGCTGGGTCGCGGTCCACCGCGATACCGAGGGCACACCCGACGGGTTCGTGAGGTATTCGGCCGACCCGAAGTGGGAAGATGGCCAGCCCCGGGCGGTCATCAAGATTCAGGACCTGGTCGCAACCAGTCCGGCGGCCTATCGCGCGCTGTGGCGGTTCCTGGCGGAAACCGATCTCGTGGCGACCGTCAAGGCGGAGCGCGGCGCGCTATCGGACGACCTCCCGTGGCTCCTGACGAACCGTCGCGCCGCCGATGCGACCGGGGTAGGGGACGGGTTGTGGGTGCATCTCCTGGATGTTCCGACCGCGCTCGCGGCGCGGACGTATGAACGGCCGGGTGACCTGGTCATTGAGGTCGTCGACGCGGAGCGGGATCCCAAGCCCGTCAGGGTCCATCTGGAGGCGGGCCCGGACGGCGCCGCCTGCTCCCCGACGAAGCGGAGCGCCGACCTGACGATTCACGCAGGCGCCCTCGGAGCGGCCTACCTCGGTGGGAGCCCCTTCGACCTCGCTGCGATCGGCGCCGGGTTTGATGAGCACCGGCCTGGCGCCCTGAACGAGGCGACGGCGCTGTTCAGGACGATTGAGGAACCTCGTTGCACAACGTTCTTTTAGGGCCTCGTTGACGCTTTGGGCGCTAATCCCGATAATCTGACTCGGGATTACATACCGATGCCACGAACTGGCGCACGACGACCGGTTCGACGCCACCGGAAGCAGCCGGAGAACCGCATGACCACCACCCGCGAGCTCGTAGCCGACCGCCGCGATCAGTACGCGTTCCACGACGACATCGTCTACCTCAAGGAGACGAAGCGCGGGATCACACGCGAGACGGTCGAGGAGATCAGCGCGTTCAAGAACGAGCCCGAGTGGATGCTCGCCTCCCGACTCCGCGCCTACGACCACTTCCTGAAGCGCCCGATGCCGGTCTGGACCGATGGCCTGGACAAGATCAACTTCGACAAGATCGTCTACTACCGCAAGCCGTCCGAGCGCGAAGAGAAGTCATGGGACGACGTCCCCGAGCAGATCAAGGCGACATTCGAGAAGCTCGGCATTCCCGAGGCGGAGCGCAAGTTCCTTGCCGGCGTCGGCGCCCAGTACGATTCCGAGGTCGTCTACCACTCCGTCAAGGAGGAGCTGACCAAGCTCGGCGTCGTCTTCATGGGAACGGACCAGGCGCTCATCGAGTACCCGGAGATCTTCCGCAAGTACTACGGAACGGTCGTCCCGCACGAGGACAACAAGTTCTCGGCGCTCAACGGCGCGGTCTGGTCGGGCGGTTCCTTCGTCTATGTCCCCAAGGGCGTCGAGGTGCCGCTTCCGCTCCAGGCGTACTTCCGGATCAACGGGGAGAACACCGGCCAGTTCGAGCGGACGCTGATCGTCGTGGACGAGGGCGCCAAGGTCCACTACATCGAGGGCTGCACGGCGCCGATCTACGCGACGGATTCGCTCCACGTGGCCGTGGTCGAGG